>NZ_JBEZFI010000035.1:0-64760 GCF_040649295.1 Micromonospora sp. NPDC048999 | reverse complement strand
GATCACTAGGCGTAGGAACCTTCATGATCACTGATGCCTGTGCCCGTCTCCTACCCGCCAGCGCCCCACTGACCTATTTGCGCGGCCACTAAGCCCACCACGGACACCGACTGGAAGAGCTTCCAGGCCACCAACAAACTGCACATCTTGCCGGCCGAATGGCATGAGCGCACTGGCACCCCCCTGGCAGCGACCGCAACCCTGGACCTCATCGTCTTTCCTCAAATCCTCCAGGGCTCCCAGGACCTCCATCTCCAACCGACGCGACCCGGGCCAGCGCGCGAACTACTGAGCGCCCAGTGCATGTCGCCGGGCGACAACATCTACACCAGCGACTGGCTCGACATCCGAACCAGCAGCACCGATGACCTGGCGAGCAACGGAGCCCGCGTCCTCGACGCCCTCGCCGACCTGCCAGCCGTAAGCCTGCGATTCGGCACCCGCACCCCGCACGCCGCCCTCACCGAGACAGTGCGCTCAGCCCTCGCCAGCAGCCCAGCCTCACGCTAATGAGAGCCACCGTGATTCCCCCGGCCAACCGACTCCTCCGCCTGCCCGGCGCAGTGGTCAAAATCTACCGCGAACCCTGGCGCGCCCAGACCGAGAAGGCGGCACTGCAGCGGCTGTCCGAAGCCGGCATACAAGCCCCCTCAGTCCTCGCGGGCGGCTCCATTCGGGGCCGCCAGCTGCTGATCCTGCGACGTCTGCACGGCTCGGCGGCGGGCAGCGGCGAGGACGCGGAACGGCGCGTCATCACCTACCTGCACCGCGTCCACCAGATCACCGGTCCCGGCTTCGGCCGGCTCTTCGCCCCGGCTGCCTCAAGCTGGGGAGGGTATCTGCGTCAGCGGCTGCTCTCGTATCAGACCGCGCTTGCCCGCCACGGATTCCACGAAGCCGCCGCGACGGCCGAGGCACTCGCCTGCGCGCCCTTGCCCGAACCTGCCGCACCTCACCTCCTGCACAACGATCCGGAGCCCGGGAACTTCCTGTTCCAGCCAGCCGCTACTGCGGGCCTCGACTGGGAGCTGGCGATCTACGGAGATCCGGGCCTCGACTACGCGCGGGCCGCTCATGCCTTCGCTGTCCATCCGGTCCGGCTGGCCCGGCTCCTCGCCGACAACGACATCCCGCACTCGGAGGAGGCTCTGGCCGCCTACCGCTCCGTTCACCTGCTCGGACGTCTCATGTCAGCGGTCACCGCAAACCCACCCGACCCTGCGGCTGCCCAACGCCACGCGCGAGACCTGATCACGAAGACCTTCTAACGACGCGAAAACGAGGCCCAAATGCAGCCAGATCCCCAACAAACCAGCCCTCCGACCGCCCTGCAGGTAGCGGATCGGCTGCCCGTCGCGAGTCTTACGTGTCGACGCCTTCACGTACACGTGCCAGCGGGTACACCGACTATGACAACCCCGATAGATCTCCAGCTAAACCGAGCTATCCACAGGCAGGCGTGTCACTAGGCGTCTTCGCAGCAGTTTCCAACAGCCTGTAACGCCTTGACCTGCATCTTTAGCCTCGATCCGTGGACCGGCTTGGAGTCGAGCTGGTGAGCGCGTAAGTCGGTCTTGGTGTTTGTTGAGGCCGTGGTTGTGCTGCTGGTCTGCCCAGCATTCTCGGATCTTGGTCGTGGGGTCAGCGTGGATGTGTGCTGGCGGGGGTGGCGTTGCGGGGATGTGGGCGCTCAGGTGGTGAAGACGGCCGTCCAGAGGGTGAGCCATGCCTGGGCGCGGGGCCAGTGTGTTGGTAGGTGGAGCACGGGACGGCGTTGGGGGCGGGCGAGGCGTGCCGGGATGTTGATCAGGTGGCTTCGTAGGGTGGCGCCTCGGGCCAGGGTGTAGCGGGTGGTGCGGGTGAGGGTGCCGGCGGCGCGGAGCAGGTTGTGGCAGATGGCGGCCAGGATGCACCAGGCGGCGTTGGCGGCGAACACTCCGGATGGTTGGTGTGCCCAGGGGCCGTCGATGAGGTCGGACCAGACGGTTTCGCAGATGGCGTGACGGCGGTGGGTGATGTCGGCGTCGGCGACTGGCTCGGGATTGTTGGTGAAGAACGGGTGGTGGCGCCAGACCGGGAACAGGGGGTCCTGGGTGTTGGCGTCCAGGACGCGGCGCACGATGAGCCGGCCGGTGATCTCGTAGCGGGTGCCGGCGAACGCCGTGTACTCCACTTCGGACACCTGGGCGTCGGAGATCAGTTGCCCGGTGTCGGGGTCGGTGACCGCGCCAGGGTAGTGCACGGGCGTGTACTGCTCGTCGCTGATGCTGCTGATCGCGGCGTCGACGGCCGGGTTGCGGGCGATCGCGAACGAGAATGTCCCACCGGCCTTGGCGACCGCGGCGACGACTTTGCCGCTGCAGAACGCGCTGTCGCCGCGCACCAGGATGGTGTTCGCCCGCGCGCCGGCCTCCTTGGCGGTGTTGATCGCCTCGGTGACCATGGACGCCGCGCCTTTGGCCGAGCCGGCGCGCCCGGCCCGTAACCGGACCCCGGCCAGCACCGGCGCCGCAGCCTCGGTGCAGATCGTGACGGCCAGGGGCGACAGGCCCCGCCGCAGGATGGTCTTGCCCGCGATCTTCGTGTGACCGAACGACGCGCCCTGCTTGGCGTTCCCGTATACCGGGCGTAGCAGCGAGTCGATGTCGATGAAGGCGCGCTCGCCGATACCGGCCAGCACCGGGGTCTGCGCGGCGAGCGCGACCAGGTGCCGGCGCAGCACCGCCGACAGTTGCCGAGTATGGCCGTGAGTGAACTCCCGCAGGAAGATCCCCAACGTGGAGTTGGCGTAGACCCCACTGAACAGCTTCTTCATCCCGCCAGCGCGGATGACGTCCAGGTCATCGATGCTGTCCGCCCCGGCGGCCATCCCCGCGATGATCGAGGTCAGCTTCGGCGTCGGGTTGGCCGCACCCGACCTGACTCGCTCGTCGGCGAACCGGACGTGCTCATCCAACAGCCGGGACAACCCGGCCCGCTCGGCCAGTTCCAGCACCGGCACCAGGCCCGCGTGCGACACGATGTTCTCCTCGTCGAACACCGCGCCGTCCGCGCGCCAGCCATGAGATCGTTGCACCGAGAGTGCCCTTCCAAGCCGCGCAGATCAGGTCGTAGACAAACCCGATCATCGCAGCCCAGAAGGGCACTCTCGTCATCTACACGCCAATTCGGACGCCGTTACAAGCCGACCCGGTCCACGGATTCAGGTTTAGGTCCCCCGGCCGCCGCCTATATCGACGCGAACCTGCGAACGCAGGCAAGTCGCATGATGGTCGGCGCATAACATGGCGAGTTGATCGCGCACGTCCGGGTCGTGGGCCGCGGCGTATTCGAGTACTATCCGGTCCGCTTCAACCTGACCAGCCAGTGGGACGGCACGACGGGTGCATCTTCTGTCGCCGGTGAGAGTCCATCGACGGATGGCGGCTGAGTGGCGACCTGGGCTTAGTGCACCGGACTCGTATACCGCGACACCAGCGCGCTCGCCGATGCGGGGCGTTGTGGCTACCACCTGCCGACGAGCGTGAAAATCTGGGCCGTCGTTGACACCTGGCTTCAGAGGAACCGGCGGCGGGAATTCGCGGCCGTATGTCGTAGGTGTCGGCCATACTCGCCGGCATGGCATCCGGGTCGACCTGCCCGCACTGCGGATCTTCAAGCGGAACGCGCTCCTTGCCAGCGGTTCATGCGGCGGGGGCGCGAGTGGCGCGTACGTCCACCACGTCACTGGCTGGGGGCATGTTCGTTGTACGCAGCCGCAGCGTCACGGTGTCGTCGAGCCTGCTCGCCGTGCAACTTCGGCCTCCCGCATACCCTCGATCGGCGTCGCGGCCAGCCGTGATGGCCGCGGTGTGCGCTGCGCTGGTGGCCTTCATCAGCTACGGGCTGCTCGTGGAACCGCCACCGGCGCGCGACTTGGTCGCGGCTGTGTTCGCGGCAACGGTTCTGGCAGCTGCCGGTGGCGTCGCCGGGCTGGTAGCGGCTGCGCGCTGGCGACGCATGCAAGCATCGCGAGCGAGCGTCGAGCGGGCAATGTGGGTGTGGCGTTCAGGACTGTGGTGCGGCCGATGCCACTACGTGGCCTTGTCGGTCCCCGGCACCGGTCGCTGGGTCGTCGTGACTGCGGAGCGCGCGCACCACGCGGTTCGTGTCCTCGCGGTCGGAGAGCCCGCCACCGTTCCACTGGAAGCAACTGGTGGGGCGACGCCTGGCCCGCCGCGGGCGGGCGTTTTGGGATGAGGTCATCCGCTCTGGTCCCATAGGTCGCGTAGCGGCGCCCAGGAAGAGTCCAGACCTTCGGCCCAGTAGGCGAGCAGGATCCCGGCGATGGGCTGCGTCGGGTCGCTCCACCACAGGGCGGCGACGACTTGTCCCGCGTGTTGTCCTGAGGGGACCTGGTAGGCGTACTCGATGTAACGCACGGTGTGGGAGCCGTGGGGGACTGCCTGATCGGCTGGAGGTTTGGCGCCGGGAGCCAGGCGTGGTGTTTCCGCAGCCTGTGCCTGGTATCGGTCCTGGGCGCGGTCGCGGTCGGCGCTGGTGCGGTAGGAGATCCAGTAGGTGGTGATGATGCCGGCGGCGCAGCGGGTGCGGCTCTGCTCGCCGGCCCCGAGCTGTGGGCCTCCGCCGTTCGGGGCGGTCGTGCAGTCGCCGATCTGCGGCAGCCACGGTTCGGCGAATGCGGCGACCGGGGTGGGGAAGTGAGCACGGTTGGCGGCTGCTTGGCGCTGTGTGAATGGCCCGCCGCTGGCGGGGGAACGGCGTGGGGTGGGGGAGGCGGCGGTCGGAGCGCTGTCGTGATGCGTCTGGTTGCTCCACCGGCCGAGGCCGAACCCGGCGGCGGCAGCCATGAGCGCGCTGGCGATAGCCACGGCGAGGCCACGGCGCAAGGCTCGACGTCGAGACCGAGCCCGGCTAGAAGCCGCAGCGGTGCTCGTGTTGTTCGACGTGTGAGCATCTGTGGTGGGGGTGGATGCGCGGTGGACGGGTGGGACGGCAGGCGCCCGGCCAGGCGCGGTGGCGGGCACGTCATCGCGTGAGACCGGCCAGATCGCCTGGTCCGGGCGCTGCTGCGTCACGGTCAACCTCCCTTCATTGCCGGAGCTGCCTCAGGGCTCACTGCGGGTGGTGCGGCCTCATGCTCAGCCCAACCGTCGGCGTCCGGCGACGACTAGGCCGATGCCGGCGGCCAGCGCCGTGGTGCCGATGCCGACGACCGGGGCGAGGTGCGCGCCGGTCACCGGCAGGGACGGTCCAGATGGCGTGTCGGTCTCGCTCCCGCCCCCGGCGTTGCTGCCGGGCAGTGCCGACGCTCCAGTTCCCGGAGAGGCGCTGCTCGATGGCCGTGGGGACTCACTGCCCGGGTTCGGTGAGTGTGAGGGCGGTGTACTCGGGTGGGGGCTGGGAGGGGCGGTGGTGGGATCGGGCCCGGGAGGCGTTGTTGGCTCCGGATCCGGCGGTGGATCAGTCGGCTCGGGTTGCTGACTGGGCTTCGGATCGGGTGCGGGCGGATCGACGTCGGCCTTCGACCGATCCGGCTTCGGTTGGGCCGTCACGACGGCCGGAGCCTCGCCGGTTGGAGCGGCCTCAGCGAAGGCCGGCGTGGGCAAGACTGCTCCCACACCGGCCATTCCGATTGTGAAGGCAAGCCAGCCAACTGCACGTTGAATGGTACTCGGCAAACGACGTTTCACGGACTCTTTCCTTCCCCCGTTGATGTGCCGACTCGCTACATTCGGCGTGGATTCATGACTGCGGTTGCCGTGCGCCGCGAACGCTAGCGAAAGACGGTCGCGCAGGCCAGTGAGAGTTCCACTGATTCTTGGCCAGAGTCTTTCCTTTCCCCTGTTCAGAGGGCTTGTCGCGTTTCTAGCGAAGGCGTGAGGATCCGGCTAGGTGTAGCCGTATGTGTGGACATGCACGTCGGGGCCGTGCTGAGTTTGTTGATGCACGGCGAGGTTCCGCAGCGGGGCAGAGGGCCGTCCGCCTTGGTGGTCCGTCGCGAATTCTGCGGCCGGACAATGTTCTGCGCCCCGGAAAGGGCGATGTGCCTCACGCGCGGATCCCGCCGACGTATTGGCGTCGCAGATGGCGAGTCAACGAGGCTCGCGATGGCGGCACCCTGTGGCCGGTTCGCCGGTCGCGTCGAGGGCGAGCAGGAGCTTCCGCAACCAGGAGGAGATGGCATGACTCTGACCCCGTCGGTGGCCGGGCGGCGCCGGAACAGACTCAGCCACCTTGGGCTTGACCTCGTCACGGTGGCGGTGCTCGCAGGCTGCTCGCAGGCCGATAAAGCACCACGACACATGCCTTCGGCAGGCGCGCCTACTGCTGTTCGGGCCGCGCCGGCACCGGCGGCGGGTGGGGGGACCTACCGCCACGTCCAGCACTTGAGTCCGATGCGGGAGCTATCCGGCGCTGGCCGGCTCGCTCGGACCGGTCGCCAACCGACGGGACGAGGGCGGCAGACGGGCACCCTCCACGGCCGCGAAGACCACATCTTCCGCGTCTGCAACGTCCATGGCCATGAGGAGCGGTGACGGATGACTGCGACGCCGACTGCGCGCCAACGGGCGGACATGCTGCCCGAGCAGCTGCTAACCCAAGCCCACGACTTCCTCGTTCACCGGCACGACGAGTTGGGGATGCCCGGGCTCGCGCGCCGCTGGCACGAGGTGCGCGCCCAAGTCCTGACGTGCGGGACGTGGAAGCCGACCTACGACGAGTTGGCCTACGGGGCGCGGGTGGCCTGGCGAAACGCCGGCCCCTGCATCGGCCGGCGCCGGTGGCCCGGCCTCATCGTCCGCGACCGCCGCCACATCACCAACCTGCACCAGGTACGGCGAGAACTGGCTGCTCACCTCGACGAAGCCACCAACGGCGGCCGGATCCGCTCGGTCATCACCGTCCTCGCTCCCTCCACCCGCACCAGCCCGCCACCGGTGCGCATCATCAGCCCGCAGCTGGCACGCTACGCGGCTTGGCCTAGCAGCGATGGCGTCCTCGGCGACCCCGCCAACATGACCTTGACCCGCCTGGCCACCGAACTCGGCTGGCCCGGACCCGCTCGACGCGGCCCGTTCGACATGCTGCCCTGGATCGCCGCCACCGCCGACGGTGAACTGCACCTGCTGCCAACCGAGCCAGCGCGCATCCTTGAGGTGCCGATCCAGCACCCCGATCACCCGTGGATCGCCAAACTCGGACTGCGCTGGCCCGCCGTACCCGCCGTCAGCAACATGACCCTCGACATCGGCGGCCTGCGGTTCCCCGCCCCGTTCAGCGGCACCTTCATGGCATCCGAGATTGCCACCCGGAACCTCGCCGACGAACACCGCTACGACCAGCTCCCCGCCGTCATCGCAGGCCTGGGCCTCGACCACCAGGACCGACTGCGCGCGGACAAAGCCCTGCTCACCCTCCACGAGGCCGTGCTGCACAGCTTCGAGCGCGCCGGCGTATCCATCACCGACCATCACCGTGAGAGCAGGTCGTTCAGCCGCTTCGTCCAGCAGGAAGAGTCGGTGGGACGCGCCGTAGCGGGGACCTGGAGCTGGCTCAACAGCTACCCCATGACTCCACAGGACCCCTCCTGGAACCGCTACTACAGCACCAGCGAACCCACCCCGGCCCTCGCTCCGGACCCGTACTGCCTCGCCCACATCGCCGGCCACCCGACGCCCGGCCACAATCCCTCACCGCGCCAGCACGCCGACGTCCCCCCGGCCGCTGCCGCCACACCCAACCAAACCAGGGAGGACACATGTCCACACGCACACCCGCACGTACCCACCGGCGCCTGACCCGCCTGGCCGCGGCGGCGGCCGTCACCGTGATGACCGTCGCCGTCGCCCTCGTCGGCATCTCCACGGCCGCCCAGGCGGCCGGTTGCCGCGCGGCTCCGTACAGTGCCAAGCTCGGCGCCGTCGACGCTTTCATGCAGTACAACGGCGTCGAGACCATCAGCTACCCCAAGTACCCCAGCTATTACCGCGCCACGAGCCAATGCCGCGACATTCAGATCCGTAACACCGGCAACGGCAAGGACTACGGCCCGTTTGACGCATGCGTTAATTTCTACGGACGCGCAACCTGCAACTACTGGACGCACGTGCCCGTCGGCCAGTGGCGCAACATCGCCACCAACGTCAAGGACGGAACCAAGTTCTACGTCTGGGTTCGCATCGACCTGGGCCGCTACTACGGATTCACCGCCGTCGGCGACTGGTGAGCGATCCCGGGGCCCGCCGAACGGCGGGCCCCGGGCTCATGAAGCGCAGGGCGCGTTGAGCAAGTCACGAGGATATGCCGAAGCAAAGTTGGATGACGGATAATGGTGAGAATCGCAGCGTCGGCACCACCTTCCCTGCTGCCCCACTATTCGATGACCTGAGCCAATCGCGGTGCAGGAAGACTGCTGAGTGACGGTGATTCGGCATGGCGCGCGGATCCTGACCTGTGATGACCACCAACACAGGGCATGTCCTAGGACGATTTAGCGTGTGAGAGCGGGAACGCACTAGCCGGAGCAGCTTGATCGAAGATCAACCTAAGGGGTTGTCGGGGTCGGTTCATGCCATGCTCTCTCCACGCTCTGGCCAGAACTGGCGATCCAGTTGCGCGAAGAATGCAACGCCTCCCTGGTATTCGGCTTTCGATAGGAGCTGAAGTGATGAGCGAGCAAAGGCGCGGCATACTAACGCCCGAGGGATGGAGTCTGGAGCAAGTTCGTTCCCTTGGACCGTCACCGATGTGGTGACAGCGGCGGCAATTCTAGGCATCGGCCGAACAAAAGCATACGAGTTGGCTAAAGCCGAGCAGCTTCCCGTGCGAACGTTCAAGGTTGGACGTCACTACCGAATACCGGTCGCTGCCATTCTCGAACTGTTGACCAAGGGAACCGACGCCCGATTGCCAGCCGATGGTCAAGGTCCCATGTGATGAACGCGTGTTTACCAATACAGGGCTTGAGGCAAGGGACGATCCTCGGTTCCGCCCCAGGCAGATGCTCTCAGAAAGGCGAATGTGTATGTATACGACGATGATGGGTTTGTCGGCGGGGGCTGGCCTCATTCTGGTAGCGCTGCTCGGAAGGGAGCTACACCGCGGCGAGGTCGCCAGCCTTGATGGGTGGGCGCTCGCGCTAGGAACCGCCGGCGTCCTGCTGGCCGTCAGCGGCCTGCACATGGTCCTCACGCAGAGCATCGGGCTCGAGGGCGAGCAGTTCAAGAACGAGTTCTTCGGCGGCCTGACAGCCCCCTTCGGATTCCTCCTGATCGCCGCGGCGATTTTCCTATGGAGGCGCGGCGACGACCTGCTGGCCAGACCCGACCCCGTCGGCCGCCTGTACGCCGCAGCCGGCCCACCGGCCGTCCTAGTCCTCGGACTGGGCCTGAGCCTGATCGCCGTCACGGTCGCCGCCTTCCAACACGAAATCTTCGCCACCGCACCCGTCCAGGAGCCGATCCTCGGCACCGCCCCCAAGTGGCTGGTCAACGCGGGCCTCAGCAGCCTTTTCGGCCTGCCCGGCGTCGGGGCGACCCTGGCGCCGATCGGGGTGTGGCTGCGCAACCGTCCGTTGATGGCCATCTCCGGGGTGGCGTTCACCGCCGCCGGGGCCGGCTGGATGCTCACCGGCGCGCTCGTGTACTACACCCACATTGGAATGGCCTTCGTATAGAGGGCTGATGCCGCCGGCATCACCGCGGCGGAACCGGACTCCGGTGCTGGCGGGGGAGCGGAACCTCCGCCAGCACCGGATCCCGCCTCGCCCGGGTCCGATCCCACGCCACGGTCTGTTGCTCGCCGGCTCTGGTGGCGGTGATGCCAGCGGCATCACATCCATTGATGACGCATTACCTGCTTCACTCATCGACTGGAGGCGGGTTCGGGTCAGCAGCCCGGGATCTCGATCGCGCGGGGGCCAGGGCATCGACGTCGGTGCCCGCACGTCGGTGGGTAGGTGAGGTACGAAGGTGGGCTGCAGGCAGCGCAGCTTCTCGCGCACCCTGCTCCAGGATCCTCGCGCCAGCCGTTGTGCGGGGCATTGGCAGTTGTTGCGGTCCCGCGTGAGCGGGCTCCGCCAAGGGCTTCCGACCGACCGGCGGAGCCGACCGCCGCCAGCCAGCGTCCACCATGAGCCGAGAAAACAGCCAGGCCACCCCGAACAGGCGCAATTCTGCCATCCGCTTGACCCGTTGCCGGCGACCAGGCGCACCCGTACGGTTGCGGCATAGCCGGTCAGGGCGGCTGCCCCCGTGGTTGCCCTGGCCGGCCGTTCGGATACCGAACCGAACGCCTGCGCCTCCTCACTCCGTCGCCGATGCCTGGGTCCGTACGGACAGACGGTTGACCGATGGGGCGTCACTGCTGCCCTGAGCCGCCAACCTTCCAAGCAGCCGTCCCCAGCCGCGCGCTCGAACGGCCTTCCCGAGGGACGGCTCGTTCGCTGACACCAAGTCCCGCGAGTAAGCGAGTCGGCGAGCGGTTCGCACCGGAGAAACTCATCCTGGGTTAGCACAAATGATCGAATGTCGGGGGTATCGTCGTGGCGTGACCGTCTCCGACGCGCCCCCGGATCCGCCTGGGCTGACCTATCGGCAGCGGCAGGTCCTCGCGGTGATCCGAGGATGGGTCGAGCAGTATGGCTTCCCGCCAACGGTGCGGGAGATCGGCGCTGCGGTCGGTCTGGGCTCGCCGTCGTCGGTGGCTCATCACCTGAAGACCCTGGAAGGGCGCGGTCTGCTGCGCCGTACCCCGGGCGGCCCGCGAGCGGTTGATGCCCGCCCGCCGGCTGCCGATGACACATTCCCGCCGTCCGGCGCCTGTCGGGGAGTGCCGGTGCCTCTGCTGGGGGCTATCGCCGCGGGCACGCCGATCCTCGCCGAGGAGCATGTTGAGGAGGTCCTGTCGCTGCCTGCCGACATGGTGGGCAGGGGCAGTCTGTTCGCGCTACGCGTACGCGGGGACTCGATGGTCGACGCCGGCATCACGCACGGGGATGTCATTGTCGTGCGGCAGCAGTCGGTGGCCGACAACGGTGACATCGTCGCCGCCATGATCGACGGCGAGGCCACGGTTAAGCAGTACCGGGTCCGCGACGGCCGGTTCGAACTCGTTCCCCGCAACCCGGGTTACCCGGTGATCCCGGGTGATGGAGCGTCGATTCTCGGCAAGGTCGTCTGTGTGCTGCACCGCCCGTAGGCCTCGCCGCTCATCAGGGTGGGGTGGCTTGGGTGATGACCTTGTCGGGGCATCTCGTCCAGACTGTGACTGCCCTGTATCTGGACGGCAACGGTCCGGGTGTCTGCTGCGGAACGTGCGAGCGCTGCGGGAGCCGGGCCGCGATGTGGCTGCGGCGAGCGGCGACCAACTCACAGAGCGGGATGAACCCGTTGGTGGCGTTGGAACGGCCTGCGGTGAGGTGCGACGGGCGGGGGCGGGTGGCTGATCATGACTGGGGGATCGGGTGGCCCGCCGTCGGTTGTGGTGTTCGAGGTGCCGATCGCGCGGCGCGTCGGTGCGCAGCTGCGCTACGCCGGGGGACCGCAGCTCGACGACATCCGGTACGCGATGAGCGTGGTGACGGCCAGCGCTGCCGGCCGACCCCGTGCGTCCCCTGAGACCGCGCCGGCGCCATCGTCCCCGAGCCGAGACCATCTCCCGTAACGGGTGCCAGTGGTGGCCCGTCGCCCCATCGGTCAATCAGATCTGGGCATCGAGTTCAGGGCGCCAGGCTGCTCGACCTTTACGCCAAACCGCTACCAGGCTGGCGCCCACGCCGATCCCGCCAGCCGCACGACATCTTCGTGAAGACGTCGTCCCTCGTGTTCGAAGAAGAAGCGTGTCAGCCCCACCTCTGCACGGCATCCGCCACCACTGCATCAATGGAGTCCGCGGCAGCGCGTGCGTCGGCGACAGTGAACGTCGCCGGTTCGCCTTGACGCCATCGGACAGCACGATCCGCCAGCGGCCCATATGCGGGAACGATCGCGGCCACGTACGCACCAGCGCCCGCCTTGGGTATCACGTCGTCGTTCGCCAGCGTGAAGTGCAGACGCGCCGGCCCGAGCACGCACCACACCACGCCCTCACCGGTGCATTCCGTGGCGTCGGCGAGCTCGTCGTCGGGTAGGCCATGCAGCGCCGCCCGGACCTCATCCGCCAACGGCGCCCAGTAAGTCTGGAGGTTGTCCAGGTTGAAACGCCGCAGCGCACCGAGATCCACCTCCAAGCCAAGATCGGCGACGGCGGGGCCACGGACGGGCAACCCGTACCGTTGCAAGACCAGCCAGACGACCGGGTTCAGTTCACCGCACGGCTTGTCGGTGCGGAGCTGTCCGTTGACCAAGAACGGAACGATGCGCCGATCGATCGGTTGCGAACCAAAGGTGACCCGATCGAGGTAGACCCCATCGAAACATGGGCCAGCAGGCATACCGGCATGGATCTTGGCCAGAACGGCCAACTCATCAGCATCAGCCGCGCGTGATGTGACGATCAGCGTGTCGATATCACTCCGCCCGATCTGCCACGCTCCGAGGGCGATCGACCCGACGGCATACAGCCCTTCCACAAACCCAGGAAGGGCCGCATCCACCTCATCGAGATATCGGGCGACCAGCGCCCGGGCCTTCACGGGCAGGGCGTCCACCGACTGCTCGTTTGCGCCGGTCATACGCCCAACATCCAAGCCACAAGCGAGCGCAGGAGATCAAGCCGGTAGGCCGCCAGCGGCAAGGGCTCCGTCATGATCCGATCCAACCATCTCGCCGCGATCGTCACCGCCCTGCTGGCAGGACCGCCAAGGAAAACGATACGATCTTGAAAATCAGCCGGCGACATCGTCATGAGAAGCAGCCGCTCCATTGCTGGTCCACACGACCACCGCCGACAAGATCCACGAGAACCTACAGCGGGATAGTGTGCAGTCCACCGACGCAAGCGGATCGGAAGGAACGAAGACGTGGCAAAGCAGATCATCCACAAGCTGATCGATGACCTGGACGGCGGGGACGCCGACGAGACCGTCAGGTTCGCCCTCGACGGCGTGCAGTACGAGATCGACCTCTCGACCGCCAACGCGGATAAGTTGCGCGATGTATTCACCCCGTACACCGCCAAGGGGACCAAGGTCGGTCGCGGCGGTGTCGTGGGCGGCGGCGGGCGGACGATCCGTGGCGTGGCAGGCGTAGGCGGCGGGCGAGCCGCCCGTACTGGAGGCGGCGCCGTCGTCGATCGGGAGCAGAACAAGGCCATCCGCGCCTGGGCAAAGAAGGCCGGTAAGGACATCTCTGACCGGGGCCGGATCCCGCAGGAAATCGTCGACGAGTACCACGCCACTGCCGGCCGTTAACCCCAGTGGCCCGGCGGAGGCATTCCTCCTGGCCAGCAGCACAAATAGCGGACGCTCATGGGGTGCAGGCCGACACGGTGCTGCTGTTCCCGATGTCAGCGGCCAGAGCGCGGCGGCTCATTCGGTTGCGGGTTGGCGGTGGGCCCGGCCGGAGGGCCGCTCGCATCAATGCCGCTGGGCTGGGGTGGCGTGCCGGCTGTTTGCTCCCGCCACTGCCCGGCGCTGTCGGCGCGTAGGAGGCGGTCGACCATGTCCGCCGCTTCCCGCTGCGTGTCGAACGCCCACCGCAGCACCTTCCCGGTCTCGGTGTCGCCGGCGCGGGCGATCACCGTCCAGCGGGTCTGCCGGACCAGCCACACGTCACGGCGGGCCAGCCGCCCCCAGACGCCGTTCCAGAGCCGCCGGACCACCTCCTCCACACCCGAATCGTACACACGTTCGATTCCCTGGCGGGTTGAGGTGGTGAACCAGCAGGTGCGCAGCGGGGGCGGGTCATTCGCAGCGGTCCTCTCCACGCCGGCCGTACGGCTCACAGCAGTCGGGGCGATGCCGGTAGACGCGTAGGTCACGGCCACGCTGGTGGCCGCATTCGGTGGTGATCTCGTAAAGGCAGGCCCGCCACACGACCGTCTCCCCACCGCCGGGCACCACCTGCCCGTCGCCTGGCCCGCCGCGCAGCAGCACGTCCACCCTGCGACGGTACGCGCTCGACGAGCCCGAGACCCGGGGCATCCGACTCAGCCGCCCGAGTAGGACCCGCAGTGGCGCGCGGCACCGATGCCCGCGAACGGCCATATCGTTGCGGGTACCGACAGGGTCGGTGGCCTGCGGCCGACACTGCTCCACTGCACATGGCCGTGGCCGGCGGCCGAAGCGGTGACCTCGCCGACCTGCCTCGGGTTAGCCGCCGGCCCCGCTGCCCGCGAGCGCCGGACGCTGGGCTGTGGATAACTCTGACGGGTTGTGGATATCGCCCTGGTCATGTCCGGAGCCGACATCAACGTGACCCACTGCGGTACCCGTGAACCCATAAGACGTGCGAACCCTGGGCGGCCACGGCCGGCAGGGGGCAAGGCCACCTTGCCCCCTGCCGGCTCGGGTTGGTTCCCGATCGAAAGCTGCGGATGGGCCCGCCGCGGTGAGTGGGCGGGCGTGTGACACGTGGTCGATAGCTAGATGGTGGAGCGATGCGTGCGGTTAGCAAACGATTCGGTGGCTGTCGTCCCGGGCAATCGCGCTCCGGTCACGCGGGTTCCAGTCGATGTAGCCGTCGATGAACAGGCTCCTGCGGATGTTGGTGTTGCGGGGTGTATTCGTCGCTTTCCGGCGGGCCGATGTCCTCAAGCACGAGTTTGCGGCACGTGTCCCTGCCGTTCGGCGGTCACACCGCAGGCCACCAGACCGCCGAGGGAATGGCCGACTAATTAGGGTCGGTGCCGTGAGAGCGATGGACTGGCTGCCCGAGGCACTGCACCCGGTAGCGATGCGTTTGGCGCACGCCGATCAACTCGCCTTCGAGTTGGCCGAGATCGCGCTGGCGTGGTCGCGAGGACCGGACGACGAGGGGCCGCTGACGCTGAGGCAGGTGGAGCGGACGCCCGGCTACCTGGATGTCGAGGTGGTCACGATCAGGCCGGTGCCGCCCATCGCCGCCATGTTATTCAGCGGGGCCGTCCACCACCTCCGGTCAGCGATCGACAACGTGGTGTTCTACCTCGTGGAGAGCAATCGCGATGAGCCGCTGACCGACTCGCAGGCTCGGGCCGTGAGCATGCTGATTTACGAGAACCCGAAGAAGTTCGAGGACAAGGTGAAGGGCCTCGTACGGCAGCGGCTCATCGAATTCGCGACCACCGCCACTTTGGGCAAGCGCATCGCAGCGCTCCAGCCCTTCGTCGACAAGGTATCCGTTCCGGCGATCCCGCCGGCAATGTCGATGTTGATGGGCGGTGGCCCCGACTTGGGCAGCGAGCATCCGCTGGTTCTTCTCCGCGACTACTCCAACGAGGATAAGCATCGCACCATCCGCCTCGCCGCCGGCCGGTCGCTGGTTCAGCGGCTGGACGACGTGCCACGGGCCCGCCAACTCGGCATGCGGCACATCGAGGCCGGCACCGTCCTTGAGGTCGTCCAGAAGGGCGTGCTCACTCCCGTGGACACTTCGCCCGCGCTACATGTGCAGCGTCCGGACGGCGGCGTCTGGGTCAGCCCCAGCTACGAGCTTGACTGCCTCTCGCGGCACGTCGGCGACGTCGTGCTACCCACGCTGATCACCGGCATGGCGCTGCCGGGTGGACTACCCGCGCAGGTGGACCTGAGCGACACCGGAACGCCGCTGGCCGAACGCCTGCGGCAGGGCGGGACCACGCGCGCACGCGACCGTGCCCGTGAGATGGCCGTGAAGGCGTACTGGGAGGCGATGGCACGGGACCGGCGCTTCCCGCCGATCGTGGCCGGGACTGACCCGGGGCAGGAGAAGTCCTGAGCAGCGCCCCGTCCGCGTGATCCGGAGCGCTGCCGACCTCCCAGCGCTCAGCGGAGTATTGGCGACGCGACCGCTCATCGGCTATGTGTGGGTGTCCGGGATCCTCCAGCGGTGAGTGTTAGGTACTGGTTCGGACGAAGGTCACCAACCCGCGCCCATAGGTCGATCGCCTTGGCCTTCCATCCAGCGATCGGCCGGGCGCGTGCTTGGACGCGGGTCTGGTTGAACGTGTTGCTCCCTACAGGTCCCTGGACCACGCGCTCGCTGGCAAGGACACGCCCGAGATCGTCCTCAAGCCGTTGGAACGACATCCGGATCTCGCCTTGTTCGTGCCGCTTCAGGAAGTCGGTCAGAGGGTCGTACTTCGCCACGACGAAGCTCTCCAGACGCGTCGACGTGGTCTAATTAGCGCCCCGGCGAGGCCAGCGAGCATGAGTGGTGAAGCGTTCAACTCACCGTCCTCGACACATGTGACAAGCTGGCGCAGTATCCGCCGCGCCTCTGTCATGTCGCTCTGGTCCAGTCGGCCGAGGCGGGAGGGCCTTGCACACTCGCGCGATCATGGCTGAGTGACATCAGAAGTCATCGCAGCGCTGGTCGCCTCCGGCTTGACCGCGTTCGCCTCGTTGGGTGTGGTGGCGGTGCAGGCTCGGCTCGCTCGCATCCGAGAAGATCGCGCCGCAATGCAGAGGTCGTACGTTGTCCTGCTGGCGCTCTCGCTCCGCCTAGCGCAGAAGGCCGAGGTGCTCAGGCGCCAGAAGTACTTTCGATCTGGGCTTCGGGAGGCGAGCAACCTCCTATGGGGGTTCCAGAAGCCGCTCGACCTGATGGAGCTTCACGACTGGCTGGCGGCGGACATGGCGGCCATGGAGGAGGCCTGGGCCGAGATCTGGGTTAGTGGCAATCCTGAAGGCATCCGGCTGAGCAACGAGGTGCTCGATGGCGTCAGCAACGTCATGGAAGCCGCGATGCAGACCAACGGCAAGCGGGATATGCAAGACGAGGACGAGCTTATGCATGTGCTCCGGCAGCTCGCCGAAGCACGCCGTCTGCTTGCCTTGCATGTGCGGAGCGTCACGAAGGCGAGTCCGCGGACTGTCGAGCTGTTTGCTGGCCCCGCCCCCGTTGCCCGACAGGTGGCCGGCCAGGGGGTGAATCAGACGGGACGACCGTGACCCATGCGGCGCTCTAATCCGGCCAGGCGAAGCCGCCCAACCGATCATTGACCGGACGGTCTATGGAGTTGCTGGTGCGTGTCGTAGAAACTGACAGGCCGGCCCAGGGACCATCTTCCCCAGTGTGATCAGGCTCTCGGCTTGCTCTTGGTCAGATTGTCGCTCGGCCCGTATCGTCAGATCGCCAGAAGCAGTAGCAGGACGGCCATCCCTCGTAGGCATTGTCTTCGATTGGAGAGCGGTGTTCGAGCAGGGGCAGCGTGTACGAGTGCGCGCGGAGGGAGTACCAGACTTCGCCACAGTCCGGCTCGCGATGCCAAGCTCTGACGGTGGCTGGGTACTCATTCTGCTGGACGACCAGGCGAGGCTGCATGAGGTCTCGATACAGGCAGGCGACACGGAAAAGGCGCGTGGCATCTTCTCCGACGGCAGGGCTGACTCTGCGCGTGTGCTAGCTGGGATGTGGACCCGTTGGATGGCCGCTGCGGCTACTAACGCCGAGTCGAGTGCGATCGCCTCGACCCAGCTCAGGCCGTACGCTCACCAGACGACAGCCGTCTATGGAGCGATGCTGCCGCAACCGCTGCTACGGTTCCTCCTTGCAGACGAGCCAGGCACCGGCAAGACGATCATGGCTGGTTTGTACCTCCGCGAGATGCAGCGACTCGGACTGGTGAGGCGGGCGATCATCGTCTGTCCGGCGAACCTGGCGACGAAGCGGCTCCATGAAGAACCTCATCTTCGCCGCGCTCGGGCCCAAGCCGGAGATCGTGCTCGACGACGCCGTCAACAACGACCTGCACTTCGTCCGCAACGCCGAGAACTGCCTGGTGTACGACCGGCCGCTGGGCGCACACGGCCTGACCTGGGCCGAGCTGACCGACTGGTGGGCCGATCGACAAGGGATGACCGGCGAGCCGGACCGGGACATCTCACGCAGCCTCTATCGCAGGCTGGACCAGTCGCTCGGCGACAACGACGCCGAGCGGCGCATCCTGCGCACCTACGCCGGGCGCTACGTCCGGCTCGGTTCCGACATCCCAGCCCTGATCCCGCAGGTCTACCTGCACTACGACCCATACACCGCGACCGAGCGACGGGCGCCCGGCCCGCTCCCACGTCAGCGCATGGACTTCCTGCTGCTCCTGCCTCACCGGGCCCGCGTCGTCATCGAATGCGACGGCAAGCAGCACTACGCTGACGACGACGGCCGCGCCAACCCGCGCCAGTACGCCGACATGATGCGCGCAGATCGCGACCTTCGCCTGAAGGGGTACGAGGTGTACCGCTTCGGCGGCGCCGAGCTCGTCGACGACGATGCCGCACAGCACCTGCTCAGCGCGTTCTTCGACCGCCTGCACCAGCGGTACCACTCATGACCGGGACGGAGGCACTGAAGATCGAATGCCGTTCAACGGAGCGGTTCGGTGACCACAGGCGACAGGTTCCGGACTCGAAGCACAGAGTCCGTGTCGGTGTCTTCGCCTACAGTGACACCGTGCCCGAGGGACGCCACGGTGGATAGCCAGACGAGCAAGGAGCTAGCCACGGTGTCGCAGATGCTGGTCCAGGCCGGGAATCAGCACGCGGCGCGGCTGCTGTCACTGGCCGAGCAGGTAGAGATCGGGGAATCGCTGCCGTGGGAGCGCGCGTCCGTTCCCGTCGTGCTGCGCGTACATCCCGCGTTCGTCGGGCTGTTTCGGCCGGCGGATCTGCAGGTGATCGCAGCCCAGTTTGATCGTGTCCGGAAGTGGGGAGACAGCGGCAATCACCAGGTGAGCGTCGCATCCGTGCTCGCCGACCCCTTCGCCCGCAACGACTTGGGCAGCGGCACGGATGCCATGCAGCTGCGCGACGAGATCGCCGAGGCGTTGTGGCCGGTCAGTGCCACCAAGCTCCCGGACGTCTGCCGGGCGTTCGGGCTCGGGGATGGCGACGTCGACGAGGCGATGGGCAGCAAGCGCGCGTACGTGCGCAGCCGGACCAGCGACTACACCCTGGATCAGCTGTGTCAACTCGGCTCACGTGTTGTCGAGCAGCATTACCGACCACGCCTGTGGGGGCTGCTGCAGGTGCACGCCGGCCGGCGTACCGGAGTCGACTCGCCGTTCAAGAACCTCATCTTCGCCGCGGACGGTCCCAAACCGGAGTTGGTGCTGACCGACGCGGTGAGCAACACCATCGAGATCAGCAAGAACGGCGAGTTTTGCCTCGTCTACGACCGCGCCTTGGACCCCAGCGGGTTGAGCTGGCGGCAACTGGTCACCTGGTGGACCGAAATCCACGCTGAGCCCGGGACCAGCGAACAGGAGGCCGGTCGGCAGTTGTACCTGCGTCTCCGGCGCTCGCTGGACCGCGACCGCAAGCCCTTGGATCCACCCGGCCCAGAGCGGCAGGTGTTCCGCGCATACGGCGAGCTGCTCAGCGAACACGGCTTTGACCTGCCGGCGCTGATTCCACAGGTCTACCTGCACTACGACCCCTACACCCGGGCCCAGCGGCGTGAGCCGGGACCGCTACCGCGCCAGCGGATGGACTTCCTACTGCTGATGCGCGGCCGTTGGCGGCTCGTCATCGAGTGCGACGGCAAGCATCACTACGCCGAGGACGACGGGCGGGCAAGCCCTCGTCGCTACGCCGAGACGGTCGCCGCAGATCGGGAACTCCACCTGGCCGGCTACGAGGTCGTGCGCTTCGGCGGCGCGGAGTTCCAGTCGCAGGAACAGTCTCTGCCGATGCTGCGCCGCTACTTCACACGGTTGTTCATCGCACACGGCTACCTGCCTGATTCCGCGGCGTGACATTGCGGGCCGGCGGCCGGGATTGCACAGCACAGCCCTCTGGTGCTTATAGAGCCAGCCCAGTGATCGGGCTACGGCGCAACATCATCGCGTGGCGCGGCACACTCTCGCTGCCCCGAGCCGTTCCCTGGCCGGTCGGCTACCGAGATCATCCCCGTTGGATCTGGTGACCCGTTTCCTACGGGCGGCCCTTCCTGCTGCTCGCGGTGGGCGGTTTGCAGGCGCAGACGGGTGAGCGCGAGCATGTCGATCGGCCAGCCGCGTCCGCAGTCGAGGAGCGTCAGGCCCGGCCAGCCGTCCGACCTCCCGCGCCCGGGCTCGGGCCGTCGTCCTCGAACGCCACCAGGCCGAGCGGCAGGCCCTGCGCGCCGAGCGAATCGCCCGGTTAACCCGGTGGCTGGCCGCGGCCGCTGCCGTTTAGGGTGCGCGGGTGAACGAAGCCGGATTCCCGAAGCGCCTGTTCGACCGTATCGACGAGCTAGAACGGCTCCGGTATCCCGATGACGGTTCCCTCGCGGTACACGCAGGGTCGATTCTGGCGGTCGCCGATGCTGCGGCCGCACCCTTCACGGTCAGCCATTACGCTGTCCGGCATCTCGACTTCGCCATCGACCATCTGACGGCGATCCGGGCGCTGATCGTCAACGCGGACATACTGCCGACGTACGCGGCGTTCACCCTGCTGCGTGCGGCGGTGGAAAACCTCGGATCCGCCATGTGGCTCATATCCGGCAAGGACGCGACCGAGCGTGTATTGAGGGCGCTGCAGGCGCAGTACAGGGACGCGATGGATTTCCAGAAGTCCGACGCCTTGCTGGAGCCGCACTTCCCCGAACTCACACGCAGTGACGGTATTGGCGAGCGCTTGGACCAAGTGCGGGCGGTTGCCGGCCGGAACAACTTGTCGATGGTCAAAGTCAAGAAGAAGGACCCGTGGAACCAGATCGTGCGGTCGCTCGGCTTCGACGACAAGACTGCGGACATGGCCGAGTATCTATGGAAGAGCTGCAGCGCGTGCGCGCACGGCGACGAATGGACATACACCTTGATGGACTTTGAGGAACTACCTGGCTCCACCGTTGGGATCGTGCGGCTGAAGATCGCGCCACCGCCTGCCATGCTGGCTAGCATGCTGTCCCTAACGCTGACCATGGCAGAACACGTTCTCGATCTTTACGACAGCCTTCGGCTACCCGTCGCTGGGCCGCTGACATCGTTGTCACCACGGCGCGCATCCCTTGCACGCGCCGCGGACGAAGTTACGACCACCCAGGTGCCCGCAGGATCGGCAGAGGTGAAGTCCTAAGTGATGTCAAGAAGCAACCACCTTTAGCCTCTTCTCTTGATCGCCGTCAGGGCACTCACTAGCCTCGGTTGCGGCAGAAGTGCCGACCCACTTGACCGAGCAGGTCTCACGTCGCGCATCTAGAACGGCCCGCGCGGTGACCGAAGGCGTCGTCCGCAGCGCTGCCCCACTAAACCGTTTGTGGTTCGAAGGGGCAGGGGAGTAGCGAGCCCGGACGGTCCATAGTAGTAGATGTGAATCTGTGGGCGGCGGACGTCAGGTGCCTGGTGCTTCTGCTGGCTGAAGTCACGGAGGTGATCGGGTGCTAAAGGACGAAAATGATGTGGCTGGATCGGCGGGTTTGAGGCCGGAAATCGATCTATGCCGACCTGATCGGTGCGGTCGCCATGGCAGCCTTCTGGTCCAGGGCTTGCCGCTCCCGCACTTCACAAGGAACGCGCAATCACAGGCAGCCTATTATGCGGTCACACCGGTCGATGCTAGCGGTCGCCTAGCTGATCGGACACCGCTGCAAGCCCTCGGATGGTTGGCAGGCCGAACGCTTGACATCGCCTACCAGGACGGTGCTATTGAGCTTCCCCCTTCGGGCCGGACACCCTGATCCCTGGCAGGAGAGCCAGGAGGAAGGATGTCCTGGTGGCACGTCCCTCGCAGTACACCGAACAGTTCCGCAAGGACGCGGTGGCGTTGGTCCGTTCGTCGGACTCGCCGCTGCGGCAGATCGCCCGTGATCTTGGCGTCAACCATGAAACGCTGCGCGGCTGGGTCCGCGCCACGGAGCGCAGGGAGGCCGGTGGCCGGTCCGCGGAGCCGGAGCTGACCTCGTCCGAGCGGGACGAGCTGCGCAAACTTCGGGCCCGGGTGCGTGAGCTGGAGCTGGAGAAGGACATTCTCCGCAAGGCGGCCCAATATTTTGCGAAGGAGATGGGGCACTGACCAGCCGCTACCGCTTCATCTCCGCCGAACGCGCCACCTACGGCGTCACGCGGCTGTGCCGAGTCCTGCGAGTGCGCCGTCAGGGCTTCTACGAGTGGCGGGACGCCGCGCAGGCCCGCGAGCAGCGTGAGCAGGCCGAGGACGCGCTCGCTGCGGAGATCACCGCGATCCACGCGGCGCATCGGCAGGCGTACGGATCCCCGCGGGTGACGGTGGAGCTGCGCCGGCGGGGCCGGCGGGTCAACCGCAAAAAGGTCGAGCGGATCATGCGTCAGCGCGGGATCGTGGGCCTCACGCGCCGGCGACGCCGGTCGCTAACCAAGCAGGACGCGACCGCGCCACCGGCGCCGGACCTGCTCGGCCGCGACTTCACCGCCGCCGCGCCAGGCGAGAAGCTCGTCGGCGACATCACCTACCTACCCACCGAGGAGGGCTGGCTGTACCTGGCCACCGTCATCGACCTGCACACCCGCGAGGTCGTCGGGCACGCGATGGCCGAGCACATGCGCGCCGAACTGGCCTGCGACGCCGTCGAACTGGCTGCCGGCCGGGGCCTGACCGGCAGGGGCGCGATCTTCCACGCGGACCGCGGATCGCAGTACACCTCCGCCGAGTTCCGCCGCTGCCTACGCAGACACCGACTGCGGGCATCGATGGGCCGTACTGAATCTTGCTACGACAACGCGGCCGCGGAAAGCTTCTTCGCGACCCTGAAAACCGAGGTCGGCACCAAGGTCTGGCCCACCCGAGCAGCCGCCCGCCAAGCCGTCTTCGCCTACCTGGCCTACTACAACACCCGCCGTCTACATTCGACCATCGGCTACCGCACACCCGCCGAGGCCCGCCTCGGGTATCGTCACACCCACGCCCTCGCAGCGTGAAAACCCCGGTGTCCGGTCCCAGGGTGGAAGCTCATATTGCTGTGACCGCGCGGCGCGGCGGGCGATGGAAAATCACCCGACAAGGTCACCTGATGCTGCCATCCTCGCTACGGCGGAGCTGTGGCATGGTAGCCGGTGACCGCCTCCTGGTGGCAGCCTATCCGGAACGCGGTTCGTTGGCGGCGTACACGATGGGCGCGCTGGAACTTATGGTCGCCCTGTACGCCGGCGAGCATGAGGCGCGGTGACAGGGATGGGCAGACAGGCAGCCGAGGGCGAGGAAGTGAGGGCGGCACGCCTTCTCCTGGCCCGGTTAGGGCTAACGCCAGAGCAGCTTCTATCGGTGTCGAACACACCCAGCGACATGCCCACGTTCGACGAGTACATCGACCGCGTGTCCGAAGCAGTAACGGTTGGCACGCGGCGGGTCTATGGCACCTACTGGAAGCGGGTGCGCGACGTCTGGGGCAGCAGGCGCCTGAACGAGCCAAGCCCTCTGGAAATCGGACAACTCGCCGAGCGGATGAAGGAACAGTTGGTAGTACGACGGAACTCTCGCGGCGGTCGGACGGCCGCCGAGCACCTGATCTCCTCACTCAGATGCCTCTACAGCTACGCCGTAGCCGACGGGCTCATCGCCGAGGCCGGCAACCCGGCCAAGCGGGTGCCGAAGCCGCGACGCTTGGCCAGCACGCGCCGTGCCCTGTCGGAGAGGCAACTCGCCTCGATCAACGAGGTTGCTGCAACCACTGGAAACGATCCTGACCTCGACACTCTCCTGTTGCGACTCCACATCGAGACCGCTTGCCGACGCGGCGGCGGACTCGCTCTCCGCGGAGCGGACCTCGATACGGAGCAGTGCATGGTTCAGCTGCATGAAAAGGGCGGCACTGTGCGGTGGCAGCCCATCTCCCCGACGTTGGCTGGTCGGCTAGCGGAGCTTGCCGAGGACCGCGGTGGTGGCGATCCGAGCGACAAGCTGCTCAGGTACCGGACAGGAAAGCCAATCACGAGTCGCCGCTACGATCATCTGTGGCAGCGCCTCGGTCGGCACCTGCCCTGGGTGGCTGCCCAGCAGATCAGCACACACTGGCTACGCCACACAACCTTGACCTGGGTGGAGCGAAAGTTCGGATACGCTGTGGCGCGGGCATACGCAGGCCATAACGGTAGATCCGACGCTGGTACGACCAGCACCTATGTACGGGCTGACGCCTACGAGGTCGCCCGCGCTCTTATGGCGCTGACAGGGGAGCCGCACCCGCTGCTTTCGACTTGAGGCATCCGAGCTGATCGACCGCAAAGACGTGTTCAACCGACGCGCAACCAGCTCACGGTCAGCGCAGGCCGTGCTGCGCGGCGACGCTCTCGGCCACCTTCCGGTGAGTGCCAACCAGTCCCCGGGTGTCGAGCACACCGGCGAAGGGCTTGCTGCTGTCCGGTTTGACGAGCGCGCCGCGGCGCACCCAGACGTCGGTGGGGCGGATCAGGTAGTTGGTGGTCAGGATTGTCGCCCTGTGCGCGAGGAGGAATTCGAGGATGCGGTGCAGTTTCTCACTGTTTCGCGAGTACCGGCTGAGCGCGGAGGTGTACAGCACGAAGTCGCCTTCCGCGGCCTTTCCGAGCAGGTCCACCAGTCTCTGGTCGAAGCGCGGGTCGATCGCGCTGAACACGGTCACCATGTCATCGTCAGACGGCGGCGCCGCGGCCACCTCGTCGCCGCTAGGCAGGCTAGGTACGGGTGCCGAAGGCAGGCGCAGTGGACCGCGGCCGCCGTCGGCGAAGGTGTCGGTCAGCGCGTCCAGACATGCCCATGCACGCGGGTAGCGCTCGGCCAGCCCGGCGAACGGGTTCGGACTCTGATCGTTGTCGACGGGCTGGCGGCGGCGCGCGGCCAGCAGATGCGATAGCGGGCCGGCCGCGTACTGCGTCGCCGGGATGATCCCGTCGTCGAGCGGGCCGTCGTGGTGTGCCTGCTCGAGCAGGCTGTTACGGACCACGAGGGTGACCTTGGCCTTCAGGTCCAGCGGCGACTCCAGCGGCTTGTGGTCGTACACCTCCTCGACGAACGGTGCGATCAGCACGTCCTGCGCACGCTGCGGCAGGGCGGCCAGCGCCTCAGCCCGCTGCAACACGTCGTCGCCGATCCGGCGGGCCAGGTCCTCATCCACGTCGCACGCCTTAATCAGCATGCCGGGCAGCACGTCGCGGCAGTACACGACGATGTGAGTCGGATCAGGAGCGGCCATTCCGTATGCCTCCGTCGGATGTGGACCGGGCACCGAGCGTAGACAGTGTCACACTCAAGACAGGTGGGCACGAGGCGGGCTCCAGCGCTCAGATCCGTCAGATCGTCAAGGAGATGATTGTCGTCGCGCGCTGAATACGTGAGCGCCGACAGCGGGCGGCGATCACGCGCGGCTGGTGCTTGGCTTCCTCAGCCGGTGAGGCACCGACATCTGGGAGGAGTGGAGGTAATGTTTCCGCTGCCGCCGAACACGCCGATTTCGTTGGAGCTAGCCCGGAGCACTCACCAGGTGAACACACCTTCCGGAAGTCAGCAGTGGTCGATCGTCGACGAACTGGCACTGATCGCCCGTCAGTCCGTCCGCCGCTTCGAGCCTGTCAGCTGCCTTAATGCCCTGTACGACGTTTCGTGGTCGTCGGCGCGGCAGTTGCCGAGTCTGGCCTTCCTCGTCGGGCAGGCCCTCGCCGGCGAGGCAGTCGGCGAGCGCCAGGCCCGATCGGCTGATGTGGCGGCCTGGCTACAGGGCATCCGACGGCGGCTACCGGTCGTTGACGAGTATCAGCAGACGGAACGGCTTGACCCAGATCTGAGCGTGCACGTGTTCTGGGACAACCGGATGTGGCCGCTGCATCCGGGCATGGTGGACGATCCCGAGCATGTGATTGAACGGCTGCGCCGGTACGCGATTGCGGCGGACCATGTTCTCGTGCCGTCGCTCGGATTCGGCATCGCCGACGTCGTCAAGATCGGCCTGCACGCCATGGCGATCCAGCGCGCCTTCCGGGGAGATCCGCGCGGTGGGATGTCGAGCGCCGAAGACGGCGACCTTCATCAGCCAGCGTCGGCATCGTTGATCGAATCCTGCCGTAAGCGCGATGCAGAAGGCTTGCCGGCCTGGCTGAGCTCCACAGGGGGCATCAACGTCGATGGGAGAGTTCGGGCAGCGATCGACTGGTGTGCCCGGGACGCGCGCGACGTGGCCCGAAGTACGTGGCTGCTCGACGGGGCGTTGCTCGTCCGGACTTCGGACGCCTTGTTGCCGGTTCCTGCCGCCCTGGTTCTCGACGCGCTCGCGACGACAGGTGCGGAACTCCTGGCGCTTGCCGGTAGGACGAGCCGTGTTGCAGCAGCGAGCCTGTCGGACGAGGCGGAGCACGCCTTCACCGTCAATGCGCGCGGCCTGGCGACCCATTTCGCCGGCCCGGTGCAATGTGCCCCGTCAGGCAGGCTGACCGCGGTCATGCTTCCCGCGGCCCGGCGGCTCATCGCCGTCCAGGTTGCCGTCGGCACGAGCGAGCGGGAGACAGCCCGGGAGGCCGACCGGGCGCGACGCCGCCTCGCCGCAGTGAAGGTGGGCCACGCCCTGACGATAGACGTGGACACCTCGAACGCCGAGCACTGGGCGACCTTAGTGGGCCCCGACAGCCCTCTCACCCCCGGCGAAGGGGCGGCGACAGCGCTCATCGCCAAGAGCACGGTGATTCGCCGGGTAGTAGTCATCGACGGGCCATGGAACGCTCCGGACAAGATCCGCCCCGGAACGGTCTTCGTGACGCTTGATGAATGGCGGCAGATCGCCGCCGGCGCCGGAGACGATCACGAAGAGTTCTGGGCGTTCCTCGACGAACTCGCGGAGCTCCCCGGGCTGCGGATGATCGAAGGCGCCACGCCGCTTGGTCTGTGGGAGACGTTCCAGCGTCGAGGAATCTTGTTCGATGGCTCGATGGCGCTGAGTCAACCCGGACCCGACTTCAGGAATCGGTGGAACAGCCGCGCAGCGTGCGACCCCTACGAAATTGTTCTACGGCGCGTCGGCCTTCCCGGACTGAGGGACTGGCCCTTCGCCGCGACCGTCGTCGGCGGTTGCCTGACCGCCGGCCAAACCACCCCGTATGAGCACGTCGTCATCAGCGCCGAGCCAGAACTCGTCTTCGTGGTGAACGCGGACAACGCCGACGAGCGCCTGTGGACGCAGCTGCTGGGCGACGCGATCCTCGCCGGGTTAACAGGGCTGGCCAGCGCGGCGGCCAGTGACCTTGCCGCAGGCTGGCGGGCCTGGACCGGTGCGATCCCCGACCCGATCCGGATTGCCTTCCATGCCCTGCCGCCGAGCGCGGAGCAGGCGGTGAAACTGATTGCCGCCGACGGGATCACTGTCGTCCTCGGCTATCTACCTCCCACGAACCTGACGGCCACTCCGCTCATGATTCACCAGCAGCTTGGCGACGCGCTCTGGTGCCTGCTCGTGGGCACCCTTGCGGTCCGGGACCAGCCGGCCACCGGCAGCCACATCGTCAACGCCGACACGGCGGCAGCCGAGAGCGACGACGTTCGTCAAGCTGGTGAGGCATTCAAACGCGCATGGGCGCAACTGCCACCGACGGCAACGTTTCTAAGAACGGTGTCCGCGGGACGTCCGGCCACCGGAGGCGTCGCGGCCAGCATCAGCGAAGGGGCCCGCGCACGCGCGCAACGATCAATCGCCAATCACACGGCCCCCCGCGCCCCGCTGAGCAGGGCACTCGACGATCATAACCACTTCCTCCACAACGAGGTCATATCGGGAACAGTGGAGCTCCTGCACAACGAGATCGCACAGTTCGGCTCCACCGCAGCGTTGCGGACCGCGGCGGCTGCCGTCGAGCGCCTCTGGGCCGCGAGGGTCCGGACCGACGACGATCGGGTACTCCGACGCGCCTTGGGCTTTCCCACAGAGAACGACGTCGACGACGTTGCCCGCACGAATATTGTGGCCAGCCGCGCGGCCGATCTCCTGGCCGAGGCGATCGTTGGGCACTGCCCCGATACCGGTCTGCCCATGGATCACCGCGACTGGCACCGGCTCTTCAATCTTGCGGCCGTTGTGGTCCATCTCCTCGGCAGCCGCGACCAAGCACGCGCCGGCATCAGTTTCGACGGTCAAACCGACCCGGCGGCACGCGACTTGCCGTTCTACGGAGACCGCTACGCCGCCGACCTCCACCTCACCCACGACGCTCGGCACGGCCGGATGCTGCTCAACGAGTCGGAACTTGACCCCGCATGGCCGCAGGGATCCGATGACGGGCAACTCGTGTTGTGGACCGACAGCATGCACGGGCGCATCCAGGCATCGCGGAAGTCTCCGCTGCACCAACAGGCGGCCAAAGCAGCGCTGAGGGCCAACAACATCCTCGGCGTCGCCTACGGCACCGGCTGCGACGAGATACTTGCCGTCCTCACCGTCGCCGCCGGGTGGGAGACCAGCAACGACATCGCCGAAGTCCGCGTCATCGATCTTGTCGACACCGCTCGTCGCTGGTCCGGCCTGCAGCCCGACCGGATACACCGGGCGGTCGATCTTCTGACCCTGCGTACCGACATCGCGTCCCGCATCACGATCGGTGGGCAGCTGGCCTCACTCGGCGAGCGTCTCTCCGGCAGACCCCTCCTGCCCGTACCTGACAGGGCTGCCACGCTGATCCTGATGCCCCGACGTGTCGCCCGTTCAGCCAAACTACTCTTCGGATACCTCGAGGTTGCCCGCCTGCCATGGCCCGATGCGCCAGCCGAGGTGATCAAAGCCTTCAAGGATTGGGAGCAGTGCGAGCAGAAGGCCTTTGAAGCGGACGTCGAACGCGAAGCCGAAGCGCCCGACCGAATTCTGATTCCCCGCCTCAAGCCAAGACGGGCCGAAAAATGGGGTATCACCATTCCCGGCGAAATTGACCTCATCGCGATCGACGTCGCACATCGTCGGGTGTTCGTCATGGAGGCGAAGGCAGGGCACGTTGCCACCGACATCGAGCGGGTGCTCTACGACATCATCGACTTTCACGGCGCGCCCGACTCGGGTCATGCACGTTGGGAGGGTTTCCGCCCCCAGCGTGGTACTCCCTATCTGCCCAAGCTCGTGAAAAAGGCGGGCGCAATCAGAGGCCAGCTTGACGCGCTGCTTCGCGCCCACGGCTTGGACACCGAGATGGGCGGCTGGACCGTGGTCGAGATGGTGGTAACTCCCGCGCCGATCCCGGCCGCCTATGTGCCGCAACCGCTGGTGCCCTTCGCTACCATTGATTGCCTTTCGCGGATTCTGGCGGATTCGGCTGCGCCGTGTCCTGGGCCGAACGTCCGCCACGAGGTCGCTCCGAGTCGGTCTCACCTGTCCGGGGTGGCCTGACCGACGGATAGAACATGCGTGCGTCCCGACGGGTGGACTCCAACAGAGTTCGACTATCCCTGTTGCAGTCTGCTACCGCAGAGCGGGCGTGCGTTTGAGGGACGGCTGCTGCGACCCGGCCCCGGCAGCGCAGCCGGCGGGCAAAAAGGCAGCGGATCGAGCACACGTAGTCGCGCCGTTGGGTCAGGGAGAGCTCCAGCATCCGTAGGCGGGGCAGGTCCGCAGGCCGGTGCCGGTCGCTCAGGTTGGCCCCGGACAGTTCGAGGTGAGCGAGGGCCCGGCAGGCGGTCTGGCTGCTGCCCGACGAGGCGGGGTCCGTAGCTCGGTGACGGTTGCAGCTATCGCGGGCTATGCGCGTAATGCCGATAGAAGTAGATCCGTGACCATCGTGGGCTGCGTGACCATCGCCAGGTGATCGGCGTCCACGCGCCGGACCCGGTACCCGCACTCTTCTGCCTGCTCTGCGGTGGACTGGTACGCAGCGCTCAGCTGGAGGTAGATCCGCCTGGCCGAGTGCCACGGGCTGCCTGGTGTGGGCAGCACCTCGGAGACGATCTTCCACGGCAGCTCGGGTAGGCCGTGCAGCACCTGGCGCCGCTGGCCGGGGTCGGGCAGGAGATCGCCGAGGGAGCTGGTGGGGAACCAGGTGTCCCACGTCGGCAGCCGGCCCGACACCGCAATTTCCCGCAGCCACGCGGCCCGCTCCGGCGGCAGTGACCCAATCCAGCTGGTGCCCGGGTGCGGCAGGCGGGCGTCCAGGAAGACGACGTCGAGCCGGTCGGTGCCGATCGCGTTGGCGATGCCGGGCAAGTATGGGCCTGCGCGGCTGTGGCCGACGACGACGATTGGCGCACCGGGGGCGACGCTGGCAGCCGCTGCCGCACAGACCGCTGCGTGAAAGGACGGTGCCTCGACCAAAGGGCGAAGGTCTGGTACGGCCACGCGCCACCCCGCCGCTTCAAGGTGCGGCCGCAGGGCGTCCCACGTCGCCGAGGTGAGGAGCGGACTGTGGACGAGGACCATCGTCGGTTCGGCGAGCACAGTCCCATCCTCGTACAACCGGATGATGCTCCGGATCGCCTGGCCGGATGAGTGGTCCGCATCTGGTCGGCAACAGGTCGACGGTCGGCGAGGGAGTGCTGTGTGAGACGTCGAGAGGCGTTTCCGCTGCTAGAAGGCCATCCGCGCAGTTCGCCGGCCCATCTTGGTCGTGTGACCCCTCGTTCGCGGAGCTGCCGGGGGAGGTCCTGCCCGCTGAGCTACTCCTTTAGGTATCCGGTGGCGGGGTCGATCCCAGCGAGGAAGTTGCGGATGGCCTCCTCCATCTCAGGCAGGGTGATTGCGGAGCCGTCAGCTCTGCTGAGCCCGAAGCCGTAGTCGTGCGGCCCGCTGAGCCAGTCGAAGTCGTACTCGCCGGGCTTTGCACGCTCACGAATGCGAAAGTCCTGCCCGTCGACCGTCATCATGATCGGATCGACCTTGGCATAGCGGGGTTTCGCGTGCTCGGGCGCGAGGCCCGGCTCCGGTTCGGTTGACATACCTGTTCCTCCCCTCTCAGCCACCCGCGCGCCACGTTCGGTATTCACGAGGCCGGGTTGTAGGCCACCACCTCGACGACCCGCATATCGTCCCTCACGTCGGTCTCGTAGCGGCCCGGTACAGCCGCTTGTACAGACAAGACCGCCGTCCAACGGCAGCACAGTCCGACAGACGGAGGGCATGACCGGCGGTAGCTGCCTTGACCCGCCGGCCGTGATCTTCGAGCAACTTCCGCCTGGACCGTCAGCTCCGAGCGGTACGGACCAAGCCGACCCTTGAGCCTGGGCCTAGCTGCCCATCTCGGTACGAGCGCACGGACTACCTCCGGCCCCGCGGCAGACTGTCGACAACGCAGTTCCCGATGGGCTGGGTGGCCGCAATGTCCAGGAGCAGCCACCAGCCAGCTCTCGGCGGCCGACGGCGATGCGCCAGAACACCAACCCGTGCCCTGGCGTCAGGTACCGGCGCTGGTTCGGAGTTCTTCTATGCTGCACGAATGGCGGCGTGTCCCGAGCTGACCAGGCCGCTCCCCATCGTGGAGCGCGGCCGTGGTCTCTCCGGGGTAACCCCGGGGACGCGATCCTCACCTCGGCACCACCCTCGAACCGCTGCGCGGCGCGGTCACCGCAGCCCGCCAACACGGCCGGCCGATCGTCATCCGCGCTCGCCCGGTGGCGCCGACCCGCACCGTACGCCACCCATGGCACACCCCGGTCATCGACGACATCAGCGCTCTGGCCGCGATGCTCGACCTGAGCATCGACCACCTCGACTGGTACGCGGATCGGCGCGGCATGAACCGCCGCGCCATGGACCAGCGGCTGCACCACTACCGATACCGGTGGACCGACCGAGGGCGTCTCATCGAAGCACCCAAGCCTCGGCTGCGTGCCCTGCAGCGGCGGCTTCTGGCCGAGGTCCTCGATCCGATCCCGACGCACCCTGCCGCACACGGCTTCGTGCCCGGACGCTCCGCGCACACCTTCGCCGCCGCTCACGCCGGACAGCCGGTCGTCGTCCGGATCGACCTGCTCGCCTTCTTCACCCACATCCCCGCCACCCGGGTGTACGGGCTGCTGCGCACCGCGGGCTACCCCGAACCCGTCGCCCACGCCCTCACTGGACTGTTCACCACCCGCACCCCGCACACCATCTTGCGTCAGGCGCCCGCCGACCTGCCGCACCGGTCGGCGCGGCTCGCGGCTGCGCGGGCTGGTCATCTGCCGCAGGGCGCGCCGACGTCACCGGCGCTGGCGAACCTGTGCGCCTACCGCCTCGACCGACGTCTGACCGGCCTCGCCGACGCCTTCGCGGTCAACTACACCCGGTACGCCGACGATCTCGCCTTCTCCGGCGACCTCGCCACCCGCCGCGCCAGGGACCTCATCGCCGCCGTCACCGGGATCGTGCGTGACGAGGGCTTCCGGATTCACCCCGACAAGATCCGAGTCCGTGGCCAAGCCGACCGGCAATTCCTCGCTGGACTTGTCGTCAACCACCGGCCCGCCGCGCCCCGCGAGGAATACGACCGGCTCCGCGCCATCCTCCACAACGTCACCCGCACCGGCCTTGAGGCGCAGAACCATTCCGGCCACCCGGCCTTCGCCGAACACCTCACCGGACGCGTCGCCTGGATCGCCTATCACCACCCCACACGGGCCGCCAAGCTGGCCAGGCTGCTGGCCCAGGCACTCGCTGCACAGTGAACCGCCACGCGACCACACGGCGGTGGACACCTCCCCACAACATCCGCAGTGAGCCCTGCTCACAGCCAGGGCTGTGGGCCAGACGCCGGGGTGGCCGCGGCGCATACGCACCTCGACTCGACGCCAAGTGGGCCCCTGCGGGCGGAGAGGCACGAACGGGGTACAAGCGTCCCCAATGCCATTCTTTGTCTCTTTCCGGGTTCACGATGGGCTGGGCCCAGCTGAGACGCAAGGAGAGGGCGTGCGACATGAGACGTAGGGGAAGCAGGAAACGGCCACTGCTGCAGGCAGCGGCGATGGTCCTGACAGCGGCGGCGGCCGCGGTGGCGGTTGTTCGTGCGAGCCGGTCACGCACCCGAGGTGACGCGACGATGGGTGATCTGGCCGCTTTTGGCGGCGATTCTTCCGTCACCGGAGGCGTAGGAACGCGATCGCTGAGCGCCACCGTGACCGGCGCGAGCGACGACACCACCGCTACGGCATCGGCCATTCGCTGACCTGCGGCCTGACCAGGCGGATTCCGCCTGGGGCCGGGGCGCGGCGCGGGGACGGTCGCACAGTGCCTGATCGCCGCGTCCCCGCTCGGCTCGCAAACCCCCTGCTTTAGGAGGTGACGGCAGATGGATGGCGCATCCGAGGGCGACGGGAAAGCACCAGAGCCGGCGGCAGAGGCTACGGTTGCGCAACTCATCGAGCGTGCCACCGACCAGATCAGCCGGCTGGTGCGCGATGAGTTGGCCTCGGCCCGCGTGGAGTTGACCGACAAAGGCAAACGCGCCGGCTTCGCTGCGGTGATGTTCGGCGGGGCTGGCGGGGTGGCCGTGTACGGCGGGGGCGCACTCGTCGCCGCGTTCATTCTGCTACTGGAAAAGGTCATGTGGGCGTGGCTGGCCGCTCTGGTCGTGGCGGTGGTCCTGTTCGCGGTGGCTGGCCTGCTCGCGCTGTTCGGGAAGAAGCAGAGCAAACGGGTGGAGCCTCTTGCACCGCAGTCGACGTTGAACAGCGTGCGCAAGGACGTCGAGTCCGTACAGCAGGCCGTCAAGGAGGGACGAGGGCGATGACGGCGAGCGAGAGCACCGACCCGGAGCGCATCCGCAGGGACGTCGAGGGGACGCGCGCCGAGCTGGCCGACACGGTACAGGCGCTGGCAGCCAAGACGGACGTGAAGGCACGGGGCCGAGACAGCGCCAACCAGATCAAAGGCCACGTCCGGCAACAGCTGACAGACGCGGCCCAGGCGGTGCGCGGCAAGAGCTCAGCACTGCTGCGGACAGCACGCCAACGAGCGGACAGCACAGGCTTCACGCGCGCCGCCCGCGACTTGCAGCAACGCGGCAACACACTGCGCCAGCGCACGATGCGGACGACAGAAGAACTTCGTAGCAGCGGCCAATCTGCCGCAAAGCAGGCTGGGTCCGCCGCCGTCAGCGTGATCCGCGATGTGGCCGCAAGAGTTCGATCAGCAGCCCGCCGCCGCCCGGCTGTCCTCGTCATTGCTGCCATGACCGGCATCGGCGTCGCGGTGGCAGCACGACAGCTTCAACCGAGACACGTCCGTCGCCGATCCTGACATGTCCTCTCCGGCGGCGAGGTCGGCCAGCTCGCGCTGATGGGCGAGCAACCGCGGCTACGACTGCATCAGGCTGTCATCACAGCCGAGCGGAGGATGTTCGGGGACGACGACAACGGGCTGCGCGAGTGGTCCCAGCCGCACGTGTCAGGCGTGGTGGGGCGGGGTGGCTTCTGCGGTGTCGCCGGGTTCGAGTAGGGGCAGGATGCCGGTGACAGTGAGGACCCGGTGCACGTGACCGATAGGGTTGATCAGGTTCAGGGTGCCTCCGGCTGCGGTGGCGTCCTGGTAGGCGGTGACGAGAACGCTGAGGATTGTCGAGTCGAGGAAGGTCAGCCGGGACAGGTCGACGTCGACGACCGGGTTGGCCCGCAGGGTGGTGGTGAGCAGGTCGCGTAGCTGGTCGACGGCGGTGATGTCGAGTTCGCCGGACAGGGTCACCACGGCACGGTCGGGGTGGGTCTCGGTTCGGGCCTGCCACAAATTGTCGCTGGTCATCGCGCCTTCCCCTTCGGCAGTGCGGCGGTGACGGTGGCGGACAGTCCTGTTGGAGTGTTGTCGAGCACGAGTCCCGCGGTGAGGTGTTGGGCGAGCCGCAGGCCGCGACGGCCGGGCCGGGTGGGATCGGGCAGAGCGGGCACCTGTCCGGTCATGCCGGGGCCGTGGTCGCTGACCTGGCAGGTGAGCTGGTCGCCGAGCCGGCGCAGCGCCAGTTGCCCGCTGCCGCCGCCGTGGCGCACGGCGTTGGTGGTCAGCTCGTGTACGGCCAGCACGAAGTCCTTCAACTCCTCGTCGGGGAGGCCAGCGGCTGCGGCGGCGGTGACGGCGTGCCGCAACTCGGGCACCTGCTCAGCCGTGATCAGCGCAGCAAGCGACAGGCTCTCGTCGCCTCTCGCGCTGACCATGGAACGGACGCTACATCACCTGGCTTATCTCGCAGAGAACCGCAACTTGACTCGAGCATGCGGCGCTTGGTCTTCCTCGCCTCTGGTTCGGCACCCACGGCAGCGGGCGTTGCTGCGAGTGCGGATTCAGCTCGCTTTCGGCCTGGCGGGTGCGGGGTATGCGGTGAACGTGGATGCGCGCGCCTTGAGCGGGGAATCAGGGTCGCTCCAGTGGGTGCCCTTGCCCACTCGTACGGGAACGCCGGCAGACGCGTGAAGGAGCGGCTTGCCGGCCGACGCCGGCAGCCGCGCCGATTGTAGGTCCTGGTGCAGCCGGAGCAACTCGACCCGGCGCAGCGGCCACTCAGGGTGTTCCGCCGCCGCCGCAAACCTGCCCGGCGATGACCGTGAACAGCCGGTACCGGGCGGTGAGGAAATGAGCCGGCTCGTGACGCTCCGCCTCGCGCAGCGGCGGGCCTCCATCAGCCCCCTCCACCGCTGACCTGACTAATGGGACGACGCTGCGGGGCGGGCTCGCTGATGAGGGCCCGCCCCGTCGCCGCACCTGGCTCAGCCCTGCCGAAGCTCACCTGCAGCTCCCTGTGCCTGCCCCTGTACCTGCTGAGCAGACGACTTGGCCTGACCCTGAACGGCGGACGCGCCGTGTACCGCGGTGGACCCGACCGACTGGGCTGCATGCTTCGCGGGCTCGCGCAGATTGTCCCGCATCTGGTGACCGACCTGGCTGGCCTGCTCGCGCAGCTCGCCGGAGTGCTGCTGGGCCATCCCCTTGGCCTGACCGGCCCACTGCCGCTCGGAGCGGCTGGCTGGGATCAGCGCGGAGACCAGCAGCCCGGCGCCGAAGGCGATCAGGCCGGCCGCCAGTGGGTTGCCCTGAGCCTGCTGCCGGGACTGCTGCCCGAGTTCGCGCGCCTGGTCGCGCATCGACCCTGCAGCGGCCGACATCTGCTGGCCGGCGCCCTGCCCGTCCATCGGTGTACCCATCACCTTCTCCTTGACCCGGGTGAGCGCCCCGTGAGCCTGGTCGACACGGTCACCGGCGATCCGCCGTGGGTTGACCTTGTCGCTCAGCGCGTCGACGTCACTGATCAGTTCGTTGCGGGTCTGCTCTATCTGCTGTCGGATCCGGTCCGGATCGGTCGACATGTCTGCTCCCTTCCGGCTCGCTCACCGGCCACGCAGGGCGCCGGGCAGCTGCCGTGCGGTCTGTTGCGTCCGGGGCAGCACCGCGCGCAGCTGCCGCAGCTTCGTCCGCCCGACGGCGAGGAGGACGGCGGCGATGATCGCCCACACTCCCGCCACGATGAGTGCCGCCCAGCTCTGGTCCATCACGGCGGACAGACCCCACCAGACTGCGTACGAGACGAACAGCACGGTCAGGAAACCGGCCAGCGCGGCACCACCGAACATGCCGCCGGCCTTGCCGGCCTGGCTCGCCTCCTCGCGCAGTTCCGCCTTGGCCAGCTCGATCTCCTGGCGGAACAGCGTCGACACGTCACGGGTCACGTCACCCAGCAACTCACCGACCGACTGAGTGCGCTCCTTCTCCGGGGCGCTCACGGTGCCACCTCACCCGGAAGGTTCGTCTCCCGCTGGCTCGCCGGCCGGGCGGTCTGCGCCCGCGCCGCCCCGATGTAGGGGCCTTCGCCGGTGTACGGAGCTTGGACCGCTTCCTCGGACGCCTGTTGGCCGGTCGGGTGGCCCGGCTGCGAGGTCTGGCCCATCTGTTCGCTTGGCCGCCTCCCGTTCCCGGAAGCCAGGTTTCGGGTGAGCCGGCCGACCAGCACTCCGGCCACCGCCGCGCCGGCGAGAAACATCCCTGGGTGCTGGCGGGCGTACCCGCGTACGTCGTCCATCACCTCGCCAGGTTCACGCTCGTCGAGCCACCCAGCGGTCCGATCCGCGACCATCGCCGCCCGCCGGACAGCCTCACCGGCCATACCGGTATCTCCGCCCCGATCGGCCATAGAACCCAGTTCCCGACCGAGACCGCGCAACCCCTCCGCGGCCCGATGCTGCTGCGTCCGGGCCTGGTCATGCAACTGCGAAGTGGCTTCCCCGGAAAGGTTCCGAGCCTCCTGCCGCGCCTGCGCAGCCAACTGCCGGCCCTGCTCGGCGACAGCGTGACCGACCTGGCCACCCGCCTGCGTCGTCTGCTGACCCACCTGGGACGCCGCCCGGCGGGCCTGCTCAGTGGTGTCGCCCGGCGGTCTGCTCTGGTTGATCGCCGTCATCACGTGCTCCTCTCCTCAGCTCCAGGCCGTGGTGCGGCCCGGAACACCACCCGCGTACCCTCACCGCCTCACCACATTCACAGCTGGACTGGGAACAAGAGCCGTAAACTCCGCCCTTACAAGCGACGCCCGGCCTGGGTTGGACCAGGGCGGGGGCTATCGCGCCTGGAACTACCACGAATGCCGCGAAGCATCCGATCGGCACGATGCCGCGGCTGCTTCTCCCCAAAGCCCTGCTTCGATCGCATCTGCAGATCGATCCGCATCTCGTGCCTCCTGTCGTCGCGCCTTGACGGATCTCCTGGTACACCCGCCACCACCCGCGCCTTCGGATACGCCGACCTCGAAAGAAGCATGTTCCGGTCAAAAGGCGCCCACGTGTTCGTGGACCCCGCACCATGGGAGCGTCTGGGATTTGCGCCGGATCGACGAGCAGCTGAAGGAGTGCACTCCGCATGAGCCAGGTGACCAAAACCGAGCAGGCTGGACACGCGGGTGGTATCCAGTCAGCCCGCCAGAACAAGCTCAGCAACGAAGACGGCAAGATCATGATTGCCGACAACGTGGTGCAGAAGGTCGCCGGGATGGCCTGCCGGGAGGTGTCCGGCGTTCACGCGATGGGTAGCGCCGGCACGCGCGCGTTCAGCGCGATCCGGGAGCGGATTCCGGGCAGCAGCGGCCCGAACGTGTCCCAGGGGGTCGGCGTCGAGGTCGGCGAGAACGACGCCGCGATCGACCTGGACGTGATCGCCGAGTACGGGATCAGCATCGCCGATCTGGGACGGAACATCCAGCGCAACGTCAAGACGGCCGTCGAACGGACGACCGGACTGAACGTCGTCGAGGTCAACATCAGCGTCGATGACGTGCATCTGCCCGAGGCCGATGGCCAGCGGCAGGGCCAACAGCAGCAGCCGCGGATGTCATGACCGCTACGCTTGGCCGGCGCGACACGGCGGTCGACGGCGTCGACGCGGATGCCGTGGTGGTCCAGGTCCGCAGCCGATAACGGGGGTGACCGCCGGAGCGCTGGCCGGCCAGGTCCGGGCGGCGGTGGTGCCGCTGGTTGCCGGGCGTCGGGTCGACGTTGGTTGTCCGCTGATCTGGAGGATCCGCCTACGGACGGGACGGACGGGTGCCGGGACGGGGTGGGCCGACCCGGTTGATCCGGGGACGACAGAGCGACTGGGTGAACCTCCGGCCGCGCCTCGTCTGCCGCGCCCGGCGATCCGTCCGACGCAGGGCGTTCACCGCTTTCACAGTCCGCGCAGCATGATGTGGAGAGCGACAGCATGATCAAGTTGATAGGCATCGTCGTCGGCCTGGCGTTGGGTTTCGCCCTGGCATTCGGCAGCTTCGGTCAGATGCTGATCGTCGCGCTGTTCGCGGCGATCGGCTACGCGGTGTCGAAGTTCTTCGCCGGCGAGGTCAATCTCGCCCCGTACGTCCAGGGCCGGCGGAGCAGCCGGTGACCGCAGTGACCGATGCCCTGGCAAGCGGCCCGGGCCAGCCGGCGCACGAAGATCTGGGCCGGCTGAACATCCACGACCGGGTGGTGGAGAAGATCGCCGCGCGGGCGGCGCAGGAAATCGCCCAGGCGGGCAGCGCGACGCCGCGCGTTCTCGGGCGATCCCTGCCCGGAGCGGGTCGCTTCGGCATCCGCCGTACCGACCTGGACGCCGCCGCGAGCGCGTCCGCCTACGTCGAGGGCTCGGTGACCAGGATCGAGTTGTCCATCAGCGTCCGCTGGCCGGCCTCGATCCCGGAGGTCACCGCCCGGGTCCGCGACCGCGTCCGGACCCGGGTGTCGGACCTGACCGGGCTACGGGTCCAGGAGGTGGAGATCACCGTCACCGACCTGGTCACCGACCGCGCGGCCGGCAGCCGGGTGCACTGAATCGAGGCTCTGGTGAGAATCGCCAACCGTCTGCTCGCGTTCCTGCTGAGCCTGGGGCTGACCCTCGGCGCCGTACTCGTGTTGATCGAGATCGTTGCCCACCTGGTCGGGGCGAAGCCGGTCGTGCTGAACTGGCCTGGCCTCTACCGCTGGGCGTCCGGCACGACCTGGGGGAGCGGGATCGTCCGGCTGGTCGGTGTGGGCCTGGTCGTCCTCGGTCTGCTTCTGCTCGCCGCGCAGCTCAAACCCCGTCGGCCCGAACGGTTGCGGCTGCAGCCCGTCGATTCCGCCACCGACGCCGCCATCACCCGGCGCGGCCTGGCGCGGACGTTGCGGAACGCGGCCATCGAGGTCGACGGCGTTCACGATGTCCATGTCATGGTCGGCTGGCACGACGTGCGTGTCCGCGCCGAGGTCCACGACGGGGCAGCGCCGGTGGACACCCTGCACGAGGCGGTGGCCTCGGCCGCCCAACACCGCCTCGACGCGCTGCGCCTGGCCACGGTCCCGGCACTGACCGTACGGATCGACAGGGAGGAGCGGCACTGATGCGCGCCGACCGCACCCACCGGACGTTGCTCACCCTCCTCGCGCTGGTCCTGCTCGCCGCCGGCATCACGATCCTCCTCGCCGGCACCAACGTTTTCGGCCCGAACCACGGTGGGCAGCCCCTGCTCGCCAACCCGGCCGCGCGCTTCTTCAGCACCCATGGCGGCTGGCTCTGGCCGGTGGCGGCCGTGGCAGCCGCGATCCTCGCGCTGCTCGGCCTGCGCTGGCTGGCCGCCGTCGTCGCCACCGAACCCGGTCAACGGCGGATCAACATCAGCACCGACGGCACCGCGGGCCGGACCGTCCTCGACTCCGGTGCCCTGGCCAGCGCCGTCAGCGCGGAAATCGAGGACTGCCCGGGTGTGGACGACGTCGACACCCGGCTCTGGGGCAGCCCGAATACTCCCCGCCTGGCGCTGCGGGTCACGGCCGATCCCGACGTCGACATCGCCGCGTTGCGCGAGCAGCTCGAAACCCTCGCCCTGCCCCGGATCCGGTACGCCCTCGGCAAGCCGGACCTGCCCGTCACCCTCGACCTCAGCTACAGCCGCCACCGAAGCGCTCGCGTCAGCTGAGGACTGGGGTTGTCGGGCCAGGGATCGCCCGACGTAATCAGTGGTTGCGGCCGCCCTGGTCGATGCGTTGCTGCGCTTCCTGCTCGCCCTTCTGGACCTGCTTGTCGTACCGGTCGCCGGTGCGTTGGTCGGTTTCCTGGCCGGCCTTCTGAACGCCCTCGTCGGCCTGCTTCGGGTGCTGCTTGGCCACGTCCTCGGCCTTGTCCATGAAGTCACGCATGTCTGGATCTCCCTTCCTACGTCCGTGCCTTCCCCGCGGCCCGGGCGCACAAACGGCTGCCCGCGCTCGCGGTCGGTAATGTGTGGAGGGCGGAAGTGGTCAACCAGTCGGCCCGTCCTCGATCCCAGCGGAGCCCAGCCCCGCAGCGTTGTGTCCGGTCCGACGCATTCCCACAGTTCCTGCCGGTGTCTGCGGCGTCCCGCGTCTTCCCGTCGGCAGAGAAGGGCCGCTTCTGACCAAGGTGGAGGCGGCCCTCGACGGCTGCTTCGACCGGTTAGGAGAGCGATGCGGGGAACCGCTGCCAGACCCGGTGCGCGGCCATCAGCTGCCGCACGGCCGTAAGAACGTCGATGGCCGAGTCGCCCGTGACGACGCCCTCGCTGCCGGCTACGCCTGTCTGGTCCAGCACGTCGGTGCCGGCGCTCCAGGCTCCGATCGCCTTGGCGTGCCGCCAGCACTCCTCGACCAGCAGCAGTATCCGTGGGTCGACCTGAGTCGGCTTCGCCGTGCCAGTCTTGGCATCTCGTACGGGCGGCGCGTTCGGCGCCGGGGCCGGTGCGCCGGCCAGTAGGAGCGCGTCGAACTCGACGGATCGGGCGGTGGCGAAGGTTCGCTGCACGGCCACATCGCCCACCATGCCGCCGCGCGGGGCGATGAGCAGTGGCACCATGCGGGCGGCGAACACAGCGAGGCGTATCTGGTCAAGGTCGTCGAGGTCGCCGTCCGGGTCGATCACGATGCCGATGCTGCGGCCATCTCCCGGCCACTCTCGGCCGATCTGGGAGAGTGCCGGGCTGGGCGCGATGTCGGCGAGCGGCTCGGTCTGTTCGGGTACGGGCAGACCCAGGCCGGCGGCGACCTGCGCGCACAGCACGGGGTCGATGTTGGCCAGGCAGCGCAGTTGGCGTTCCTTGATCGCCTGGTGGTAGCACTTGCCGAGCTCGAAGGTGTAGGCGCCGATGATGTGCTCCTTCTCCACCGGCGACATGCTCAGCCAGAACAGGCGCACCTGGCTGTAGTGGTCGTCGAACGACGCCGGGCTGGCTCGGATCTTGGGCGCCTGGGAGACTGTGACCGGCACGTCGACGAAGGCGTGGTCGGCGTCGCCGGCGCGGAACGGGTTGCCGCCGTCGAGGGAGTTCGGCCGGTACGGGGCTACGCCTGCGTGAACGGCGTTCTGGTGGAAGCCGTCGCGGAGCATGTCGTTGACGTCGGCGTGCGGGCGGTTGATCGGGATCTGCGAGAAGTTCGGGCCGGCCAGCCGGGTGAGCTGCGTGTCGACGTATGAGAAGAGCCGGCCCTGCAGCAGCGGGTCGTTGGTGACGTCGATGCCCGGCGGCAGGTGGACCACGTGGAAGGCGACCTGTTCGGTCTCGGCGAAGAAGTTGGTGGGCGTCCTGTTGAGCACCAGCCTGCCGACCCGCTGCACCGGTGCCAGCTCCTCCGGCACGATTTTTGTGGGGTCGAGCAGGTCGATCCCGGCGAAGGTCTCCTCCGGGGTGTCGGGGAGGACCTGGATGCCGAGTTCCCACTCGGGGTACGCGTCGCCTTCGATCGCGTCGTACAGGTCCCGGCGGTGGAAGTCCGGGTCGATGCCGCCGAGCATTTGCGCCTCCTCCCAGGTGAGGGAGTGCACGCCGAGCTTCGGTTTCCAGTGGAACTTGACCAGCGCCGTCTCCCCGGCCTCGTTGACCAGCCGGAAGGTGTGTACGCCGAAGCCCTCCATCATGCGGAACGATCGGGGGATGCCCCGGTCGGACATGGTCCACATGGTGTGGTGCTGCGCCTCGGTGTGCAGGGAGACGAAGTCCCAGAAGGTGTCGTGGGCGGTCTGGGCCTGGGGGATCTCCCGGTCGGGGTGCGGCTTGGCGGCGTGGATGACGTCGGGGAACTTGATGGCGTCCTGGATGAAGAAGACGGGAATGTTGTTGGCGACCAGGTCAAAGGTGCCCTCGTCGGTGTAGAACTTGGTCGCGAAGCCGCGGGTGTCGCGGACCGTGTCGGCCGACCCACGGGACCCGATGACCGTGGAGAACCGGACGAAGACCGGGGTCTCCTTCCCCTTCTTCAGGAAGCCGGCCCGCGTGACCCCTTCGGCGGTGCCATACGACGTGAACAGGCCATGCGCCCCGGCGCCCCGCGCGTGAACGACGCGCTCGGGGATGCGCTCGTGGTCGAAGTGGGTGATCTTTTCTCGCAGGTGGTGGTCCTGGAGTAGCACCGGGCCTCGTGGTCCGGCCTTGAGGGAGTGATCGGTGTCGCGGAGCCGGGCTCCCTGGGAGGTGGTGAGGAAGGACCCCTGCTGACCGTTCGCGGTGGCCGGCGCACCGGTCTTCGCGCCGGTCGCCGTGCGGGTATCCGGGCTGCCCTGCTCTGTCTCCGGCGGCAACGGATCCCGCGGGCGGGTCGGTTCGTCGACAGACGGTGGGGCGCTGCCCGGTGCGCCGGGAACGTCCGGGGCGAGGACATCCGCCACCTTCTCCGTGGCTGCCTCCACGGCATCCTTCACAGCCTCGACGGGTTTGGGGGAATCCATTGGGACAGGTACCTCCTCGAAGCGACGCAAGCCGACCTTCCGGCTCTACCCACCCAAGAGCACCCAAAACCGGATACACCCACACGGAGATGGGTGACTGGGGGCACGTCGGGACCGGGCCGGGCACCCGGCTCGCTGGGGCAGAGCAGGCGAACAACTCCGGCCGGGTTTCACACGCCTTCCGCTGCTGGCATGCGTGCCGCACGGTCGACCCGCGCAAAGGTTTTCATGTTTCCGTCCCCGCCGCTCGTGGGCCCTGTTGAATCTGATGAGCGTGTGGGGATCGATCGGGGTTCCTTGTGATCAGACGGGGGTGGGAGATGCGCGGTGTTCTGGTGAGATGGCCGGGGCGAGCTGGTCTGGCGTGCTATGCCTCGGCCGCGGTGCTGGCGGTGCTTTCCACTACCGGCGGTGTCGGGTTGGTGTCGGGGGTGGCGGGTGCGTCCAGCCACCGGGAGGCGCCGCTGATCGCCGGTGACCCGGAGGTGGACAACACCGACGTATACGCCTTTGTGAGCCCGGACAACCAGGACACGGTCACGTTGATCGCGAACTGGCTGCCTTTCGAGGAGCCCAACGGGGGCCCGAACTTTTACTTCTTCAAGCCTGGCGCGCACTATGAGATCAACATCGACAATGATGGTGACGCGAAGGCGGACATCACCTACCGGTGGGTCTTCACCAACGACGACAAGCGTGACGGTACGACGTTCCTCTACAACAACGGCGTGGTCAACAATCTGACCGATCCGACCTTGTTGTTCAAGCAGACCTACACGCTGACGGAGATCAAGGGTGGCCAGTCGCGTGTCCTGGTGCAGGACGGGCCGGTCGCACCGTCGGACGTGGGGCCGGCGTCGATGCCGGACTACGGCCGGCTGCGGCAGCAGGCCATCGTGCCGGTGGAGGGCGGCGGCCAGACGTACGCAGGTCAGGCCGACGATCCCTTCTTTCTCGATCTGCGGGTCTTCGACCTGATCTACGGGGGGAACCTGTCGGAGCGCGGCCAGGACACTCTCGCCGGCTACAACGTGCAGACCGTGGCGTTGCAGGTGCCCAAGTCGGCGCTCGCCCTCAACGGCGATGCCACGAAGAACCCGGTGGTCGGCGTCTGGAGCGCCACGTCGCAGCAGGGGATGCAGGTCAACGCCCCCAATGCTGGAGGCGAACAGGTGCAGGTGTCCCGGCTGGGTAATCCGCTGGTCAACGAGCTGGTACCGGCGGCGAACCAGAAGGATGCGTTCAACGCCAGCACACCGGCCGACGACAGCAAGAACCAGAAGCTCATCGACCGGATCCTCAACCCGGAACTGCCGCAGGTGATCCAGAAGATCTACAACATCCCGGCGCCGGCGACGCCCCGCAACGACCTCGCCGAAATCTTCCTGACCGGGATCGCCAAGAACGCGCCGACCCTGGACGGCACGAAGGCACCGATCCAGGCCGACCTGAACTCGCAGATCCTCAACGCCGACGTCAACCCGGCGTCGTTCGTGCCCTCGGAGATGCTCCGGTTGAACATGAGCGTCCCAGTGACCGCCAACCCGAACCGGCTGGGTGTGCTCGGCGGCGACCCGCAGGGCTTCCCGAACGGCCGCCGCCTCACCGACGATGTCCTCGACATCGAGCTGCAGGCCTTTGAGGGGGCGGCGCAGACGGGACAGTTGGTGCCCGCGCTCGCCGCCGGCGATGAGGTCAACACCAACAACGTGCCCTTCGGGAACACGTTCCCGTATCTCGCGTTGCCGAGCAACGTGGCGGTGAACCAGATCGATGCCGACGGCATGCCTTCGGGTGGGGTGCCCAGCGGCGCGGGCGGCACCGCTTCGCGCCCCGCCGCGTGGATCTCGATCGCCGGCGGTGTCGGCGCGGTCGGGTTCTTCGGAGCCGGCCTGCTGCTCGGCCGCCGCCGCAACCGGGCGGCAGCAAAAGGCGCGCGGGCGAGCGGGAACTGAGTGAACGGTGCGGCGCGGCCCTCCGGCCTGGCGCTGGACGGCCTGCGCCGCGCCCGCACTAGTCACGGGAGGTTTCCGGCATGAGTGAGGCGCCTGGAAGACCACACGGGGGAAAGGCCCTCGCGCTGCGGGGGCGTCGCCGATTCCCGATAGTGGTGTTGGTGGCCGTCGCCGTGGGTTTGGCCACGCCAACGGCTGCGGCGCGGGCCGCGACCGAGGAGACACCGATGCATGCGGTGGCCGCCCACAGGCTTACCGCGCCGGCCGTCCTGCCTCAATTAGGCGCCGGTCAGGTCGGCTCTGGATCGCCGGCGCAGCCGGTCGAGCTGGCGATCCCCTCGATCGGGGTGCGGTCCACGCTGGTCGATCTAGCGCGTGAGCCGGACGGTGCGCTGCCCGCCCCCGCGGACTACCAGGTAGCCGGCTGGTACGCCAACGGTCCGATGCCCGGACAGGCGGGTGGACCGCCCGCGGTGATCGTCGGACACGTGGACTCGCATACCGGGCCGGGCGTGTTCTACCGGCTGCGGGACGTCACGGTGGGCGCTGACGTCCGCATTCGGGATATCGCCGGGAAGGTGTGGCGGTTCCGGGTCTACCGGCTGAGCGAATACCCGAAGGCCCAGTTCCCCTCGGGCGAGGTGTACGCCCGAGGGGACCGGCCGGAACTGCGGCTGATCACCTGTACCGGGACATTCGACCGGCGGGCGGGCAGCTACCGGGACAACCTGGTCGTCTACGCCACGTTGCTCGGCGGCGGATCATGATCCGCCGCCGGCGGGGCCTGGAACAAGTTGAGGCTCCTGGCGTGCTCCCGCCGCGCCGCCCCGGTCGAGTGCGTCCGCTCATCGCCACACTGCCGAAACTCAACCGACTGTCGATCGTTCTGCTGCTCACCGCAGTGGTGCTGCTGGTCGGCACGCCGATCGTCTCCACTTCCCTGCCCGGTCAGCGTCGTCCCGCGGCGCCACCGGCCGGCCCCACCACCGGCGGGCGCACCTCAACGGCTCTGGAGTCGGCGATCACGGCCGCGCAGCGACGCCTCAAACATGTTCCCCACGACTGGCCGACCTGGGCCCGGCTCGGCTCCGCCTACGTCCAGCAGGCGCGGATCACCGCCGACCCGTCCTACTACCCGAAGGCCGAGGGCGCGCTGCGCCGCTCCCTGGAACTGGAAAGCACCACCAACTGGCAGGCAATGGTCGGGATGGGCGCGCTCGCCAACGCGCGCCACGATTTCACCACGGCCCGCGACTGGGGCCGCCGCGCCGAGGCCCTCAACCCGTACGCGGGCACGGTCCACGGGGTGCTGGTGGACTCGCTCACCCAACTCGGTGACGCCGACGGGGCACGCACGCACGTGCAACGCATGCTCGACGTCGAGCCCGGGGTTTCCTCGTTCACCCGCGCGTCATACGACCTGGAACTGCACGGACAGGCCAGCGAAGCCCGAGACGCCCTCAACCGCGCGCTGACCGCCGCCACCGCCGCCGCCGACATCGCTTTCTGCCGGTACTACCTGGGCGAGTTGGCCTTCAACAACGGCGACCCGCAAGGGGCGTTGCGCCAATACGAGGCAGGCATCGACGCGGACCCCACCTACCAGCAGCTCTACGCCGGCAGGGCGAGAGCACGCGCCGCGCTCGGACAGACCGCGGAAGCCCTCGCCGACTACGCCCGGGCCGTGCAGGCCCTTCCACTACCCGAACTGCTGACCGAGTACGGCGACCACCTGGCCGCAGCCGGGCAGCTCCACCAGGCGCAACAGCAATACGACCTGGTCACCGCCGCCCGGCAACTCCTCGCCGCCAACGGGGTGACCGACCACCTCACCGCGGCGATCTTCCTCGCCGACCACGGGCAGCCAGCCGAAGCCCTCGCGCAGGCACGAGCCGAATGGGCCACCCGACACACCGTTTGGACCGCCGACGCGATGGCCTGGGCCCTGCACCGCAACGGACACCACACCGAGGCACTCACCTACGCCGAGCAAGCCACCGCCCTCGGCTGGCGCAACGCCAGCATCTACTACCACCGAGGAGCCATCCGGTCCGCCGTCGGAGACCTCGACGGAGCCCGACAAGACCTGCACCAGGCACTGACCATCAACCCGTACTTCGACATCATCCAGGCGCCGGCTGCCCAGCAACTCCTCACCCAACTCGGCGGCCAACGATGAAACGCCACATCTGCACGATCACGCTCGCGGCGACCCTCCTGACCGTCGGCGCCGGCCTCTGCCAGGCCACACCCGCGGCGGCGCACCCCCTGGGCAACTTCACCGTCAACCACTACCACGGCCTACGGCTCCACCCCGACCGGATCGACGACCTCGCCGTCCTCGACGAGGCCGAGATACCCACCCTGCAACACAAACCCGCCGTGGACAGCAACGGCGACGGCACCGTCAGCCCGAACGAACAAGCCACCTACGCCGCCACCACCTGCACCGCGATGGCCAACACCCTGCACACCGAAGCCGCCGGCCGGACCCTCACCTGGCACGTCACCGCCAGCACCTTCACCTACCGGCCCGGCGCGGCGAACCTGCCCACCGCCCGCCTCGAATGCCACCTCACAACGACGATTAGTCTGCGCCAACCCACCACGATCAACATCGAGGACAGATTCCAAACCGACCGCATCGGCTGGCACGAGATCACCGCAAACGGCGACGGCGTCGGCATCAACAGCTCACCCGTACCCACCACGAGCATCAGCGACGAACTACGCAAGTATCCCGATGACCTGCTGTCCTCACCACTGAACCAGCGCTCGGTGCGGCTACGCACCACCACGCCCGGAACAGGGACCACCGCAACCGGAGCCGTCACCATCCCCCTCGCAGGGCCCCTCGTCCGCTCGGTAGGCGCCCTCGGCAACCGACTCAACGCGCTCACCGGCGCACATCGGCTCACCCCACTGGCCGGGATACTCGGCATCGCCCTGGCCCTGCTCCTCGGCGCCGCCCACGCGATGCTGCCCGGACACGGCAAAACCATCATGGCGGCCTACATCGCCGGACGGCGCGGCACCTACCGCGACGCCGTCACCGTCGGCGCCACCGTCACCGTCAGCCACACCGCCGCCGTCCTCGCCGTCGGCCTGCTCCTCACCACCGCGACAAGCCTCGCCGGAGAACTCATCCTCGGCTGGCTCGGCGCCATCAGCGGACTACTCATCACCGCCATCGGCGCCGCCCTACTCAAATCAGCACTCACCCGCCGCCCGCGACCCCGCGAACCCAGCCCCGCTCCCGCGCTCGTCGGATCCGCCTCGCCCCACGAGTCCAACACCCAGATCCACAATCCCACGAGCAACCACCACGACCACGGCAAGTCTCACCACGATCACCACCACGGCCACGGCCACGGCCACGGCCACCGACATGCTCCACCCCGCCGGGCCGGCCTGCTCGGCATGGGCATAGCCGGCGGAATCGTCCCAAGCCCATCCGCGCTGATCGTCCTACTCGGCGCCATCGCGCTCGGCCGCACCTGGTTCGGCGTTCTCCTCGTCATCGCCTACGGCCTCGGCATGGCCGCCACCCTCACCCTGGCCGGACTACTACTCGTCCGACTGCACAACGGACTGCGCACAGCGAAACTGCCACCATGGTCCGGCGCGTGGCCCGGCCGCCTCGCCACCGCCACCCCCATCCTCACCGCAACCCTCGTCCTCGCCCTCGGAGTCACCCTGACGCTCCGAGCGGTCGGGTCGCTCTAGGTCTTGACAGCCTGTACGTCGATCATCGGCGCCTCGTCGCTGACGAACAGGGGCACGCTGGACGGCGGCCAACCGCACGACCGGCGCCAGCGCGGCGAGACGACCCTGATCCAGGTCGAGGAGCACTCCTGTCGGCCTGCAGCAGCGGCTCACCCCGCACCGGGAAGGCCAGCCGGAACGGCGCGCGGTGGGCATGTTCTGAATGGCGCAAACACCGGCCTTGCAAAAGCCCTGGTGGCCACCCCGAGCTCGAACGGGTTGGCCCCGGCGCAGCGGCGAAGACAAGCTCCGCCGCCGCCTTCGCCCTGATGTTCGGGGTCCCCGCCCTGGTCTGCGTGCTGACCACCATATTCGCCCCCGTGAAACTGGTGCTAGGAATCATCGGGCTCATCCTCGGCGTCGTGGCACTACGGATGACCCGACGCCCCGGCGTCACCGGCCACAAGTCGCGATCGGCGGCCTGGTCCTCAGCGTGATCGCCGTCCTGCTAGCCATCGCCTTCGCCACCGATGTCGCCACCGTTGTCAACAACAAACAGGCAATTGACCGCCTCGAACGCCAGGTCGAGCACCTCCGCCAAAAGCTGCCTCACTGAATCACCACAACGGCGGCACCCCGCCGGTACCAACACGGTGCCCGGGACGTGAGGCAAGCCACGCCCGGGAGTGTCCGACGGAGGGAGCGTGCAGCGGTTCTGGGTGGACTGCCGCCAGGACCGGTGTCGGCGTACCGGGTGCCTCGCTACGGATCCGTCTGGCCGCTTGTGCGGGCCCTTCTTCTGACCCGTCCCCGGTCGCCAGCACCGGCCTGGCCCACCGCGTTGGCCTGATTCAGAAGCCTGTCCGCCGAAGGCATGATCCGTCAGAGGCGCCGCTCGGTGACTCCATCCGGGCCGGTGCCGACGGGTGCGGTCTCGCTCGAGAGCAGCCGCAGCTACGGGGGTGGGGCTAGCGCGGGGCTAGCGCTCGCTTTCCGCCGCCGGCGGGCCGGTGCGCGCAGGCAGCGCCGGGGCAAGGGCAAGTCCGACCGATCGACGCCCACCTGGCCGTGCTGGCCGCACTGCGTCTGGACGCCGACCGGCTGCCGGTGCCAGGTGTCGATGGTGACGGGGAGGCGCTACGCATTCTGCGCTGCGCGCATGGCCGATCAGTTGTTGCGGCTGTCTGGCCGAGCCGTTGGTCATTGCGTCCGGCGGCGTCGGTAGGCCACGACCGCGAGGGCGGCTGCGGCGCCGGCGGCCGTGAGGAACGGTACGGGTTTGGCGCGTACCGTGGTGCCGACCTTCGCTGCTGCGGCACGTGCGGTGGTGACCGCGGCGGACTTGGCCTTACCGGTGGTCTGGGTGCCGGCTGCGGCCGAGCGGCGTGCCGCGGCCACGGCCTGGCGGGTCTTCTGCTTCGCGACCGCGGCGCGCTGGGAGGCTTTCTGGCTGACCGTGCGGGTCATCTGGGTTGCCGATGGCCGCGTCAGCCTTGCTGCAGCGCTGGCGCGGTCACCAAGCCCTGCGAGGGTCCGTCGGAACGTCCGACCGGAGACGGGAAGGCGGTGTCGAGATGGCCGGCGACATCAGCCGCCGGGATGTCGCCCCCCTGCCTGCGAAGCCGCAGCGTCAGCGTGCCCGCCGCCCCGGCCAACGCCCCCGCCCCGAAGGCGAGGATCAACGCTTGTCGAACGCTTGGGTTTCTTCTGCGCCCCACGACTATTCCCTGAGCCCAACGTGCCTGCATGGCCTTGATTGTCCGACTCGACCGCCGAGGCCATGCACCTAATCGGCGGACTTGTATGGCAATCACGCGGGCCACTACGCCACGGCCGCTGGGTGAGCTGCCGTTTCCCGTGTAGGAGGGGCAGCCATGAGTGAGACTGGAGCCGGGACCTGCCGGGTTGGTCCGCGTGTTCATTCGGGACTACACGCAACCACGATCACGTCGTTCACCGCGCCAACGGTGACACGACGAGGGCGGCGCTTCGCGGGAATTTCGAACGGTTCGGTGGCTGAGCGCCGGAGGCAGCGGGAGCCGCAGTGTGCGGTAGAGCCTGCTGGGGCGGGATCAGCATCGATGGCGGTCTCGCGGATGGTGGGACGCCCAGTGAGACCTGTGCCTGGCCGGTTGCGGCTGACGGCGCCCGCCAGACCGGACATGCCGATTGGTGCGGCTTACGGGAGTAACGAGGGTGAGCGACACGAATCTTGGTGCCCGCAGCGAGCGGGGCAGCGAGTACGGCGACCTGTCCCGCCTGGTGCGGGGTGCTGGTCTCCTCGACCGGCGGCCCGGGTACTACGCGTTACGCATGGGGCTGGTGCTCGGGTGTCTCGGCGTCGCGGGCGTGGTGTTGGTCCGGCTCGGGCCCTCGTGGTGGCAGACCGTCGTCGCGGCGGTCCTCGCGGTGGTCTTCGCTCAGGCGGGGTTCATCGGCCACGATGCCGGGCATCGGCAGATCTTCCGCTCCCGTCGCGCCAACGATGTTGTCGGCTTGGTGTTCGGCGACCTGCTGATCGGTCTCAGCTACGGATGGTGGGTGGACAAGCACAATCGGCACCACGCTCACCCCAACACTCAGGGGCATGATCCGGACATCGTCGTGGCGCCCCTGTCGTTCACCCCAGGGCAGGCCGAGGTGCGGCGCGGTCTCGGCGCGGTGTTCGTCCGGCACCAGGCCACGCTGTTCTTCCCTCTGCTGCTGCTGGAGGGCCTGCACCTGCATGTCAACAGCGTCAAGGCCGTGCTGGGCCGCGGCCGGCTCAAGCACCGCCCGGCCGAGGCCGGCCTGCTCGCCCTGCACATCGGCGGCTACCTCACGGCCGTGTTCCTGCTCCTGGACATTCCGCAGGCGATCGTGTTCATCCTGGTCAACCAGGGCCTGTTCGGTTTGTACTTGGGTTGCTCGTTCGCGCCCAACCACAAGGGCATGCCGATCCTTGACCAAGCCGGCAGCCTCGACTATCTGCGGCGGCAGGTGCTGACCTCTCGCAATGTGCGCGGTGGATGGCTCATCGACGTCCTGCTCGGGGGGCTCAACTATCAGATCGAGCACCACCTCTTCCCCAGCATGCCTCGACCGAACCTGCGTCGCGCCCAGCCACTGATCCGCCGATTCTGCACAGAGCACGGCGTCTCCTACCACGAGACCACGCTGACCCGGTCGTGGGCGCAAGCGCTGCAGCACCTGCGGACAGTCGGCACGCGACCAACCCAACCCCTGTCTGCCGACAGAAACTGAACCAGGGCCACTACTGCTGTGCGCGGGCGCGCGCCTGCAACACGAGGCGGCTGCAGGCGCCCTTCGCCGAGGCGGGGCGGCCCGCCCAACTGTGGGCCGGACTGCTGGTCGGGCTACGCGACCGGGCTGACCTGTTCGGCCGTGGCTGTGGTGGGCGTGCTGCACATCACCCGTTCCGTCCCCTTTCCTCACCTCGCCCAGATCGGCACCCGTTCGGCCGGCCTGCACCATGACTGGAGTCCGTCATGAACGAACCCCGCCCCCGACCGCAGCGCATCGTCATCGGCGCGGACACCTACCTGCCGGATGTCAATGGCGCGGCGAACTTCACCCACCGGCTCGCCACCGGGCTGCTTGGCCGTGGGCACGAGGTGCACGTGATCTGCCCGGCGAGGGAGAGGCTCCAGGCCGAGACCGGTACAACGCGACGTTGACGCTGGACGCCCACCATCCGGGATGGATTCGTCGCGAAGAGCGGCGGACGAGCTGAGCCCCTGATCGTCCTGACAGTGGGGCAGAGGCCATTGACGATATCGTCAACCGCCACTACTTTCTGGTCAGAAACGTTCTTCCGTACGCCTCGGGAAAGCCCTGGCGGTCCAGGCGCGAACTGGCTGTCGCCGCTGACCTCCTGACCGACGACGAGGGCCGCCGACGGGACACCCCGCGATCACCCGGCCCGGGGAACGATTCTCGAACCCGGGAGGCACATGTTGACGATGGCGCGAACCCGCGCGGCGGCGGCCGGGGTACGTGGTTGGGCCGACGGTACGTTCGCCAACCCGGTGATCGCGGGTCTGCATCCCGATCCGAGTGTCTGCCGGGTCGGCGGCGACTACTACCTGGCGTGCTCCAGCTTCGAGTACTTCCCCGGCGTGCCGCTCTTCCACAGTCGGGACCTGGTGCACTGGGAGCAGATCGGCAACGTGCTGGACCGGCCGGGCCAGCTGGACCTGCCGGTGACGACGCCGGCGTCCGCCGGCGTATACGCGCCGACGTTGCGGCAGCACAACGGGCGCTTCTGGCTGATCGTCACCAATGTCGCGGACGGTGGCGGCACCCTGATCTGCACCGCCAGTGACCCGGCAGGCCCTTGGTCGGATCCGGTGTGGGTGCCGGGACTGGCCGGCATCGACCCCGACCTCGCCTGGGGCGACGATGGCACCTGCTGGTGCACCTACGCCGGGATCGAACAGGTGCGCATCGACCCGTGGACCGGGCAGACCCTCGGCCGGCCCCGCCGGTTGTGGTCTGGCGCCCCGGGGGCGCAGGCCCCGGAGGCGCCGCACCTGTACCAGGTCGGCGGCTACTGGTATCTCCTGATCGCTGAGGGCGGCACCGAACGTGGACATGCCGTCTCGATCGCCCGCGCAACGGCGCCTGATGGCCCGTACGAGCCGTGCCCGGCCAACCCGATCCTGACCCACCGAGGCACCAACAAGCCGATCCAGAACACCGGTCACGCCGACCTCGTCGAGGCTGTCGACGGGTCGTGGTGGATGGTGCTGCTGGGCGTACGCCCGGGTGGTGGTACCCCGGCCTGGCACGTGCTCGGGCGGGAGACGTTACTGGCGCCGGTGACCTGGATCGACGGCTGGCCGGTGGTGAGTGAGGTCGCGCCGGTCATGGCCGCGCCGTCATGGACCGCCCGCCCGGTCCCGGTGCCGCCGTCGCGGGACGACTTCGACGACGACCGTCTGCATCCGCGCTGGGCCTCGGTGCGCTCCCGGCCCGCTGATAGCTGGTCGTTGGCGGAACGCCCGGGCTGGCTCACGCTACGGGCGCGCGGGGCGTCGCTGGACGCCCCCGACATCACCTTCGTCGGCCGCCGCCAGCAGCACCTGTCGTGCCGCGTCCGTACCCTGATCGACCCGACCGGCGGGTGCGGCGGGCTCGCCGTACGCCTCGACGAGCGACACCACTACGAAATCGAGGCGGGCGACGGCCAGGTCCGGGTCGTCGCGCGGATCGGATCGGTGCTGTCGATGGTGGCCACCCGACCGGTCGCGGCCGGCCCGGTCCGCCTCCGGGTCGAGGCGCTGGACTCATCGCGCGAGGACTGGTACCCCAGCAAGGGACCCGACGTGCTCCGGTTCGGCGTCGAGCAGGCGGACGGCAGGGTCGTGGTGCTGGCCGAACTCGATGGCCGCTACCTGTCGACGGAGGTCGCCGGCGGCTTCACCGGCCGCGTCATCGGCATGTACGCCGCATCTGGGACCGTCCACTTCGACTGGCTCGACTACGAGCCCCGGGAACATGGAACCGGCTCGGACCGTGCGGGAGAGACGATCGTTGCGCCGTGATCCGGGTTCGCGGGCGGCGGCAGCACCCCGGCAGGAGCTCTCTGGCGCCCAGCCACGTGGCCATTTGCGGACGAGTGGAATGAACAGAAAAGGGGCGGGCCTGCCGTCTCAGGTGGCGCCCCTGCAGTTCAGGCCCCGGCGCGTGGCTACAGTCTCACCCATCACGGCCCTTCCCGACGGAGAACGGCCCAGCGGCCTTGACGTGGCGACCGGTGGGCCGCCACCGCCCGGCGCCGTGCTCCGTCACGGCATGCGCAGCCGGCAGGGCGACGCCGTCGAAATGGGTGCACACGAGCGATCGCATGCGGGTGGAGGCTCCGGCGATGACGACGACCTGGTTGGACCTGGGCTCGGGTATTGTCCGCCTCGCGGCTCGAATAGTGCGGGGCGTCGGTCTACCCCCGCCCGTGTCGAGGCACACCCGACACCGCCGCTGAGGCCATGCCGGCGGCATCGCCGTCATCGCAGGCCGGGCGCAGAGGTGGCGCGGCGGATCCGATCACGACGGCTCATCCGCGCACCCTCGGCGAGGTCCGCCGTCTGCTGGGCACAGCTGACCACTGCCATCCGAACCTTCGGCGGTATGTCGATGGCCACGATGGCGAACGCCAGCACCAGTACCGGCCAAACGGCTGAGTGCCACGGCTGACCTGCCCGGCGGTAGTCGGTCAGCTGAGGGGTACCTGAGCCTGCGACCCCGGTCGGGGACCGCCGCCGAGGGCTGGCAGGACGGCTGCGGGTGGTGCCGGGACGATGGGTGCGTCGCGGCCGGTGCCCTGGCGCCTGTGGTTGTCCCGTCCGGTGGCCTCCTCGTGGTAGTCCTGTTCCACGTTGACCGACCAGACGTCGTGGTTCGCGCCGCAGGTGATGTTCTCGGCGGTCAGCATCGCCGTCAGCATCGAGTGGTCCTGGTTGTTGTAGCGGTGCATGCCGTTGCGGCCAACCGGGTGGACGTTTGGCACCTCCCGGGCGAGCCAGTCACGGATGACCTTGACGCTGTGCTGGTAGCGCTCGTCGTAGACCGGGTACGCCTTGGGCATCCGCACCACGTATCCGGCCTCGACCACACCGGGCCGGACCAGGCCGAGCCGTTGTAGTTCCGCCGTCGCGGTCGCGACCAGCTCGGCGTCGGGCGTACACCAGGTTTCGTCGTCCTCAAAGACGAAGTACTCCAGCCCCAGGCAGGTGCGCCCGTCCTTGACCATGTGCGGTGACCAGGAGCCGAAGTTCTGGATCCGGCCCACCCGGACCGTCGGGTCGTGCACGTAGATCCAGTTGTCGGGGAACGCGAACTCGGCCGGCACCACCAGCGCGACGGTCAGGAAGTCCCGGTAGCGCAGGTCGGCGGCGGCAGCCCGCACCTGCGGCGGCGCGGGCGGGCGCAGCGCGGCCACCAGCTCGGAGATCGGCATCGATGAGATCACGTGCGCGGCCGGCACGGTGCGTTGTCCGCCCACGCCGTCCACCGTGACGGCGATCGCCCGGCGGCGCTGCGGGTCGCGGTGTACCGTCGTCACCCAGCTGCCCAGCTCGATCCGGCCGCCGCGACGGCGTACCTCTTCCGCGCAGCGCTCCCACATCATGCCGGGGCCGAGTTTCGGGTACTGGAACTCCTCGATCAGGCTGGTGACGTCGGTGCGGCTGCGGCGAGGCACCAGCGCGTTGCCGAGCGCCTTGGACAGCGACAGGTTCTTGATCCGCTGCGCGGCCCAGTCGGCTTGGAGCCGGTCGGCCGGTATGCCCCAGACCTTCTCGGTGTACGTCTTGAAGAACATGGAGTACAGCCGCCACCCGAAGCGGGCGGAGACCCAGCCCTCGAAATGCGTCTGGTCCTTGGGCGGGCGCAGCCGGGCCCGGGCGTACGAACCCAGGCAGAGGACCGCCTCCCGCAGGCCCAGGTTGCGCAGGGCGTTGGCCGCGCTGAGCGGGTAGTCGAAGAGCGCGCCCCGGTAGTAGATCCGACTCATCCGGGGCCGCAGCAGAAAGTCCTCATCCGGCAGGATCTCGTGCCAGAACTCCTCCACCCGGGACACCTTGGTGAAGAACCGGTGGCCACCGATGTCGAAGCGCCAGCCGTCCCGCTCGACCGTGCGGCTGATCCCACCCACCACCTCGTCGGTCTCGAACACCCGCACCGGAGCACCCCGCCGAAGCAGCTCGTACGCCGCGGTCAGACCGGCAGGCCCTGCGCCGATGACCACCGTGTCCCGCTGTTCGTCCATGCCTGTTCCGCCCCCTGCTTCCGGATCCGGGCGCTCCGCTTACCCGCCGTGCGCGCCGAATCACCCGGTCCGGCCGCCGGTGAGCGTGCCCGCTCAGGTATCAAGGGCGGCCAAAGGGGGATGTGCCACCGTCCGGGCCGGGTCGCCCGGCTCGTCCGGCGCGATCGGGAGACGCTGTGGGGGACAGGTGGCGGGCCGTCGGGGCCGGGCGCCGGGGCGCGCGCGCCGCCGCCACGCGGAACCGGGTGGCGGCAGCCGCCGACCGGGTCCCGGCGCCCTGGCGCTTCGCCGTCACCGTGTTCCTCGGTACGAAGATCCTGCTCACGCTGGTCGGAATGCTCGCGCTGAACGCCTTCGACCGGGTGTCCTGGACTCCGCCTGCAGACGAGTGGATGATGCGCCACCAACAGCGGGCGATCTCCCCGCATCGCTGGCTTTCGCTCTGGTTCGCCTGGGATTCGTTCCTCTACGACCACCTGTCCCGGCTGCCACTGGACCGGCCCTGGCAGGAGTTCGCCTTCCCGCTGCTCTACCCGTTCCTGGGCCGGGCGCTGGCCCCACTGCTGGGCGGGCACACCGCGGTGGCGCTGCTGCTGGTAGCCAACCTGGCGTTCCTGCTGATGCTCTACTACGCCCACCGGCTAGGGGACCGACTGCTCGGCGACGACGCCATGGCCCGCCGGTTCGTCCGGTATCTCGTGCTGCTGCCCACCGCGTTCCTGTTCCAGGCGGCGCTGACCGAGTCGCTGTTCCTGTGCCTGACGCTCGCCGCCTTCCACTATGCCGAGCGCCGGCGCTGGCTGCTCGTCGGCGTGGTCGGGTTCCTCCTGGCGCTGAGCCGCTCGGTCGGCTTCTTCGTCGTGGTGCCGCTCGCCTTGCTGCTGCTGAGCCAGCACGACTTCCGGTTCGGTCGACGCGCGCTGTCCGGGTACATCCGCGCCGGTTGGCCGCTGCTGCTGCTGCCGTCGGGATGGCTCGTCTTCATGGCGTTCTGCCGGTGGCAGGGAGGTGACTGGTTCGCCTACCAGCACGCCCAGAGGGAGGGCTGGGGTGTCACCGTGCAGAACCCGCTGGGCGTGCTGTGGCACGGCCTGGCCGGGCGGTCGCTCGCGGACGCCCTGCGGGTCGGGGCCGCCGTCCTGACGTTGGTCGTTGTGGTCGCGGGCGTCCGCCGGATCCGCCCACCCTACGTCGTATACGGCTTGATCATGGTGCTGGTGCCGCTGTCGATGGGACCACCGGTGTACAAGAGTCTGCTGCGCTATCTGCTCGCCGCCTTCCCGGTGGCGCTCGTGCTGGCCGGCTGGGCCCGGCACGCAACGCTCGACCGGTGGCTGACCGCCGGCCTGGCCCTCCTCCAGGGTGTGCTTTTCGTGACCTGGCTTGCCTACTGGAACCACTTCATCATCTGACCGCCTTTTATTGGCGTGCGGGCCAGCGGCGGACCGGCCCGAACCGGCGACTGAGCGGGCCCGCACCTGCCACGGATGTGGCGACAGAGCGGGATCGAGCTGGGCCATGGACCGCCGTGTCACCTTGCGGCGTCTGTCGCTTCGGGGATCAGCGGGGCTGGCTCCTCGGCTGAGGTGGCGCCCATCGTGTGCAGCAAGCGACAGGATCGGGTCGAGCTTCTCGTACAGCACGAGGATCGCATCGCCCGGTCGGGCCATGGACAGTGTCCGGTGCATCGCCTCCGCTGCGTCGCCGGCTTCGACGCACCGCAGGGCCGGGTTGCAGGCGGTCAGTACCCAGCACAGCACAGCAGAGCACTCACCTCGCCGGTGACCGCCCGCACAGGTCGGTGTCGGGGCAGAGCACCACCCGGCCCCAAGCCGAGGCGATCACCTGCGCGCAGTCGGCGAGCAGGTTCGTCACACCGGTTCCCCGGCAGAGCCACGGCCATGACACATCGGTCAGTGGCGAAGTTACGGATCGCTGTGACGCGGGCAAACGCTGGCCATAACGGCAGCTCATGTGGGGCGCGGTGCCGTCGCGTTGTAGGTGGGCGGTGGCGAGGGACCCGTTCGGGGTGTGGCAGTGCCAGGTTCCGAGGCGGCGAACGTTGCCCGCGACCGGTCGTCACGCGAAAGGGTGACCGGCCGCGCGACGCCCGGAGGAGTGAGCGTGGATAGATAGAGTCACCGGCGTTGGCGCGGCGGGCGCACTTCTCGCCCGCTCCCGCCGCTTGACCAACCGCACGAAGGGCAACGAGCCGGTAGGCCCAGCATCCTGCCGCCATACCTTCGGCGCGCGTGACGGGGCGGCGGTCCTTAACCGGAACCGCCGCCTACAGCAGTGGTTGCCCGCCGCCCCGTCGCCAACACCCAACCCGCCCGATTCTTCGGGTGCCGGTGTTCGGGGTCGGCTGTCCGGCGTAGAGGCATGCGAGGCCGCGCGGATGACCGTGATCGCCTCGGCGGGATGATGATCGGGAGGTAGGTGTGCTCCATGATGGCGGCATGCACCGCCTCCAATGTCTCTGATAGTGAGGTCGTCGAGTAGTCATTGGCGCCAGCGGTAGTGCCGCGCTGAAGACCATCTCCGCGGGAGATGGGTGAGATGTTGCGGGGCGCCAGGGTGCCTCGCGCGACAGCGGCGACAGGTCGCCGGCATGGTCGCAGCTCTCTGCGTGCTCCGAAAGGGGTATGCATCGCTCAAAAGGCGTCTGGATGGCCGTGAGACCCCTCACGCTGAAGAGCGTCTAACGCGCCGGGTCGACGAGTATCCGAGGGAGTGGCAGCCTCATGAGTCAGGAGACCAGGGCCGAGCAGGCTGGACGTGCGGGTGGCGCCCAGTCAGCCCGCCAGAACCGGCTCACCAGCGGAGACGGCAAGATCATGATTGCCGACAACGTGGTGCAGAAGGTCGCCGGGATGGCGTGCCGGGAGGTGGCGGGCGTGCACGCCATGGGCAACGCGGGCACGCGCGCGTTCAGTGCCATCCGGGAGCGGATTCCCGGCAGCAGCGGGCCGAACGTGTCTCAGGGGGTCGGCGTCGAGGTCGGCGAGAACGAGGCCGCGATCGACCTGGACGTGATCGTCGAGTACGGGGTCAGCATCGCCGATCTGGGGCGGAACATCCAGCGCAACGTCAAGACGGCCGTCGAACGGATGACCGGCCTCAACGTCGCCGAGGTCAACATCAGCATCGATGACGTGCACCTGCCCGAGGCCGACGGCCAACGGCAGGAGCCGCGGGTGTCATGACCACCATTGTTGGGCAGCGCGACGCGGTGGTCGACGGTGTCGACGTGGACGCCGTCGCGGCCGCGGCCCGCGCCTGTCCGGACGTGGTGGGCCTGACCGCGGGTTGGATGGGAGGTCGTACCGCCTATCTGCCCGGTCGCCGGGTCGAGGGCGTGGCCGTCGACGCCGACGCCGTGGTGGTCCAGGTCCGGAGCCGGTGGGGGGTCACCGCCGGAGAACTCGCCGGCCAGGTCCGGGCGGCGGTGGCGCCACTGGCCGCCGGTCGTCGGGTCGATGTGGCGATCGCCGATCTGGAGGACCCGCCTCGGGCCGGGAAACGCCGCCTTCGTGCTGGACGTGTACTCCCGCATGATCGTCGGCTGGCAGGTCGCCACCAGCCTCTACACCGACCTGGCCCTGGACGCGCTGAAGATGGCGATCTGGCGCCGCGAGAACCAGGGCGCTGACCTGGGCGGACTGGGTCCACCACTCCGACCATCGCCGCCGGCCTGGCACGCTATGGCCGGCACGCGCAGGCCTGCCGGATCGCGGTGGCCCTGCTGGAAGCCGCCCGCCACTTCCGCCACCGTCTACCCGAAGTCTTCGTAGGCGCTGACCGAAACCTTACCGGTGTACCCGTCCGCTACCCGACCGCCTGCTCACCACAAGCATGGGCCTCAGGCACCCCGCTGCTCCTGCTACGTACCATCCTCGGACTCTCACCCGGCCCCGACGCGCTCGCCGTCGACCCGCACCTGCCCCGAAACGTCCGGCATCTGACGCTGCGGGGAGTGCCTGGGCGGTGGGGCCGCACCGACGTCGCCGCCTGACATGTGTCCACGGCCGCCCTGAAATATAGATGCCCGCCCGGGCCATCGCTGCTTAGCGTGGCGGCGTTGTCTCGATTCGAAGGGTGCACACCCCTGGGCGGGGGCGGCGATGGACGACCCGCGACACGTGTCCGAGTTGTTCCGGTGCGCCGTCCACTCAAACCCGGAGGAGGTGCCGGTCATGCTGTCCCGGTCGTCGGGCACGGTACGTGCCTGAAATCGTCGCCTGCCGCAGTGGAGAGCGTCGCTGCTACCCGCTTACCCCCGCCGCGCCGGGACTGTTTGGCCGCACCAGCCAGGGGCCAGTCCCAACTGCTAACAGACGGGGCGGAGGCGGGGAACGATCGCGGACGGCCCACCGGGATCGCCACCTCCCTCCCGCGAGCCTTGCCCCTGCATGCCGCCGCTCATCGCACTCCTCATGGGTCATGATCGCTCCGCAGCATACCGGCTGCTCGTCATCCCGAGTACTCGATGATCAAGGCAGGCAGGCAGGCAGGACGACGGCCACCCGCCCGCACCACCGCAGCAACGCTGACGGATTGCGCCGTCTGCGGGGTTCATGGCTCAGTCGAGCAGCCAGACGTGTAGCTGCGTGCCGTACGGCGTCAGCGCGAGCGCCGCCAGTGCGAACCACACCGCCGTGCTGATGGCGAGCCAGCCGAATGCTTTCCGGTCGCCGATCCACCGGGTGCGGGCCAGGGCCACCACCCCGAGGACCAAGGCCGCGAACGCGAGTGGGAAGACGAACATCGCCACCACCCGACCGAGCTCGAACACCCAGAGCAGCGGGTTCCACGGCGAGTCCGGGCCGACCGGCGGAAGCGAATCCTTTGGGTCGCCCAACCGTTCCAGCTGCGGATCGAGCACAGCCAAAAGATCGCCGGTGTGCAGCGCGGCCACGAGCAGCACACCGAAGCTGCCGATCAGGCAGAAGGCCAACAGCAGCATCTGCGCCGACAACACCGCGCGGCTGCCGAAGGAGGCGGCGGAGGCTTGATCCTCTCGACTCATCGAGGCAACATACACGGGCTCGCGTCCACCTCGATAGGCCTGCGCCAGCAGGCGGACTCGGCCCCGGGCCTGGGTAGAGCTGCCCCAGGACCACCACCACTGATGCCCTGCGGTGCCATCACCAGGCCCGAGCGGGCGCCCCCTCCGCCCCCCACGGTGGCCGCGCTCAGCGCCTACACCCACGCCGTCGAGGCAACCGATGACCTCGCGAAGCTGGCCGGCGCGCTCGACTACGACGCCCGTTCGTAGGCCCGGCCGTAGTTTCCAGCCCGGGGACGGCTCTTGCCCCGGTTGTCGGTGGGTCGGTCTACCCTCGCAGGTGGCCGACCCCGCCGGCCAGAATCCGAGCCCCGCACCGCGCGCCCACGCCGCGCACTCGGGGTGACGAGGACAAGGGTCGGAACCTGACACGAAAATGTGAGTGACCACAACGGGTTTGACCTGGTCAAGCGGCCTGGGGGATCGGCTCGAAGCGGATGGTCAGGCCGAGGTTGTTGGCTTCGCGTTGCATTCGGCGCATGGTGCGTTCGGGATCGCGTTTGGCGAAGTAGTCTGCGCCGAGGTCACGGAAGACGGTCTTGTCGCGCAGGATGTGTCAGATCGCGATGGCCAGCTTGTGCATCACTGCGACGAGTGCCTTCTTGCCGCCGCGGCGGGCGGCGATGCGCCGGTAGTAGACCCCGTAGTAGGAGTCCTTGTCTCGCAGCGCCGCAAGCGCCGCGACGCCGAGGATGCGCTTGAGGTTGGCGTTGCCGTCGCGGGTCTTTCCAGACGTGTTGACCCGGCCGACTCATTCATGCCCGGGCAGACCCCGATCCAGGAGGCCAGATGCCCGGTGGCGAACTGGGCCATGTCGCCACCGGTCTCGGCGAGGATCACCTCGGCGGCCCGGCGGCCCGGCGGCCCACGCCGGGCAGGGTGTCGAGGTTGTTTCAGGTCGTCATCGCGATCCTTGGTCAGTGCGGCGATCCGCTCGTCCATTCGCACGATTAGCCGGTCGAGATGGTCGATCTGATCCAGGTAGTGCCGGCACATCCAGGCATGATGATCGGTGAAGGTGCCGTCCAAGGCGTTGACGAGGTCGGCAATCTTCTTCCGCGCCCGTCCCACAGCCAAGCTGACCAGCACCTGCGGGTTCGCGTTCGCCGGCGATGAGCGCCTCGACGATGGCACGGCCGGTGACTCCGACAACGTTGCTGATGACGCTGGTCAGCTTCATGCCGGTGTCCTTCAGCTCTTCTCCAGGCGCTGGATCTTCTGCCCCCGGGCGACGGTCAACTCGGTGCGCCGGCGGGTCAGCTGGCCTATCCGGGAACGGCCGAGGCCGGGCACCGGCCAGCCGGTCCATGACGCCACGTACTCGGTGCCCAACGCCAGCGGCCACAGCGCCCCTCGATGCATTGACCGGACTACGGCGCTTGGGGTGTTCGGGTGCTTTTCGGTATACGCAGCGTATCCGGGGTTGAGGGAGATGGAATCCGGCGCGGGAGCGCGCGGTCGCTGAAAGACTCGTCGGGTGAGTGGCTTTGGGTGGCGGGGGCGCCTCGGGCCTGTGGTGCCGATGGCCCCTGCGGCTCGGGTGGACCGGTTCGAGATCTTCTTCGACCTGGTCTTCGTCTTCTCGTTCTTCATCATCACCCGGGCCACCGCGCGGGACATCACCGTCGGGGCGCTGCTGCACGCCCTGCTGGTCCTCGCGGTGCTCTGGTGGTCGTGGGTGGTGCACAGCGCGGTCGCCGCCCGGGTCCGGCTCGGCGAGGGCTTCGTGCCGGTGCTGATGACGGTCGGCATGGCGGCGCTGTTCACCTTCGCCCTGTCGCTGCCGCAGGCGTTCCAGGACGTGCGGGGCGCGGCCGGGCCGATCGTGGCGGCGGTCAGCTACATCGTGGTCCGCCTGGTGCACGTGCTGCTCTACCTGTACGTAGTGCGGGACAGCCCGAACGAGCGCCGGCAGTTGATGCGGTTCGTCCCGGAGATGGCGGGCAGCACCCTGCTCCTGCTCGCCGCGGCGCTGATCCCTCTGGCCATACACGGCTCCGCCGCGGCACCACTCGTCCGAGACGGGCTGTGGGCCCTGGTCGTGCTGCTCCAATACGGCACCGGCCTACTCACCGGCAGCTGGGCTGGGGGCCTCGCCTCGGCGGAGCACTGGACCGAGCGGTACGACCTGATCCTGGTCATCGCCCTGGGCGAATCGGTCATCTCGGTCGGCGTCGGGAGCAACCTCATCGGGCAGCCGCCCACCGCAGCGGCCGTGGCGGCGGCGGTGCTCGGCATCTTCTTCACCGCCGCGCTCTGGTGGGCGCACTACGACATGATCGGGCCGGCCGCCCGGATCGCCCTGCACGCGGCGGAGGACGGACCCCGGATCACCATGGCCCGGGACGCCTACGGGTACTGCTACCTGCCGATGATCGCCGGCATCATCCTCTTCGCACTCGGCGCCGAGGATATCGTCAGTGATATCACCAACCCGCAGATCCCCGACTGGGGGCCAGCGCTCGGCCCCGCCGTGGCGCTGCTCTTCGGCGGGGTGATCCTCTACCTCTGCGGCAGCATGCTGTTCCAACTGCGGATCCTGCACACCGTGAGCTGGACCCGGGTGGGCACGGTGGGGCTGCTCGCCGTCTGCATCCCGTTGGCCGAGCGGCTGCCGGCGCTCGGGGCCCTCGCCCTGCTGACCGTGATCTGCGTGGGCATGGTGGGTGCGGAAGTGGTGATCTTCGAGGAGGGCCGGACGGCGCTGCGCAGGCTGATCCTCGAGGAACGGGCCAGCCACGAGGCGCACGAGGCCGCCTACCGGGCCCGCTGGCACGAGCCGAACGAACCCGACGAGGGCGAGTGACCCGGCCGGCCCGGGCTGCCGTGATGTGGGGGGCCGGCTCCGGCTCGTCGACGAGCTGCCGGATCAGCAGGAGCTGTTCGCGGGCCACGGTGTAGGGATCCCGGCGGCCTTCGCGCGGTCGCCGGCGGCGCGGGTCAAGGCTCGGGCGGTGCTCGGCATGACCGGTTCTCTCCCCAGCGAGGTACGCCCACGCCCTGACCCCGCTGACGACGATGCGGCCAGCACAAGGATTGGAAGGGCGCTGAGTCTGAGTGGCCATCCCGTATGCCTCCGTCGTGTTTGGACTAAGTGGTCCGCGCCGTAAGTCCTTCGGGGGTTGACTGGCCGGGGTTTGGGTGCGGTTGTGGTCAGGGTGTGGTCTGGCCGATGTGGATGTCGCAGA
>NZ_JBEZFI010000034.1:0-66461 GCF_040649295.1 Micromonospora sp. NPDC048999 | reverse complement strand
CATCCGAACTAGACACTCCGATGATCACTGACGAGCTGCGAGCCCCTCACTCTCGGGTCGGCCCAGCCGCGAACCCCGCTCAAGTTCGAAGAGCCCACATCACGCCCTCAGTAGGTACTCAGCCAAGCGAAGCGGCGGTGGAGATCGCAGTCTGGCAATAGCTTGGCCTCACATCTGCGGCTGGCTCACGCGTTCAGGGTCTTGCCCTGCTCGCGCTGAAGGCGACAGACCGGTACCAGTGCTGTCCATCAGGGGGCTGATGGCGACACCCGTGTCAGGAGCGAAAGAGTCCTGCGTGGATGATGTGATCACACGGTGTCGGGGGGTGGCTGATGAGTGTGGTGGCAAGCCTGTTGGCGCAGGTGCCGGCGCTGGTCGGTGTCCTGGTCGGCACGGTCGGCACCATGGTCGCCACGACTGTGGGCGAGCGCGCCCGCTGGCGGCGGGGCCAGACCGTCCGGTGGGACGAGCGCCGTCTCGACGCGTACGTCGATTTCACCAGGGCGGTCAAGGAGATCCACGCCGTGGCGACCCAGATGCTCGGCGATCACCGGCCCGGGGCGCGCCGGCCGTCGCTGGACCGGGACGAAGGATTGGCCCGGCTGGATGAGGCGGATGTCCGCCACACGTTGACCTGGGAGGCGATGCTCCTGCTTGGTGACGAGGGCACGGTTCGCGCCGCCTCGGAGTGGCGGGACGCCGTCCGCGATATCGAGGGGGCCGCCCGGGCCCTGCCGAGTCCGCCGATCGGCCTTCCCGAGCTGATACGCCGCGCCGACCAGGGGCGTGACGACTTCTACCGTGCCGCGCGCGGCAGTCTGGGTGTCCGCGGGGGCCCGGTGGACCAGGTCCGTCGTCCGTTGCCGAGTCCGAGCGCTCCCGAGCCTGAGGTACGTGCACGTACGGCGAGGCAGTAAGCAGGTGGAGAGGCCTTCCTAGGCGCCATCGGACCGTTATGGGGCACCGCGCCCTGAGTAAGCGTTGGCGCGTCGTCGTTCGTCGCCCATCTGCCGCCGCTGATCTGGTGTCAACGCACCCTGGCACGCTGCTGAAGGCGGAGGCGATTCGCGGGTGTCCGCGGATTCAACGGGCCTGGGTGTGCGGCGGGGCGAGCGCCCGCGGGACCAACCGCCACGCGATCACGTTGGACAGGGCGATCCCGGCCAGCACCACCGCGACGATCACGGCGACCACGATCGGCGGCAGCCTGAGCGCCGCCGGGGCCAGCGCGGCGAGCAGGAACACCCCGACGGGGCGGGACCAGATGAGTTGGATGGCTGGCCGGTCCGGGTCGTACCTGTTGGTCGTCCAGACCGTCCGGTACCAGAGCCACCACATGGCCAGCATCAGCACCAGCGTCGTCCAGGTGTTCAGCCAGGTGAAATTCTCGAGCAGCCGCTCGGAGAACCGGGTGAACGCGAAGACGAACACCACGTCGAAGAACAGCTCCACGAAGCCCACATGCCCCGGACGGTGCTGGCTCCCTACGGCCGTGGCCGAGCCACCCGACCTGGCCACGCTGGATCACCTGCCTTTATCCCTTTTCGGATGATATTCCTCCAAATTATTGTCGGTAGGAGCCGTGGTGAGGGGCCGAAGTGGCGACGTGCCGAGCGGCGCCGGTCACCTGGGGGAACATGTCCCGCTCGCGGTCCCCGCCGTTCCAGGCGGGTACCACCCGGCGGAGGTGCTCCGCGGTGAGGAAAGCGAGCCGGAGGTCGACGGGCAGCCCGTCGTACGGCGAGACCTGCGACGCGTGCGCGGCGTTCGCCCGTTCCCGCTCGGCCAGATACCGCCCGGTGTCCACGACCGTGGTGATCAGCTCCTCCGGGGTGCCGGGCACGTCCGCCTCGAGATGCTGCGAGGTCGGGTGTTCCCGGGCGATGTGTTCGAGCCAGCGGCGCATGAGGACTTGTGGGAGGCAGTGCAGGTAGAGCCGGTCCACCTGCCAATGGGCCTGCTGGGCCGCGGCGAGGGTTGCGTCCCGGATCCGGGCGTGGTCCCGGTGCCCGTCACCGGCGTCGAGGGTGACGAGCACGTGCGGCTGGAAATCTTCGAGACAATCCCTGACCCGGTCGCATACGTCGGCGAACTCGGCGCCGGCCAGGGTGTCCGGCCCGGCCGGCCCGGACATGCCGGAGTCGGCGAAGTCGAGCACGTCCACCCGCGACACCCGCAGCAAGCGGGCCGCGGCGCGTAGCTCCCGCTCGCGTACGGTCGGGAGTTCCTCCCGGGTGACGCCGCTGCCGGGCGCCGGCTGTCCGGCCTCGCCGCGCGTCGCGCAGCACACCGCGGTCGTGGCCCCCGAGGCCGCCGCATGCAGTAGCAACGACCCGCAGCCGAACGTCTCGTCGTCCGGGTGTGCCACCACGAGCATCAGTCGCGGTGGCACACCCGCGTCGATCACCGGGCCGTGCACAGGAAGTCCTCGATGGCCGTCGCTACCTCGTCGGGTACCTCGAACATGGGGAAGTGGCTGCGGGCCGCGAGGCGGTGCGCGCGGAACCAGGAATTCTCGACGCCGTACTCGCGTTGCGCCGCGAGCACGCCGTCGTCCGCGGGCTGAGCGTAAAGGTGCAGCGTCGGACAGGGCACGTCGAGCCGCTCCAGCGCGGCCAGTGGGGTGCCCTCGGCGGTGAAGGCGGCGTAGATCTCCCGACCGGCCCGCCGCCAGTGGCGGAAGCCGTACGCGGCCATGCCGGCGATGTAGCGGTGCAGCGGCGCCACGTCGATGCCGGTCGTCCACATGGCGAACAACGCGGAACGCACCTGCTCCCACGCCTGCGGCTGTTGCAGGCCCGCGAGCGCGTCGAGGAATCCGGGCGGCGGACCCAGCACCATCCAGTCGAGCAGCACGATCGCCGGCACCCGGTCGGCACCGAGACGCCGGCGTAGCTCGATCGCGGCCCAGCCGGCGTGGGAAAGTCCGACCGGCACCACCTGCTCGGCGCCGGTCCGCTCAAGCAGGGCGATCGCGTCCGCCACCACCTCGCCGGTGCCGAAATCCGTCTCGGTGCGCTCGGACTCACCGTGGTCGCGCAGGTCCATGGAGATCGCCCGGCGGTGCGAGGCCACCCGCGGCAGCAGCGGGTCGAACACGGTGCGGTCGCCGCACCAGCCGGGCAGGAACAGCAGCGCCGGTCCGCCGGTGCCGAGGTCGTCGTACGCGACCTGGGCGGGGTCGGTGACGGTCATCGTTTTCGCCCTCCCTTCTCGATACTGCCCTCTGCAGTATCGACGGCGGCGAGTAGACACTGCCCAGGGCAGTATGTCAACGTTGCTGTCATGACCACGACCGGAGCCAGAACGACCACCTCCTACGCGCTGCTGGGGCTGCTCGCGGTCCGCGACTGGACGACGTACGAGCTCGCCAAGCAGGTCAAGCGCAGCCTCAACTGGTTCTGGCCCCGCGCGGAACGCAAGCTGTACGACGAGCCGAAGCGGCTGGTCGAGCAGGGCCTGGCGACGGCGACCAGAGAGCGGACGGGCCTGCGGGGGAGAACCGTCTACCGCATCACCCCGCAGGGGCGCGCGACCCTCGCGGAGTGGCTGAGCGAGCCGCCGGCGCCGCGCAGCATAGAGTTCGAGGGCATGGTGAAGGTCTTCTTCGCCGATGCGGGGTCACCGGACCAGCTGCTTGCCACGCTGGGCAGGATCGAGGACGAGGCGAACGGCCGGATCGCCGAGCTGGCGGCGATGGCAGCGGCGCGGCCGATACCCTTCCCGCAGCGGGCTCACCTGAGCGCCATCGGGCTGCGGCTGCAGTACGAGCAGGAGAAAGCGGTGCTGAGCTGGGCACGCTGGGCCAGGAAGCAGATCACCCAGTGGAACAGCACGACGGATCCCGGCGCCTGGGACTCCCTTCGCCAGCTCGACGAACTGGCGGGCAGGCAACGCCGCCAGTGACCGGCCCTCCGGCATGATCCCCCGTCCTGGTGGTCCAGGTCAGCGGTCGGCCTCGACGTGGGCGACCACGATCGTGCGTCGCTCGCCGGAGTCGAGCAGGAAAGTGACTCGGTCGCGGTCGTTGTGTGCCGCGAAGCGGTTGTCCACCGGCACGGTGGACCAGGTGTGGTCGGTGCGGACCAACCGGACGCCCTGTGGGGTGGCGATGAGCAGCGCGTCGTCGCTGACCCAGAGGAGCCAGTAGATGTCCGTCACCCGGTGGATGGGCACGGCCTTGCCCGGGTCGTTGAGGTCGCCGAGCAGCAGCTCGACACCGCTTTCCGGGAGCTCGTTGCGGTAGGCGAAGTGGCGCCCACGGACGGCGGCGTACGCCGCCCGCTCGGGGAGGTTGAGCGCGGCCGGCGCCGACCCGTCGAGGGGGACCCGGATGAGCTGGTGCCCGAAGCGGGGTGAAGAGCCGATCCAGGCGTCGTCGGCGGCGGTGAGGGATCCCGGAGGCAGGTCGTCACCGCCGAGCTTCGTGGTCCCGCCGTCCGGGCTCCAGCGGATCACACGGGACTCGGTTTCGCTGATGGACTGCCACAGCACCGCGTCGGCGGTGACGACCGGGTCCGGAACGATGAACTGGACGCCGGGCGCGCGACTGCGATCCACCTCGACGTCCTTGCCGTCGGGGAGCGCGCGGGCGAAGACTGCCCAACTCCAGCAGTACTGCGGGTTGTCGGGGCAGGTCTTGTCGGGCTCGGCCTCCGGCCAGGACTCCACCCGTACGAGGTGTTCCCCCGTGCCCGTGTCGAGCACCACGTTCGCGGTGCTGGACGCGCCGCGTACGACGGTTCGTCTGACATCGATGTTGTTCGTCTTGAGGTCCACGACGGCGTACCGGCCGAACTGGTCGGCCGGCTGCTCTCCGTCGAAGGGATCCATCCCGTCGGGGACCAGCCCGAACGCCAGATGGCCTCCCCCGGCCCGGGAGCCGTAACGCCACGGCCACATCCCGGCCGGCAGTCGGACCGCCGCCTCGATCCGCAGAAAGTCCGGCAACCCGAGCGTCGCCCCGGCAATCGGCTCCGCCCGGACGGCCGACCGCGGCCGCGTGTCGCCGGGCCAGCACGCCGTGCAGGCGAGCGCCAACAGCGCAACCACCCAGCCGCTGATCACTCGCCTGCATCGCATCAACGCACTACCAGATCATTTCGTGGTTGTTGATTGCGGCGTCGTACATCGTGCCGGACGCCGTGCCCGTGTGCCGGATGTTGTCCCAGGGATCGTAGATGTCGAGGTTCCACACCTTTGTGGCGGTCGCGTAGCCGTAGGAGGTGACGGAGTGGCCACCGCTGACGTTGCTGTACCAGGGCAGCTTCGACATCTGCACGTTGAGGATGGACGGCGCCGCGTAGGTGACGATCCCGGCCCGGAGGTACGTCCGGTAGTTGTCCAGCGTCATGCCGGTCGACCGCACGTAGTTGTTCTTGCTCTGGTACGCGTTCAGCGAGGGTGCGATGTTGGTCGTGACGGTGCCGCTGGACGTTGTGTCCATGCGCCAGGCAAGTGTGCTCTGGCTGGGCACAGTGGCCGAGAGCGCGGACAGTGCCGCGCGGCCGGCGGCGGGCGAGCACCAGTAGTTCGTCTCTTGCGCCTGGGTCGTGATCGTCAGGCGCTTGGACTCGCTGGTGGCCAGCACCGAGAACCCGCCGCCGGCCGAGGCTTGGGTCTCCTTGTTCCGAGCCGTGGCGTCCGACGGGGCATTGTTGGGCAGGACGCCGCCGGCGGAGACCGGGCTCGACCCGGTGCCGGCGCTGGCCGGGCCCGCGAATCCCGCGACGACCAGGCCCGCGGCCAGCACTACGGACACTGTCCTTTGTAGAATTTTTGACAACCTGATACACCCCTTCGAGATCGATGTTGATGGTTGGGATGCTATCGGGTCCGGTCGATGCATGTGCCCCGCGACTCGCCTGATCGTCAGGCGTAGCGGGGGCCGTGTCGCGTCCCAGGGCGCGGACACCTGTTGCCGACCATCGGTCAACGTCACTACATTGACCGGCGGGCGCCGCCCTGTGGCGGCTGCATTTCGAGCCCGAGCCGGGCATCCCCGTACGCGTGATCGCGCGCGTCGGCACGCGAGGTCCCCGCACGTCCGTGCCGTCGGTCACCGACCGGCGGTCCGCCGAGAGGACCCCGATGAGGATTTTCCGCGCCCGTCTCACCCCGCTCGTCGCGGCCGCGGCCACCCTGGTCGCCGCCGCCGTCGTCACCCCGCTGGCCGCCGGCCCGGCCACCGCCGCGCAGGGCTGCCGGATCGACTACCAGCCGAACGAGTGGCCCGGCGGCTTCACCGCCACCGTCCGCGTCGCCCCGGGCGACACCCCGCTGAACGGCTGGACGGTCACCTGGACGTACCCCGGTGACCAGCAGATCACCGGCGGCTGGAGCGCCGTGGTCAGTCAGTCCGGCAGGACCGTCACCGCCCGCAACGCGGACTGGAACGGCAGCGTGCCGGCGGGCGGCACCACCGAGTTCGGCGTGCAGGGCACCGTCGGCTCGGCCGCGCCGCCCCCGACCGGCTTCGCCCTGAACGGCGTACCGTGCAACGGCGCCACGCCGGCCCCGACCACGGCCCGGCCCACCACGGCCCCGCCCACCACCGCCCCGCCGACGACGGCTCCGCCGAGCAGTCCGCCCCCGACGACCTCGCCGACCCCCACCGGTACGCCGCCGGCCGGCTGCGGTGGCGCGGTGCTCTGCGACGGTTTCGAGAACCAGACCGGGTCAACCCCGACCGGCGACTGGACGGTGGTCCAGCCGGACTGCGCCGGGGCCGGTGTCGCCGCCGTGGACACCACCACGGCGCACAGCGGTTCCCGGTCGATCCGGATCAACGGTGCGGGCGGCTACTGCAACCATGTGTTCGTCCGGGCCAACCGGGACCTCAGTGCGCTCGGGCAGGTTCGCTACGGCCGGCTCTGGGTCCGGCACACCACCGCGCTTCCCGTCGACCACGTGACGCTGCTCGCCATGAACGACGCCGCGGACGGCAACCGGGACCTTCGGATGGGCGGCCAGAACCGTGCCCTCCAGTGGAACCGGGCCTCCGACGACGCCACCCTGCCGGAGCAGAGCCCGGCTGGGGTGGCGCTGAGCGTGCCGCTGCCCACCGGCCGCTGGTCCTGCGTGGAGTTCATGGTGGACGGCGCCGCCGGCCAGTTGCGCACCTGGCTGGACGGCGTCGCGGTCGCCGGCCTCACCGCCGACGGCGTACCGACCCACGATATCGACGGGCAGTGGTACAACCGCACCTGGCGGCCCCGGCTCACCGACCTCAAGCTGGGTTGGGAGAGCTACGGCAGCGCGGCCGACACCCTCTGGTTCGATGACGTGGCGCTCGGCGCCACCCGGATCGGCTGCTGATCATCCCGGGCCGGGCGTCCTACGGCGGTCGCCCGGCCCGGGGGCGCCGAGCCGCCCCGGGATCGCGCACCGTCCGCCGCCGGGACCGTCAGCTGCCGACCGGCAGATGCTTGACGAGGAGTACGGTCGTGCCCTCTGGGGTGCCGACGACGGTCGCCTCGTCCATCACCCGCGCCATGATCAACCGGCCTCGACCCCGGTCGGCGCCGGGTCCGTCCGCGCTCTCCCGCCAGCCGCCGTCGTCGCGTACCTCGACCTCCAGCCGATGGTCGCGCAGCTCGGCCCGGAGGGTGAAGATCTCGCCCGCGGCGAACCGGCAGCCGTGCTCGATGGCGTTCGCGCACGCCTCCCCGGTGGCGATCAGCACCGCCTCGACGTCCCAATCGTTCACGCCCGAAGCGTGCAGCCAACCACGCAGGCGCTCCCGGGTCGGCGCGAGCTGGCCCGGGTCGGCCGGCACGGCGACGGTGAAGACCGCCGGTGCGGTGGCGGCTGCCCCGTCCTCCACGTTCGGCCCCCCGTCCCGCGCACGTCCGGCGGGCCTGGCCGCTCGCTGGCGCTGTCACCTGTCCTCGCCCTATTGTCCCCGGTGAGGCCGTTGTTCACTCCTCGACCCGGCGGCTCGTCCCGGTCGGAACAACCCAACCAACCCGCCGGAAGCTGCGCCGGCCCGGGGGGATTCGGCCGGGCCGCGGGTGACAATCGGCAGATGGATCGGGTGTTGAACGTGCTGGCCGTGCTGCCACCGGCCCTGGTCCTGACCTTGGTCTTCCTGCTTCCGGCGCTGGAGGCGTCGACCTTCCTCGGACTGGTCGTGCCGGGCGAGGTGGCGGTGCTGGTCGGCGGCGTGGTCGCCAACCAGGGACGGCTGTCGCTGTGGGCCGTGGTGGTGGCCGCGATCGCCGGGGCGGCGCTCGGCGACCAGGTCGGCTACCTGGTCGGCCGCCGCTACGGCCCTCGACTGCTCGACCGCGTGCCCCGTCGGCTCGTCCACTCGGCCGACGTGCGCCGGGGGTTGGACCTGATCCGCCGCCGGGGCGTCCTCGCGGTGGTGCTGGGCCGTTGGGTGGCGGCGCTGCGCACGCTCGTGCCCGGCCTCGCGGGGATGAGCGGCATGGCGCACGGCGCCTTCACCATCGCGAACGTGACCGGCGGCGCGGTCTGGGCGGCGGCCGTGGCGGTGGCGGGATACCTGTTCGGGGCGTCGTACCGGGTACTGGAACAGCGGCTGGGCTGGAGCAGCGAGGCACTGCTGGCCCTCGTGGTGCTGCTGGTGCTGGTCCGGGTGATCCGGGCCCGCCGGGCGGCCCGACGCGAAAGAGGGAAACGCGCCAGGCCGCCCGAAAGGTAAGCCGCCGAGGCCTGAGCCCCGCTCACCACCCCGCCGGCGCCGGCGGCGGCACGACCGGCGGCCGGTCGTCGCAGGTGATGGTGTTGGGCAGCAGCCAAGGGGCGAGCCACCCGCCGTCGTTGCCGCCGAGGTCGGTGACGGTGAATTCCGAGCCGGCCGGGGTGAAGTGGAACGAGCCGCAGTTGTTCACCCCGACCGCCCCCACGTTGCGGGCCTTCACATTGGCGAAGGACGCGGAGCCGGCCGTGCGCGCGCTCACCACCGAGGTGCCGGTCCCGTCGACCCGGATGTCGCGGAAGTGCACGTTGTTGATCGAGTACGTGTCCTTCACCGGCCAGTCGCTGACCAGCATGATCGCGTTGTACGTGTTGTCGAGGAAGGCGTCGCCGACCACCTGGATGTCGGCGTCGATGCTGCGGTCCAGCGCGTAGAACCAGATCGCGCCGAGGCCGATGTTCCAGTTCAGCTCGTAGGTGCCGGCGCGGACGGTGGTGTTGTCGGTGATCCACAGGTGCCCGGTGAACGGCTCGGCGCCGAACCGGGAGCCGACCTGGATGGCGCTGCCCTCGCGTACCGGGTCGGCGACCAGGTTGTTGGAGATCGTGTTGTCGGTGCCGCCGTACAGGGCGATGCCGTTTGCCAGGACCGGCGACTGCACGGTGTTGTGGTCGAAGGTGTTGTGCGCGTTGCCGGTCCCCTCCGACCACATGGCCAGGCCGTCGTCGCCCGTGTTGCGGACGAAGGTGTGCGAGACGGAGGAGCGGGTGACGCCGGTGTGGAAGTTGACGCCGTCGGCGATCTGGTCGGCGATGACGGTGTTGGTGACCCGCAGGTCGGTCATCGGCCCGTCGAACCACATCCCGACCTTGGTGTGGTGCAGGTAGAGGCCGTCGATGGTGGAGTGGTTCAGCGCCCCGCCGATGGCGTTGACCTGGTCGGTGTCGATGCGTTCCCGCACGTCGCCCTCGATGGCGAAGCCGGCGAGGTGCACGTTGCTGCTGCCGCCGTCCGCCGCGTCCCGGCCGTAGAAGCCGACGCCGGTGTGCACCGAGCCGTCGGGGGCCGGGGTACGCAGGGTGACCTCGCGACCCCGGACGACGGTGTACCAGCTGCCGGCCCCCGTGATGGTCACGTCGTCGACGATGACGTGCCGGTTCACCTGGTACGTACCGGGCGGCAGGTAGAGCGTGCGGTGTGCCCGGCGGGCGTACGCGACGGCCCGGTCGAAGGCGTCGGCCGACTCCCGCCGCCCGGTCGGGTCGGCGCCGAAGGCGAGCACGTTCACCGCGCCCGGGGCCACCCGTGGTGCGGCGACGAGGTGCGCGTCGAGCAGGTCGATGACCGTCCACGCGGCGCCGCCGCGGGCCGGGGCGGTCAGCCGGACCACCTCGCCGGCCCGGTAGGTGTGGCCCAGCAGCATCCGCTGCTCGTCATAGAAGTGGTGCGGCCGGAAGGGCTTGGCGACGGTCGGCGGCGGGGTGGTGGCGGCCGGCACGCAGGAGCACTCGGTGATCCACCAGTCGGGGTGCAGCAGCCCGGCAGTGGGGTCGTTGGAGAACGGGTACTGGTTGTAGAGCCAGGCGTACTGGGAGGTCAGGGTCATGGTCCGGGTGGGGCCGTGGCCCGCCGTGACCTGCAGGGGCGCGGTGATGCCGCCGCCGCGCGGGGCGTCGGGGATGCTGTAGCGGACGGTGATCGCGTTGGTCGCCCTGGGCAGGGTGAACTCGACGTACTGGCCGGGGGTGAGCCGGACCGCGCGGCGGCCGGACGCCTCCCCGGCGAGGGTGTAGGCGGCCCGGTCCGGTCCGATGACGGTGCCGGTCGTGCGGGCCTGCTCCGCCTCCAACTCGACGAAGTCGACGGTCGCGCCGCGGCCGGCAACCAGTGCCGGGTCGAGGCCGGCCCGGGTCACCACGGGGGCCGGGCCGGCGGGAGTCGACACGCCCACCGCCGCGGCGGCGGTTCCGCCCGGTACGGCGAGTGCGACGGCGGCGACCGTCGCGATGATCCTGGCTATCGGCACGTGCGGGCGCGAGCTTGCCGCGCCGTCGTCCACGCTCCGCTGCATCGGACTACCCACTCTCTGGGGGACGGGGGAGACGGGGTGGTGTCGGCGCGGCTGGACGTGCCCGCCGGAGACCCGGGAGCCACACCCGGCTCCAGGGTGCCTCATGTTATTCCCGTCACTTGTCAATATTCAAGCGCTCCTCTGTTCGAATCTTGCAGAAGGCAACGCGACGGCCGGCGGCGGTGTCGGGGCCAGGGATGCTGTTCGGTCGACCCGCCGGCGTTGCCGTGACCGAGCAGCGGGCGGTTCATTTCTTGCAAGAAGGCGACGTAGGATTGCGGCCGTGACGAAGCGGTTGACGGAGGTGGCCCGCAAGGCGGGCGTCAGTGAGGCGACCGTGAGCCGTGTGCTCAACGGGCGCGGCGGCGTGTCGGAGGCGACCCGGACCGCTGTGCTGACCGCCCTGGACGTGCTGGGCTACGAGCGCCCGACCAAGCTGCGGGGCGAGCGGGCCCGGCTGGTCGGCCTGGTCCTGCCCGAGTTGCAGAACCCGATCTTCCCGGCGCTCGCCGAGGTGGTGACCGGTTCGCTGGCCCAGCGCGGGTTCACCCCCGCGCTCTGCGCCCGCACCATCGGCGGCGTGCCCGAGTCCGACTACGTCGAGATGCTCCTCGACCACCAGGTCTCCGGGGTCATCTTCGCCGGCGGGTCGTACGCCCTCGCCGACGCCTCGCACGAGCACTACCGGCGACTGGTCGATCGGGGGCTGCCCGTGGTGCTGGTCAACGCCGGCGTCGACGAGCTCGGGTTCCCCCGGGTGTCCACCGACGACGCGGTCGCCGTCGAGCAGGCGTACGGGCACCTGCGCTCGCTCGGGCACGACCGGATCGGGATGGTGCTCGGCCCGGAGGGGCACGTGCCGTCCCGGCGCAAGCTGGATGCGATGGTCCAGGCCGCGGGCTGGACCGGCGACACGGAGCGCGTCGAACGCTCCAGCTTCTCCATGGAAGGGGCGCGGGTCGCCGCGACCAAATTGGTCGAGCGGGGCGTGACCGGCATTATCTGCGCCAGCGATGTGCTGGCCCTGGGCACCATCCGGGCGGCCCGGCGGCTCGGTCGGGCGGTGCCGACCGATGTGTCGGTGGTGGGTTTCGACGACTCCGCGTTCATGACCTGCACCGATCCGCCGCTGACCACCGTGCGGCAGCCGATCGAGACGATGGGGCAGGCCGCGGTGGACCTACTGGTCACCCAGATCGAGGGGGCCGGCGTGCTGCATGACGAGTTGCTGTTCGAGCCCGAACTGGTGGTACGCGGCTCCACCGCCCCGGCCCCCAACCGCTGACCGGGCCCAACCGGACAACGCCCCGGCCGCCGACCGCTGCTCGCGGTCGGCGGCCGTTTCGTGTTTGCCGGGTGGCGCGAGCGCGAACGCCGGAAACCGGGACATAGCCGGGCTCTCGTCAAGATACGTCGGCCGAAAGTCGCATCCTTTCAAAACCAGCTCGACATCTTGCCGAAATAAGTCCGCCTCGTTACAGTGACTCCACTCACGCCGGCCCCCGAGGCAGGTTGCGTGGCGGATACAGATCAACAACAGCGCATCCCTGCGGTGGCGATCACGCGATCACCGCAGATCAGCGAAGGCCATGGAGACACCCGTTCCCGAAGGGATGGACAGATGTCCGTACCGCAGTACCGGAAGGCTGCGGCGCTAGCGCTCGTGGCCGGCCTGGGGCTCACCCTTGCGGCTTGCTCCACGAAGAGCGACGACGCGAAGAACGACGCCAGCGGCAAGGTCACCATCACCGTCGACTGCCAGCCGGTCGGCGCCCAGAAAGAGCTGTTGCAGAACTGGAACGAGGACGTCGCCGAGTTCCAGCGGAAGAACCCCGACATCGTCATCAAGAGCGTCAGCGTCGGCGAGCAGTGCAACAACCCGCCGGACTTCACCGCCCGCCTTGCCGGCGGCACCGTGACCGACGTGTTCTACGGATACATGACCGATCTCCAGCAGGTGCTCGACTCCGGTCAGGCGATGGACATCACCCAGTACGCCAACAAGGACACGATCCCCACCTGGGACAGCGTCGACCCGGCACTCAAGGAGGTCTTCACCGACGGCGGCAAGCTCTACGCCGTCCCGGTGAAGAACTACTCGATGGGCCTGGTCTACAACAAGGTCCTGTTCCAGCAGGCCGGGCTCGACGTGAACAACCCGCCCAAGACCTGGCCCGAGGTGCGGGAGGCCGCCAAGAAGATCTCCGCGCTCGGCAACGGCATCGCCGGCTACTCGGAGTACAGCGCCGGCAACACCGGAGGCTGGCACTTCACCTGCCTGCTCTACTCCCAGGGCGGCCAGATCCTCACCGCGGACGGCAAGAAGGCCGACTTCAACAACGCGATGGGCAAGCAGGTCCTGCAGAACCTCAAGGACATGCGGTACGGCGACAACAGCATGGGCGCCCGCCAGCTGCTGCAGTGGGGCGACCTGCTGACCAACGCCGGCGCGGGCAAGGTCGGCATGTTCATCGGCGCGCCGGACGCCACCCAGGCGATCGTGAGCCAGTTCCAGGGCAAGTTCCAGGACTGGGCGATGGGCCCGCTGCCCGGCCAGGACGGCCCGGCGAAGGGGACGCTCGGTGGTGGCGAGGGCTACTTCTTCAAGAAGGGCCTCTCCCCGGAGCAGGTCAAGGCCGGCCTGAAGTGGATCGCCTACCAGAAGCTGACGCCGGGCAAGGGCCAGTTCGACTACGCCCGGGCCAAGCCGCAGAACTACCCGGTGGGCCTGCCCCAGCCGCTGCTCTTCACCTACGGCAGCGACGCCCAGAAGCAGGAACTCGAGCTGCGCAAGGCGAACGCGAACATCGACACCGCCAACTTCGCGGTCTTCGAGGCGAGCCCGGTCCCGATCAAGGGCGAGCCGCGCAACGCGCAGGGGATCTACGCGGTGCTCGACGCCGCGATGTCCGGGGTGCTGACGAACCCGAACGCGAACATCGACGCACTGCTCAAGACGGCCGAGGACAAGGTGAACCAGCTCCTGGCCGCCGGGAGCTGACCCGATGGGGTGGGGGCCGACCCACCGGCCCCCACCCCGCGCGCCGCCACCGTCCGGTCACTGACTTCCGCAGGAGTTGCCTTGGCGATCACCACCGTCCCGGGTGCCACCAGGAAACCGGGTCGCCCCGCGCCGTATCCCGCCGGGTCTCGGCGTACCAGCCTCGGCCGCAAGGTACGGGACAACCTCACCGGGCACACGTTCCTGTTCGGTGCGGTCCTCTGCTTCGCCGTCTTCTCCTGGTACCCGATGATCCGCGGCGTCGTCATGAGCTTCCAGCGCACCCGGCGAGGTGAGACGACCTGGGTCGGCTGGGACAACTACGTCCGCATCCTTCACGAGCCCAGCTTCTGGACCGCCTGGAAGAACACGTTCTACTTCACGATTCTCGCGCTCATCCTCGGGTACGCGGTGCCGTTCTTCGTGGCGATCCTGCTCAACGAGTTCCGCCACGCCAAGGGATACCTGCGGATCCTGGTCTACCTGCCGGTGATGCTGCCGCCCGCGTCGGCGCTGTTCCTCTTCAAGTTCTACGCGTACGACCCCAGCGACGCGGGACTGTTCAACGCCATCCTCAAGGCACTGCACCTGCCGACATCTGAGTGGATGCAGTCGCCCGGGATGACGATGCCGGCGATGGTGCTCGCGTCGACCTGGATGAACATGGGCAGCGCGGTGCTGATCTACCTGGCGGCGCTGCAGAACATCCCCGGCGAACTCTACGAGGCGGCCGAGCTCGACGGCGCCGGGATCTGGCGGCGGATCGTCAACGTGACGATCCCGCAGACCCGGTTGATCCTCGGACTTCTGGCGATGCTGCAGATCGTGGCGACGATGCAACTGTTCATCGAACCACTGATCCTCGCCAACGGAGCGGGCGCGGAGGATGCCGCGACCTCGGTGGCATACCTCATCTACCAGCACGGGTTCTTCCAGAACGACCTCAATGGTGCTGCGGCACTCGGCGTGATCATGCTCGTGGTGCTGGCCGGCTTCTCCGCCGTCTACGTGCGGCTCACCTCGAAACAGGACTAGGACGGGCGAGAAATGGCGCAGGATCCCGGGACCCGGACCCTTATCTCACATGCCCAGCTCCGGCGGGGGCGCGGCCGGATCGTCTACTGGACGCTGCTCGTCGTGGTCGTGCTGGTGTTCACGCTCGTGTTCCTCGGGCCGCTCTACTGGATGGTCACCGGCGCGCTCAAATCCGGGCAGGAAATCGCGCAGACCCCGCCATCGCTGTATCCGAAGAACCCCCAGCTGCAGAACTACGCCGATGCGTGGACCAACCTGGCCCTCGCCAAGCTGCTGTTCAACACGTTCTACTACGCCGCCGGGGCGCTGTTGTTCCAGCTCGTCCTCGACACCGCCGCGGCGTACGCCCTGTCGAAGCTTCGACCGGCGCTCGGCAACGTGATCCTCGGCATGATGCTGGCGACGCTGATGATCCCGGCGATGGTCCTCATCGTCCCGCAGTACGTGACCGTGATCGACCTGCCGATCCTGCACATCAACCTGCTCGACTCGCCGTTCGCGATCTGGCTGCCCCTGGTCGCGAACGCGTTCAACATCTTCCTGCTGAAACGGTTCTTCGACTCGATCCCGGAGGAGCTGATGTCGGCGGCCGTCATGGACGGGGCGACGCCGCTGCGCACGCTGTGGTCGATCATCCTGCCGATGTCGCGCCCCATCCTCGGCGTGGTCTCGATCTTCGCCGTGACCGCGGTCTGGAAGGACTTCCTCTGGCCGAAGTTGGTCATGCCATCGCCGGAGACCCGCACGGTCAGCGTCGGCATCTACGCCTTCGCTGGCGGCACGCCGATGAACGTGGTTATCGCCGCGTCGGTGATCGCCGCGATCCCGACCGTCATCATCTTCCTGATCTTCCAGCGGAACATCATGTCCGGACTGACCGCGGGCAGCCTCAAGGGATAGCCCCGGCCCCCCGACGTCGAACATCGCAGCCGTCTGGCGGGCTCGATGAGCGGCCGACCCCACCTGCGCAACACCAGCGCAACTTACCGCGAACAACGACCGTTCGCGCGACGCACATCCAGGTCCGGCGACCCCGCCGACGTACCGACGCAGAAAGCAGGTGCTCGTGTCCACAGCAGACAATCGTCCGTGGTGGCGTGGAGCGGTGATCTACCAGGTGTACCCACGGAGCTTCGCCGACGGCAACGGCGACGGCATCGGCGACATCGCCGGCATCCGGTCCCGGCTGGACCACCTGTCCGCGCTCGGCGTCGACGCGATCTGGTTCAGCCCCTGGTACCCCTCACCGATGGCCGACGCAGGCTACGACGTTGCCGACTACCGCGACATCGATCCGGTCTTCGGCACCCTGGCCGAGGCGGAGGCGCTGATCGCGGAGGCACGCGCACGCGGCATCCGGACAATCGTCGACGTGGTGCCGAACCACTGCTCTGACGCGCACCCCTGGTTCCAGGCGGCACTCGCCGGCGGACCGGACGCGCCCGAGCGGGAGCTGTTCTGGTTCCGCCCCGGCCGGGGCCCGAACGGCGACCAGCGGCCCACCGACTGGGTCGGCGAGTTCGGCGGCCCGACCTGGACCCGGACCGTGAACCCGGACGGCACCCCCGGCGACTGGTACCTGCACCTGTTCGCCCCCGAGCAGCCGGACTTCAACTGGGACCACCCACGGGTCCGGGCCGAGTTCGAGGACATTCTGCGGTTCTGGTTCGACCGCGGGGTGGACGGCATCCGGATCGACTCGGCCGGGCTGTTGGTCAAGGACGGAACACTGCCCGAGACGCTGCCCGACCGGCCGCACCCGTTCCGCGACCTCGACGGCGTGCACGAGATCTACCGCGACTGGAGGCGGATCGCCGACGAGTACCCCGGCGACCGGGCACTGATCGGCGAGGTGTGGATGCCGGACCGGCGGCGCTTCGCCAACTACCTGCGCCCGGACGAACTGCACGCGGCGTTCAACTTCGACTTCCTCGGCTGCGCCTGGGACCCCTCGGCGCTGCGCGAGAGCATCGACGGGACGCTCAGCGCCCACGCGCCGGTCGGCGCGCCGGCCACCTGGGTGCTGTCCAACCACGACGTCACCCGACAGGTCACCCGCTACGGCCGGGCGGACACCACGTTCAGCTTCGCCGCGAAGCGCGAGGGGATCCCCACCGACCTGGAACTGGGCACCCGTCGAGCCCGGGCCGCCGCGCTGCTCTGCCTCGCGCTGCCCGGCGCGGCCTACGTCTACCAGGGGGAGGAGTTGGGCCTCTGGGAGGTCGAGGACATCCCGTACGAGCTGCGCCAAGACCCGATGTGGGAACGCTCCGGTCGGGTCGACCCCGGCCGGGACGGCTGCCGGGTGCCGCTGCCGTGGACCGGCGACGCATCGCCGTTCGGCTTCAGCCCGGACGGCGCGACGGCCGCACCCTGGCTGCCCCAGCCGGCCGACTGGAAGGACCGCACGGCCCGGGCGCAGACCGGCGACCCGCACTCGATGCTGGAGCTCTACCGGGTCGCCATCGCGCTGCGTCGCAGCGAACCGGCGCTCGGCGACGGCACGTTGACCTGGCTGCCCGCCCCCGACCGGGTGCTCGCCTTCGCCCGTGAACCCGGCTTCGCCTGCCTGGTCAACCTCTCCGACACGCCGGTGCCCCTGCCCGACCACGACCGGCTGCTGCTGTCCAGCGGACCCGTTGACGACCTGCTTCCGCCGGACACCGCCGTCTGGCTGCGAACCCGCTGATCCCTAGCGGTGCCGACGGCCGGGACGGCCGTCGGCACCGCCGCCACGAGGAAGGAGAACCGGAGCGACAGAAGCACGGGGGAACCGGGCCATCTGACGAAAGGGAGCACCCCCCTCATGGCCGAGCAGACCACCCCACACCATCCGAGAAACCGGCTCCGCGCGGGCCTGGCCGCCCTCGCCGCCGCCGCGCTGGCCGCCACCTCCGTCACCGTCGTGGCGCTCACCACCACCGCCACCCCGGCCCGGGCCGCCGGGCTGTCCCCGTTCGACATCGCCGGTCGCGGCGCCACCGTCCCGTTCGTCGAGCAGGAGGCCGAGCGGGCCGCGTACACCGGCACCCGGATCGGCCCCGACCGGCGCTACGGCACCCTGCCGTCAGAGGCGTCCGGCCGGGAAGCGGTCACCCTCAACGCCGTCGGTCAGTACGTCGAGTTCACCCTCACCGCCCCGGCCGACGCGATGACCTTCCGGTACAGCCTGCCGGACAACGCGGCCGGCACCGGCCGGGACGCCACCATCGACCTGCGGGCCAACGGCACCCTGGTCAAGGCCGTCCCGGTCACCTCCCGGTACGGCTGGTTCTACGGCGGGTACCCGTTCAACAACAACCCCGGCGACACCAACCCGCACCACTTCTACGACGAGACCCGCACCCTGTTCGGCACCACCTACCCCGCCGGCACCAAGATCCGCCTGCAGGTCTCCTCGACCGCGCAGTCACCCACCTTCACCATCGACCTGGCCGACTTCGAGCTGGTCGGCGCGCCGATCGCCAAGCCCGCCGGGGTGCTGGACGTGGTGACCGACTTCGGCGCCGACCCGACCGGCGCCACCGACTCCACCGCGAAGTTCCAGTCCGCCGTCGACGCCGGCAAGGCGCAGGGCAAGACGGTGTGGATCCCCACCGGCACCTTCACCCTGTGGGACCACGTGGTGGTCGACGGGGTGACCCTGCGTGGCGCCGGCCCCTGGTACTCGGTGCTCGGCGGCCGACACCCCACCGACCGCAAGCGGGCGGCCGGCATCTACGGCAAGTACGTCGCCGGCGGCGGCTACAGCGGGCAGATCCGGTCGCACGAGGCCGGCGGACCCAGCCGCAACGTCACCCTGCGGGACTTCGCGATCATCGGCGACATCCGGGAACGGGTCGACGAGGACCAGGTCAACGCCCTCGGCGGGGCGATGTCGAACTCGGTGGTCGACAACCTCTGGTTGCAGCACACCAAGGTCGGCGCCTGGATGGACGGGCCGATGGACAACCTGACCATCCGCAACAGCCGGATCCTCGACCAGACCGCCGACGGGGTGAACTTCCACTGGGGCGTCACCAACTCCACGGTCACCAACACGTTCGTCCGCAACACCGGCGACGACGGCCTGGCCATGTGGGCGCAGAGCGTGCCCAACGTCAACAACGCCTTCACCTTCAACACGGTCGGCGTCACCATCCTGGCCAACAACCTGGTCACCTACGGCGGCCGGGACATCCGGATCACCGACAACGTGACCGCCGACTCGGTCACCAACGGCGGCGGCATCCACATCGCCAACCGCTACCCGGGCGTGAACGGCCCGACCGCGGTCGCCGGCACGATCACGGTCGCCCGCAACACCCTGATCCGCAACGGCAACTCCGACTACAACTGGCAGTTCGGGGTCGGCGCGCTCTGGTTCTCCGCGCTCAACGAACCGATCCAGGGCGCCACGATCAACGTCACCGACACCGACATCCTGGACAGCTCGTACGCGGCCCTGCACTGGATCGAGGGGCAGACCAGCGGGATCAACCTGAACAACGTCCGCATCGACGGGGCCGGGACGTTCGCCCTCCAGGTGCAGGCGCCCAGCCAGGTCAGCTTCACCAACGTCCGCGCCACCGGTATCGCCCAGGCCACCCCGATGTACAACTGCGTCGGCGGCAGCTTCCAGATCACCCAGGGCGCCGGCAACTCCGGCTGGTACTCGGCCAACCCGTACTGCGGACCGTGGCCCGAACCGCAGTGGGGCAACGGCCCGTCCACCCCGCCCAGCGCGACGCCGACGAACCCGACCACCAGCCCCACACCGACCGCCAGCCCCACGCCGACCGGGCCGCCGCCGTCGGGCGGCAACCTCGCCCTCGGCCGGCCGGTCACCGCGTCGAGCACCACCCAGACGTACGTGGCGGCCAACGCCGTCGACGGCAACGCCGGCACCTACTGGGAAAGCGCCAACAACTCCTTCCCGCAGACGCTGACCGTGGACCTCGGCACGGCGCGCGCCGTTGATCAGGTGGTGCTGAAACTCCCGCCCGGCTGGGAGCGGCGTACCCAGACCCTGTCCGTGCTCGGCTCCACCGACGGGTCGACGTACGCGACGGTGAAGGCCTCGGCCGGCTACACCTTCGACCCGGCCACCGGCAACACCGTGTCGATCCCGCTGCCGGCGGGGGACCGGCGGTACGTCCGGCTCAGCTTCACCGCCAACACCGGCTGGCCCGCCGGTCAGGTCGCCGAGTTCGAGGTGTACGGCGGGACGACCACCACCCCGACCCCGACTCCGCCGCCGACCACCGCCCCGCCACCCAGCGGGAACCTGGCCGCCGGGCGGCCGGTGACCGAGACCAGCCACGCCGACGTGTACGTGGCGGCCAACGTGGTCGACGGCAACGCCAGCACCTACTGGGAGAGCGCCAACAACGCGTTCCCGCAGTCGCTCACCGTCGACCTCGGCGCGGCCTACCCGGTGTCCCGGATCGTGCTGAAGCTGCCACCGTCGTCGGCCTGGCAGACCCGGACCCAGACCCTCTCCGTGCTCGGCTCCACCGACGGGTCGACGTGGAGCACCGTCAAGGCGTCGGCCGGCTACACCTTCAACCCCGCGACCGGCAACACCGTCACGATCACCTTCTCCGCCACCAGCCAGCGGCACCTGCGGCTGACCTTCACCGGCAACACCGGCTGGCCGGCCGGCCAGCTCAGCGAATTCGAGGCGTACGCCAGCTGACCACCCCGGGGTCCCCGCAACGCGGCGGGGACCCCACCCAACCCCCATCACCCACCTCTCCACCACCCCCGGAAGAAGGTGTTCCTCCACCATGTCCAGATTCCGTACCCGCCTGGTCGCGGTGCTCGCCGCCGTCGGGCTGGCCGTCACGGCCCCACCGCCGTCCCCGGCCGCCGCGGCCGGCGGCCCCAACCTCGCCCTCGGCCGGACCGCCTCGGCCAGCAGCGCCAACGGCCCGTACACGGCGGGCAACCTGACCGACGGCAACGCCGGCAGCTATTGGGAGAGCGCCAACAACAGCTTCCCGCAGTGGGCGCAGGTCGACCTCGGCAGCGCCCAGACCGTCGACCAGGTCGTCCTGAAACTGCCCGCCTCCTGGGAGTCCCGCACCCAGACCCTGTCCGTGCTGGGCAGCACCGACGGCAACAGCTTCACCACCGTCGTCGCCTCGGCCGGCCGCACGTTCAGCCCCGGCAGCGGCAACACCGTCACCCTGTCCTTCACCGCCACCACCACCCGGTACGTCCGCGTCTCGATCACCGCCAACACCGGCTGGTCCGCCGCGCAGCTCGCCGAGCTGGAGGTGTACGGCGTCACCACCTCCACCACCAACCTCGCCCTCGGGCGGCCGATGGCCGAGAGCAGCCACGCCGACGTGTACGGCGCGGGCAACGCCAACGACGGCAACCAGGCCAGCTACTGGGAGAGCGCGAACAACGCCTTCCCGCAGTGGATCCGCGCCGACCTCGGCGGCACCGTGGGGGTCAACAAGCTGGTGCTCAAGCTCCCCGCGAGCTGGGGGGCGCGCACCCAGACGCTCACCGTGGAGGGCAGCACCGACGGCAGCACCTTCAGCACCCTCGTCGCCTCCGCCGGGTACGCGTTCAACCCGACCGGCGGCAACACCGTAACCATCACCTTCGCCACCGCCAGCACCAGGTACGTGCGGTTGTACTTCACCGCCAACTCCGGCTGGCCCGCCGGGCAGCTCAGCGAGCTGGAGATCTACGGCCCGGCCACCGGGGACACCCAGCCGCCCACCGCGCCGGGCAACCTCGCCTTCACCCAGCCGGCCCCCGGCCAGATCAAACTGACCTGGACGGCGTCGACCGACAACGTCGGCGTCACCGCCTACGACATCTACGCCAACGGGACGCTGCGCACCAGCGTCGGCGCCGACACGCTGACCTGGACCGACACCCAGCCGGCCGACGCCACCGTCTCCTACTACGTCCGGGCCCGCGACGCCGCCGGCAACCAGTCCGCCAACAGCAACACCGTCACCCGCACCGGGAGCACCGGCGACACCACCCCGCCCACCGCGCCCGGCAACCTCACGTACACCCAGCCCGGGTCGGGGCAGATCAAACTGACCTGGACGGCGTCGACCGACAACGTCGGCGTCACCGCCTACGACATCTACGCCAACAACGCGCTGCGCGCCACCGTCAACGGGTCGACCCTGACGTACACCGACAGCCAGCCGGACAGCGCCACCGTCTCCTACTACGTCCGCGCCCGGGACGCCGCCGGGAACGTGTCGGCGACCTCCAACACCGTCACCCGCACCGGCAGCACCCCGACCGGCCGGAACCTGGCCGTCGGCAAGCCGATCACCGCCTCCTCGGTGGTGCACATCTTCAACGCCGTCAACGCCAACGACGACGACGTGACGACCTACTGGGAGGGTGCGCCCGGGGCGTACCCGAGCACGCTCACCGTCGCGCTCGGGGCCAACGCCAGCATCACCGCCATCGTGGTCAAGCTGAACCCCGACCCGATCTGGGGACCGCGCACCCAGACCTTCCAGGTGCTCGGGCGGGAGCAGTCCGCGTCGACGTTCACCACCCTGGTCGGCTCGGCGACGTACTCGTTCAACCCGGCCAGCAGCAACACCGTCACCATCCCGGTCACCGCCACCGCGGCGGACGTGCGGCTGCAGTTCACCGCCAACTCCGGCTCGTCCAACGGGCAGGTGGCCGAGTTCCAGGTGATCGGTACGCCCGCGCCGAACCCGGACCTGACCGTCACCAGCCTGACGGCCGCGCCGTCCGCGCCGGTGGAGACCGACCCGATCACCCTGTCCGCCACGGTCCGCAACATCGGCACCGCCGCGTCCACCGCCACCTCGGTCACCTTCTACCTGGGTACGACCAAGGTCGGCACCGCGTCCGTCGGCGCCCTGGCCGCCGGGGCCTCGGCGACCGTCTCCGCGGACATCGGGGTCCGCGACGCCGGCACCTACGAGATCACCGCCGTCGTCGACGAGGCGAACACGGTCATCGAGCAGGACGAGTCGAACAACAGCCTGACCGGCTCGCTGACCGTCAAACCGGTGGCCAGCTCCGACCTGGTCGCCGGGGCGGTCACCTGGTCGCCGAGCACGCCGAGCGCCGGCGTCGCCGTGAGCTTCGCGGTGTCGATCCGTAACCAGGGCACGATCGCCTCGGCCGGCGGCGCGCACGGCATCACCCTCACCCTGCTGTCCGACACCGGCGCGGTGGTACGCACCCTCACCGGCTCGTACACCGGCGTGCTCGCGGCCGGGGCGACCAGCCCGCCGGTCGACCTGGGCAGCTGGACGGCGGCCAACGGGAAGTACACCGTGCGGGTGGCGCTGGCCGTCGATGCCAACGAGCTGCCGGTCAAGCAGCAGAACAACACCAGCGACCGGTCGCTGTTCGTCGGCCGGGGCGCGAACCTGCCCTACGACATGTACGAGGCCGAGGACGGCCGGACCGGCGGCGGCGCGCAGGTGATCGGGCCGAGCCGCGACATCGGCACCCTGGCCGGCGAGGCGTCCGGCCGCCGCGCGGTGACCTTGAACACCACCGGCGCGTACGTGGAGTGGACCACCCGGGCGGCGACCAACACCCTGGTCACCCGCTTTTCCATCCCGGACTCCGCCGGCGGCGGCGGGATCGACTCGACGTTGAACATCTACGTCAACGGCGTCCTGCACAAGCCGATCAACCTGACCTCGAAGCACATCTGGCTCTACGGCGCCGAGGCGAGCCCGAGTGACTCGCCGAGCGCGGGCCCGCCACGGCACCTGTACGACGAGGCCAACGTGATGTTGAACTCGACCGTTCCGGCCGGCAGCACCATCCGGCTGCAGAAGGACGCGGCCAACACCAGCACGTACGCGATCGACTTCATCAACACGGAGCTGGTGTCGCCGCGTGCCAACCCGGACCCGGCCCGCTACAAGGTGCCGAACGGCTTCAGCCACGCCGATGTGCAGAACGCCCTCGACGCCGTCCGGATGGACACCACGGGCAACCTGGTCGGGGTCTACCTGCCGGCCGGCACCTATGACACCGCGCAGAAGTTCCAGGTGTACGGCAAGGCGGTCAAGGTGGTCGGCGCCGGCATGTGGTACACCCGCTTCCAGACGCCGCCGTCGCAGCAGAACACCGACGCCGGCTTCCGGGTGGAGCCCACGGCCAGCGGCTCGACCTTCGCCCACCTGTCCTTCTTCGGCAACTACACCAACCGGATCGACGGGCCGGGCAAGGTGTGGGGCGAGTTGAAGGACGTCAACAACCTCACCCTCGACAGCGTCTGGGTGGAGCACACCGTCTGCGCGTACTGGGGGGTCCACGTCAGTGGCCTGACCATTCGGGACAGCCGGTTCCGCGACACCTTCGCCGACGGGGTGAACATGACCAACGGCAGCACCGGCAACCTGGTCACCAACAGCGAGGGTCGGTCCAACGGGGACGACGCGTTCGCGCTGTTCTCCGCCACCGACCAGGGCGCGTCGAGCGGCAACCACGGCAACGTGTTCGAGAACCTGACCGCCACGCTGACCTGGCGGGCGGCCGGGCTGGCCGTGTACGGCGGCTACGACAACACCTTCCGCAACCTCCACATCGCGGACATGCTGACGTACTCGGGCATCACCATCAGCTCGCTGGACTTCGGCTATCCGTTCATCGGGTTCGGGGCGAGCCCGCCGACCCAGTTCCAGAACATCTCGCTGGTGCGGGCGGGCGGCCACTTCTGGGGCGCGCAGACCTTCCCGGCGATCTGGGTGTTCTCCGCCTCGAAGGAGTTCCGCGGCATCCGGGTGTCCGACGTCGACATCGTCGATCCCACGTATTCGGGGATCATGTTCCAGACGAAGTACACCGGCAGCCAGCCGGAGAACCCGGTCACCGACACGGTCTTCACCAACGTGTCGATCTCCGGGGCGAAGCGCAGCGGTGACGCCTTCGACGCCAAGTCCGGGTTCGGGATCTGGGTCAACGAGATGCCCGAGGCCGGGCAGGGCCCCGCCGTCGGCTCCGCCACCTTCGTCAACCTCCGGCTGTCCGGCAACTACCAGGACATCCGGAACACGACCAGCACGTTCACCATCAACCGGAGCTGACCGGCTCGGGCCGGGCGGCGCCGCCGGGAGGAGGACCTCCTCCCGGCGGCGTCCGCGCTCCCGCTACTACCGTGAGCAGGGGGAGCCGTCGACAGTGCACGACGCGGGGGCCTTGGCGGCGAGCAGATCCCGGTTCCGCACGTCGAACCGGAACGTCGTCGATCCCCCAGGTGGCACGGCGGGCCCGGTGAACGTGACGACCCGCCCGTCTTGCTGCCACTCGGCCCCGCTGACGCCGCTGATCGTGGCCCCCGCGCCCAGCGTCACGACCACCGCCCAGCCCGGCTTCTCCGTGTCGTCCGGGTTGCTCACCAGCACCTCGCCCTGGTAGCCCATCATCCGCTCGGCGACGGTCTGGTAGCGGGCGGCCATGGGGACGGCCAGGTTGGGGCTCGCGCTGGGCGTGGAAGCCGGCGTGGGGGTCGGGGCCGCCGTCGGCGTGGGGGTTGAGGTCGAGGTCGGGGACGGCGCGTCGCTGCTGCGGGCGGCGCTCCGCGCGGTTGGCGACGGGGTGCTGCGGGGGGCAGGGCTGGTGGCGGTCGGCAGCAGCAGCGGAGTCGACTGTGGTGCGGCCTCCGGGATCCGCGGCGCCGGCCGGGTCAGCCACACCGCCGTCCCGGCGGCTAGGGCGAGACACGCCAGGCCCCCGCCGATCACTCCCGCCCGCCGGCGTCCGGCCCGGGTACGGACGTCGCCGAGCAACCGGACCACGGGCAGTTCGGCGGTCAGCCCGCCCTCGGCGCGTCGCAGGTCGACGCGCTGGAACGCCAGCCAGTCGAGGATCGCCGGCAGTCGCACGGTCACCGCCTGCTGATGGTGCTCGGTGCGGCGAGCATGCCGTTCGGCGTCCCACTCGCCGTCCACCAGCACCTCGTGCACGCTCAACCGGCAGCCGTGGCCGGTCGGGACGATGCGGCAGGTCAGCCGGGTACGCGTGGCGCCCTCCCGGCAGTCCAGCACGGACAGCTCCGGGGCACGCCGCTCCACCACCGTCGCCTCGACGTCGGCGTCGAACCCGGGCAGTCCCGCCGTACGCAGCAGCAGCCGCTCCGGTTGCTCCGCCTGCGGCGCGCCCTCGGCGAACCACTTGGCGAGCAGCGCGGGTTCCGTCAACGCGTGCCACACCGTCTCGGACGGGTGGAACAGGTCGACCTCGATGCCGATCTCGATCACGCGCAGACTTTACGGCCGGCGCGCGTGGCCGTTCCGGGCGGGCGATCCCCGCGTCACTGCGTCGGCTGCTCCGGGTTGTCGTCGTGCCAGTGGGCGCGCCACGCGGCCTCGCCCGTCTCGTATCTGACCTTCTCCTCGTACACTGCTCGTCGTAGCGCGTCGCGGGAGTCCGCGAGAACCACCATCTCGACGACGACGAGCGCGACGCAGATGAAGGTCAGCAGGCTGAGCGCGCCGAGCGCTGGCAGCAGCCGGCCGGTGACAATCCCGGCCGCGAGTGCGACGAGCACGCCGACCCGCGTCCACGTCACGGTCCCCAGGGTGCGTAGTTGGAACGCCAGGTCGGCGGCAAAATAGACCGCCACTCCGCCGAACAGCAGCGGCACGGACTCGCCGCGGCCCGGCTCGATGAGACCGCCCACCGGATCGACGATCGTGGCCACCAGCTCCTCCGCGCCGACCGCGAACCCGATCAAGCCGGCGATCATCGGCAGGTAGAGATAGGCGAACGCGTCGCGGGCCATCGTCACCCGTGGCACGCCCTGGGCAGCGTGCAGCGCGATCCGGGCGGCCGGGCCGATCATGTCGAAGTGCGCCCACCACAGTGCCGCCGTGGCGAGGACGCCCAGCATCGCCGCCACGATGCCCGGCCAGGTCACCGGCTTGCCGAGCAGGTTGCCGCCGACGCCGACGGAGATGACCGACTCGCCGAGCGCGATGATGAGGATGAAGTCGTAGCGTTCCGTCCAGTGTTCGGCGGAGGTAACCACCCAGCGCTGGATGCCGCCCAGCAGCCCGCTGGCGTACTGAACGACGACGACGGCGATCCACAGCCCGTCCCGGAGCCACTCCGCGAGCTGCGGATCGGTGATCCTGCTCGGCAGCAGCGCCGCGACCAGCAGCAGAAAGGTCGTGATCGCCACCTCGGGAAGCATCAGCTGGCCCGGGGCGATCGGCTGGCCTCGGCCGAGGTACGCGTACGGCACCAGGTGCACGGCGCGGAACACCAGATAGCTGATCGTGACCAGGACCGGCCCGCCCACCCCCAGATGGCCGCTGCCGAAGGTCTGTGGCACGGCCAGCGAGAAGGTGAACAGCGCGAGCATGCCGGCCACCATCAGCACCGGGACGAATCCCTCGCCGAGCCTCAGCCGGGCGGCGACCATGCTGTGCACCACCCAGCACCACCAGAGCACGGCGAACACCAGTACGGCGTGCAGCAGTTGCCGCCCGGTCACGTTGGTGGCGGTGGCCCGGGTGATGATGAAGAACGACACGACGAAGACGAGGTCGAAGAAGAGCTCGAACTTGTCCACCCGGGCGGCCGGGGCGATCGGGATTGCCGGCCCCAGCCCCCCGCGTCTGCGGTCGTCGTCCACCGGACGAGTCTTTCAGCGCCGGGGCCGGTCGCGCGTCGGAATCGACGCCCTCCCCGGTTGCCCCTCAACCCCGCGGTCGGGCCGGTCGAGCCGCGGCGGTGACCATGCCCGGAGCTCAGCCGCCCAGTCGCTGGCGGGCGAGAAACTTCGGCACCACCATACGCCAGGACTCGGTCACCAGCTCGGTCATCCGATCGTGGTCGAGTCGGTCCAGGTGGCAGCACACCCAGCTGAACCGCAGGTCGGACGGACGGGGGTGGAAGAACACGGCCGGCTCGGTGGCGATCAGGGCGTCCCGTTCCTCCTTGGGGTAGCCGAAGCCCATGGTCCGCTCGTCCTGGCTGAACGCGACGTAGACGATGGCGCCCACTCGGAACTTGATGCGGTCGCGGATCAGGTGCTCGCTGGTGCGGGGGAGGGTCCGGGCCAGGGCGCGGACGTCGTCGACGGTGACCACGGGCACGACGGTAGCGCCGCCCGGCGACATTCGCGTCGGCCGAGCGCGGGATCAGCTCGTGGCTTCGGAGGTCGGAGTCGCGTGGGCGAGCGCGACCCGGAGCGTGTCGATCATCGGGGTGTCGGGGTGCTCGATCCAGTGCTGGGTGGCGACCCGCACGGTGGCGAGCAGGGTCGCGGCCATGATCCGGGCACGCAGCGCCCGGTCCGGGTCGGTGAGTCGCTGGGCGAGTTCGCCGGCCAGTTCACGTTCGATCGCGGTGTACGCGGCGGCCTGGTGCGCGAGCAGGCCCGGGTGCCCGCGCAGCCGACGGCGGCGGTCCAGCCAGGTCAGGACGCCCCCGCCGTCGTCGTACACCTCGGTCGCCAGTTGCAGGGCAGCGCGGCTCAGCGCGGCCCACGGCGAGTCGTCGGGGGGTTGCGCGCGCAGCAGGTCCAGCAGCCGACGGAGCCGTTGGGTGTCGCCGTAGAAGAGGGCCTCCTCCTTACTGGAGAAGTAGTTGGAGAACGTCCGGCGGGAGACGTTCGCGGCGTCGGCGATCGCCTCGACGGTGACCCGGTCCGGCCCCTGCTCGGCGGCAAGGCTCAGCGCCGCCTCGTGCAGGGCGAGGCGGGTCGCCGCCTTCTTACGTTCCCGCAGCCCCGCCGCCTCATCCATGGCCCCAGCCTAAGCGAGACGTGATTCACTTCTCAACGAGCAAACTTGCCTAGTGCGCAAGATTACCCGATGCTTGCTTGAGGCAACCAATGTTGGGTCGGAGGACAAGAGTGGACACCGCCATCCGAGAACTCGGTACGCGGCTGCGCGACCTGCTGACCGGCGTGCGGCTGCTCAAGCAGCGTCGGATAGACGAGCGGCCGGCCGTGCCGCCCGGCCTGGTGGGCCCACTCATGCTCATCGACCGCAGCGCCGGTGGCTGCCACGCCCGGGAACTGGCCGAGCGTGGCCGACTCGACCCGTCGACCGTCAGCCGCGCCGTCGCGGCCCTCGTCGAGCACGGCCTGGTCGACCGGCAGACCGACCCGACCGATCGGCGCGCCAGCCAACTGACCATCACCCCGGCCGGCCGGGCCGTGCTGGCCGACACGAACGACTGGTACGGACAGGTGCTCAACCGGGCACTCGCCGACTGGACACCCGGCGAGGTGGCGGCGCTGTCCACCGCGCTCGGCCGCTTCACCCGCGACCTCGAGGTCGCCCTCGCACACCACGATAACCAGGAGGACGCGCGATGAGCGCACCCACCACAGCGGCCGAAGCCGCACCGATGAGCCGGCGGCAGACGCTCGAAGCACTGAGCGGCCTGCTGCTGGTGCTCTTCGTCGCGATGATCAGCAGCACCGTCGTCTCGATCGCACTGCCGAAGATCATCGGCGCGCTGAACGGCACCCAGACCCAGTACACCTGGGTGGTCACCGCGACCCTGCTCACCGCCACCGCCACCACCCCGATCTGGGGCAAGCTGGCCGACCTGTTCAACAAGAAGCTGCTGATCCAGGTCGCCATCGTGGTGTTCCTGGCCGGCTCGATCGTCGCCGGGTTCTCGCAGAACGCCGGGCAGCTCATCGCCGCCCGCGCGTTCCAGGGCATCGGCGTCGGCGGGCTCCAGGCCCTGGTCCAGGTCGCCATCGCGGCGATGATCCCGCCGCGCGAGCGCGGCCGCTACAACGGCTACCTGGGTGGCGTCATGGCCCTCGCGACGGTCGGTGGCCCGCTGCTGGGCGGCCTCATCGTCGACACGTCCTGGCTCGGCTGGCGCTGGTGCTTCTTCGTGGGCGTGCCGGTCGCCGTTGTCGCGCTGATCCTGCTCCAGGCCACCCTGCACCTGCCCACCGCGCGCCGGGACAACGTGAAGATCGACTACCTCGGCGCGAGCCTGATCGCCGCCGGCGTCAGCGTGCTGCTGATCTGGATCTCGTTCGTCGACTCCTCCTTCGCCTGGCTCTCCTGGCAGACCGCCGCGATGGTCGGCGGCGCAGTGCTCCTGCTCGCCCTGGCGACCTGGGTCGAGTCGCGGGCCGCGGAGCCGGTCGTCCCCTTGAAGATCATCCGCGAGCGCACCACCGCGCTGGCGATCCTCGGCAGCCTCGCGGTCGGCATGGCCATGTTCGGCGGCGCCGTCTTCCTCGGCCAGTACTTCCAGGTCGGTCGCGGCTACACCCCCACCGAGGCCGGTCTGCTCACCATCCCGATGATGGCCGGCGTCCTGCTGTCGTCGATCGTCGTCGGGCGACTGATCACCCGCAGCGGGCGGGTCAAGCCCTACATCGTGGCCGGCTCGATCATCCTGGTCGCCGGGTTCGCCCTGCTCGGCACCGTCGACCACGAGACTCCGCTGCTGCTCCTCGGCACCGCCATGTTCATCGTCGGCACCGGCGTCGGCATGAGCATGCAGAACCTCGTGCTCGCCGTGCAGAACACCGTCGCCCTCAAGGACATCGGCGCGGCCAGCTCCAGCATCGCCTTCTTCCGGTCCCTCGGCGGCACCATCGGCGTCTCCGTGCTCGGCGCCGTCCTCGCCCGCCGGGTCACCGAGCGGATCACCCACGATCTCGCCGCCGCAGGCTTCCCGACCTCCGGCGGTGGCGGCGGCAGCTCGCTCAACCTCGACGCGCTGCCGGAGCCGGTGGTGCACATCGTCCGCGCCGCGTACGGCGACGCCACCGGGCACATCTTCCTCATCTCCGCGGCCATCGCGGTCGTCGGCGTCATCGCCGCGGTGCTGCTCAAGCCGGTCACCCTGCGGTCCAGCCTCGACCTGCCCGACCCCGCGCGGTCGGCCGCCGTCGCGGCGGACGCGGTCGACGGCGCGCCCGCCTTCGACCAGGTGACCGTCGACGCCGCGGGCCCGGAGCAGTCCGTACGCCGCTGACCTGCGTATCCCCGGTCGCCGGGCCGCCACCGTCGCCGGTGGCGGCCCGGCGCCGCTTGGCGGAACAGGCGAATCTCGCCGATTCCGGGTATGGGATCAGCGCCAGCGGGAAGGCATCGCCGGCACCGCACCGCGTATCCCTCGTGCGCCACGACATCGGGAGCAGCATGGGCGCGAGAACCTTCATGGTGGTCGGCGGGACCAGCGGGCTCGGCCTGGCGGTCGCCCGCCTGCTGGTCGAGGAGCATCGGGTGGGCGTGCTCGGCGACCAACCTGACGAGGTCGCCGCCGTGGCCGACGACCTGGAGTGCGCCGGGATCGTCTGCGACGTCTCCTCCTACGAACAGGTGCGGGACGCGTTCGCCGAGGTGGTCGAGCGGTACGGCACCATCGACGGCGTCGCCGTCTGCGCGTCGGTGTGGGCGGGCGGCGACCTGGCGGACCTCTCCCCGCAACGCATCCGCCGGGCGGTGGAGGTCAACGCGCTCGGCACCACCTACGTGTTCAAGGAAGCCCTGCGCCAGCTGGACCGGCAGGGCTTCGGCAACGTGGTGTACGTGGGCGCGATGGCGGTGACGAAGCCCCGTCCGGGCATCCCGGTCTACCGGGCCACCAAGAGCTACGGCAGCAGCCTGGTCGAGTCGCTGGCGGAGGGGAGGCACAGCAACCGGATCAAGGTCATGCAGCTGCACCCGGGGCCGATGCCCACCCGCCTGCAGGAGCGGGTCGGCGACGAGTTCCTCGACGAGGTCTACGCCGGGCCCGAGCAGGTCGCCGTCGAGGTCGTACGGCTGCTCCGCCTCGCCCCCGACGACCTGTACGTCTCCGGCGCGCACATGCTGCGGGCGGACGGCCGGTGGTGACGGAGGCGGTCGGCCGTTCCGACCTTGATTTATAGACAAGGGTCTTTACTGTTAACAAACTTTAATTTATGTTCGTGGCAGCTCCACGTGTCGTCCCCCGAAGGAGTTGCCGTCATGCGCCGAAGAATCACCGTCCCGCTCCTCACGATGGGCGTCGTCGCCGCCACCCTGGCCGTCGCCGCGCCCGCCCAGGCCCACGGTTACGTCTCCTCGCCGCCCAGCCGCCAGGCGCTCTGCGCGCAGAACAAGGTCCCCGACTGCGGCCAGATCAAGTACGAGCCGCAGAGCGTCGAAGGACCGAAGGGCCTGCGCAGCTGCCACGCCGGGCTCGCCCAGTTCGCCGTGCTGAACGACGACAGCCGCAACTGGCCCGCCACCTCGGTCGGCAGCTCGGTCACCTTTACCTGGGTCAACACCGCTCTGCACGCCACCAGCAACTGGGAGTACTGGATCGGCAACACCCGGGTCGCCGTCTTCGACGGCGGGGGCCGCCAGGCCACCGCCACCGTGTCGCACACCGTCAACCTCGGCGGCTTCTCCGGCCGGCAGAAGCTGCTCGCGGTGTGGAACATCGCCGACACGGCCAACGCCTTCTACTCCTGCGTGGACCTGCAGATCGGTGGGAGCGGAGGTAACCCGACGCCCAGTCCGACCCCGACCAGCCCGTCGCCGACGCCGACCGCGAGTCCGACCAGCTCACCCGCGCCCAGCGGCACCTGGACCGCCGGGCGGGCCTACCAGGTCGGGGACCAGGTCACCTACAACGGCCTGACCTACCGTTGCCGCCAGGCGCACACCGCCATTCCCGGTTGGGAACCGCCCAACACCCCGGCGCTGTGGCTGCAGGTCTGACCGTCCGGGTGCGGCCACGCCCGTCGTGCGCCGCACCCGGGACCGGCCTCCGGCACGCGCTCACCGCCGTCCTGGTGGCGGTCCTGCTGGCCGCCACCGGCTGTACGCGACCGTCGGGGTCGCCCGCCGCGCGGCTGACCCCGTCCGGGGCGGTCGTCGACGCGTCGGCCAGCGGAATCGACGTGCTGTTCCTGGCCATGATGGTGGCGCACACCGAGCAGACCCTGCAGATCGTCCGGCTCGGGCTCGAGCGCACCGGGGATCCGGAGATCCGGACGCTGATCGCCGCGATCGAGGTCACCGAGTCCGACGAGCTGTCCACCATGCGTGGCTGGCTGCGCGACGCCGGGCCCTCGGCGATGGCCGCCGTCGCCCGGCACGATCACTCCGGGCACAGCGACGCCGCCGCCGGGCTGGCCCGGCTGCGCGCCGCCCCGACCGCGCAGGTGGACCGGGTGCTGCTCGACGTGCTCGCCGCGCACCAGGCGACGGCGGCGCAGCTCGCCCGCGCGCAGCTGAGCGCCGGCAGCAGCGCCCGGGTGTGTGAGCTGGCCCGGCGGATCGAACAGTCGCGGACCGCCGAGGTCGCGCTCATGGCGAAGTTCGCCTCCGCGTCGCCGTCCGGGCTGTGACGGGTGCCGGAGGCGACGCAGATCACGTCGCCGGGCCGGCCGGTGGGCGGTAATCCGAGGCGAAGTGTCGGTGGCGGTCGGTACGCTGCCCTGCGTTGCCCTCCGCCGTACGCGACCGCCCACGCGCGACACGCGTGGTGCCGCCACCGCCCCCGCAACCATCGGATTCAGGAGACCTTTTGTGACCCAGCAACCTGTCGCGACATCGGACAAGCTCGACGCCGCGGTGCTGAAGGTGGCCGGAGTCGTCGTCCTCGGCGCGATCATGTCGATCCTCGACGTGACGGTCGTCAGCGTCGCGATACCGACGTTCCAGCGAGAGTTCGACGCGACGTACGCCCAGGTGGCGTGGACGATGACCGCCTACACGCTCGCGCTGGCCACGGTGATCCCGCTCAGCGGCTGGGCCGCGGACCGGTTCGGCACCAAGCGCCTCTACATGGTCGCGTTGGCGCTGTTCACGATCGGTTCCGGGCTGTGCGCCACCGCCGACACGATCGGGCAGCTGATCGGCTTCCGCGTCCTGCAGGGTCTCGGCGGCGGCATGCTCATGCCCCTTGGCATGACGATCATGACCCGGGCCGCCGGTCCGCAGCGGATCGGCCGGCTGATGGCCGTCCTCGGCATCCCGATGCTGCTCGGGCCGATCGGCGGTCCGATCCTCGGCGGCTGGCTGATCGACACGGCGAGCTGGCACTGGATCTTCCTGATCAACCTGCCGATCGGCGCCATCGCGCTCGTCTACGCGCTCATGGCGCTGCCGAAGGACAACCCCGAGCCGTCGGAGTCGTTCGACTTCCTCGGCATGCTGATGCTCTCGCCGGGGCTGGCCCTCTTCCTGTACGGCGTCTCGTCGCTGCCCGAGGCCGGCACGATGGCCGAGACCAAGGTGTGGCTGCCCATGCTGGTCGGCGCCGTGCTCGTGGTGAGCTTCATCCGCTACTCCTTCAAGCCCCGGCACCCGCTGGTCGACCTGCGGCTGTTCGCCAACCGCAACCTGACCATCGCGACGGTGACCCTGGTCGTGTTCATCGTCGCGTTCATGGGCGCCGGCCTGCTGTTCCCGAGCTACTTCCTGCAGGTCCGTGGCGAGTCGACCCTGACCGCGGGCCTGCTGATGGCGCCGCAGGGCATCGGCGCGATGCTCACCATGCCGATCGCCGGAATGCTGGCCGACCGGATGCCCGTCGGCCGGACGGTGCCGTTCGCGCTGGTGCTCATCGCCGCCGGGTTCTTCACCTTCACGCAGGTCGACCCGCACACCTCGTACTGGCTGCTGTGCGGCTCGCTGTTCGTGATGGGCCTGGGCATGGGCGCGACAATGATGCCGATCATGACGTCGGCGCTGAAGACCCTGCACGCCCAGGAGGTGGCCCGCGGCTCCACGCTGGTCAACATCGTCCAGCAGATCGGCGGCTCGGTCGGTGCCGCGCTGATGTCGGTGATCCTCACCAGCGAGCTGAACGGCTCCCGGCCGATCCCCGGCGTGACCGATCCGAGCGGCAAGCCGATCACCGAGGCCGGGCTGGCCATCGCCACGCAGCAGCAGCCGGAGCTCCTTGAGCAGTTCCCGGTGCCGGCGTCGCTCATCGAGCGCGGCCTCGACTTCGTGGCCGGCTCCTTCGCCCACACGTTCTGGGTCGCGTTCGCGCTGGTGCTGCTCACGTTCATCCCGGCCGCGCTCCTGCCGCGCCGGCGTAAGCCGTCCGACCTGCTCGACGGCCAGCAGGGGGAGCAGCCGTCGACCCCCGTGGTCATCCACTGAGTCGCCGGTCGGGCCGTCCGGCACCTGCCGGACGGCCCGACCTTTTCGTTGGTAATGGGAAGCCCCGCCCCCTCCTCGCTGCGGCGTTAGAGTGACGCCATGACAGCGGCGCTGCCGGCCGCGGCAGCAGCGCTCCCGGCAGCGACCCGTTCGGGGGGGCCGCCTTATGCGGTGGATCGCGGGCGTGGCCGGCCTGGCCGTCCTGGTGATCACGGTGGGCAGCGTCCTGCGCAACCTGGTGGTGCCGCGCGGGCTGGGGTCGGCGCTGGTCCGGGTGTTGTGGCGGCTCACCCGGTGGGTGCTGCGGCGGGTGTCGACGCCCCTGCACGGCTACGAGGCACGCGACCGTTTCCTCGCCTGGTTGGCGCCGATCGTGCTGGTCGCGATGCTGTGGTCCTGGCTGGCCGGGCTGCTGGCCGGGTACGGGCTGCTCATGCATGCGTTCTCCGGGCTTTCCTGGGCGGACTCCTTCCGCGAGGCGGGATCCAGCCTGTTCACCCTCGGGTTCGCGTCCAACGTCCGTAGCCGGCTCAACGCGCTGGACTTCGTCGCCGCCGCGAGCGGACCGGTGGCCATCGCGCTGCAGATCGCGTACCTGCCGACGCTGTACGGCGCCTACAACCGACGGGAACTGGAGGTCACCCTGCTGGAGTCCCGGGTCTCCTCGCCCGCGTGGGGGCCGGAACTCCTGGCCCGGCAGGCCCTCGTCGGCACGGTTGACGAGTTGCAGGGGCTGTACGAGAACTGGGAGCGGCTGGCCGCGGACATCGGCGAGACCCATAGCAACTATCCGGTGCTGCTCGCCTTCCGTTCGCCTCGCCCACACCGCAGTTGGGTCGTCGCCATGATCGCGGTGATGGACGCCGCCGCGATGCACATCTCCCTGGCCCCGACGGCGGCGACCGTACCCGCCGCGCGGCTGATGCTACGTTCCGGCTACACCGCGCTGCGCGACATCGCCCGAATCGTCCACATCCCGTTCGACCCCGATCCCAGCCCGGACGACCCGCTCCGGCTCACCTTCGAGGAGTACGCCGAGGCGGTGGCGCACGTGCGACAGGCCGGCTTCCCCCTGGAACGCTCGGCCGAGCAGTCGTGGCCGCACTTTCGCGGCTGGCGGGTCAACTACGAGAACATCGCCTACGCGTTGGCCCACAGCACCGACGCGGTGCCCGCGCTGTGGAGCGGCGGCCGCGATTACCCCAGCACGCCCCTGGCACCCAGGCGGCCGACCGACCGCCGGCCCCAACCGCCCGCGCGGTGATCGGCGGCCCGTCCGCCGCGGCCAGTCCCCGATGAGAAGTTAGGTCGGCCGTCCGCGGGGAATCCGCGCCCCACACGCCCGCGCGGACAACTGACGGATGAATGATTGCTGATGGCTGTGCGTGATGCTCCCGCACCGGCTCGCCTGGGGCTACCCGCGCGCTCGCCGGTACCCCGTTGCCGGTTGCTCGGCATGCTCGGTTCGGCCGTGATCGCGGTGGGCGGACTGCTGTCGGGCGTGACGCCCCTCGGCGAGATCGCGATCGACCTGCCGCTCCTGCACGACCTGCGAGCGTCGACGACGCTGTCGGTGTCCGTGGTCTACGTCGGCCTCGCGCTGCTCCTGCGGGCATGGTGGCGCGTCGGCGTGACGATACGCGCCGCCGACGGCCCGTCCCTGCGGGAGTTGGCGGTGACGGCGGCGTGGTGGGCCGCGCCGTTCGCTCTCATCACCCCCATCTTCAGCGGTGACGTGCACAGCTACCTCGCGCAGGGCGCGGTGACGATGGCCGGCCTGGACGCGTACCGCGTGGGGCCGTCCGCCCTGGGCGGCCCGCTCACCGTCAACGTGCCCGACATCTGGCAGCACACCCCGGCACCGTACGGTCCGGTCTTCCTCCAACTCGCTGCGGCGGTGACCGCGCTGACCGACGGCGGCGTCTGGGCCGGCGTCATCGGAATGCGGGTGCTGGCGCTGCTGGGCGTGGGCCTGCTGGCCTGGTCGGTGCCCCGGCTGGCCGGCCTGTGCGGGGTGCGGCCGGTGGCCGCGCTGTGGCTGGGCGTGCTCAATCCCCTCGTGCTGCTGCACCTGGTCGGCGACGCCCACAACGAGGCGGTGATGCTGGGCCTCATGTGCGTCGGGTTGCTCCTGGCGCTCCGGCGACGGCCCGTGATCGGCGTCGTGGTGATCACGCTTGCCGCCCTCGTCAAGGCCCCGGCGGTGGTGGCGATCGCCTTCGTCGTCCCCATCTGGGCGCGGCACCTGATCGGCCGCCGCAGGCGGCTGCGGGCGGCCCGCCGGATCGTCCTCGTCACCGCCGTCACCAGCCTGGCCGTGACCGCCGCGACCCGGAGCGGCTTCGGCTGGATCCGCGCTCTGGGCACGCCCACCCATGCCCACACCTGGATGTCGGTCACCACGGACGTCGGTTGGGCGGCCGGGACGCTGCTGCATCGGCTGGGTGGCCTCGCGGTCGAGCACACCATCCGGGCCTTCTGGTTGGGTGGGCTCGTCCTCGCCGCGGCGGTCAGCCTGATCCTGTGGCGACGCGCGGCCCGGATCGGACCGGTGGCCGCGCTCGGCCTGTGTCTGGCGATGGTGGTCCTCGCCGGCCCGGTGGTGCACCCGTGGTATCTGCTGTGGGCGCTCGTGCCCCTCGCGGCGGCCGCCCGCGGCGCCGTGCTGAGGCGGGCGGTGGCCATCGGCTCGGTCGTCCTCGTCCTGGCGGTCCTGCCCGGCGGCGTCCAGCCCGGCCTGCCCGCGTTCCTCGGTGCGGCGCTGGGCTTGTCGGCGGTGCTGGTCGCCGCGGCAGCGTCCGCGCTTCGGGTCCGCCGGCCGGTGTGGAGCCGGCTGGCGGACGACCCGCTCCAGTCCGCCGCGCCAGTTCGACCCACCCGCTGAGCGTGGACCGTGTGGCGGCTTGGCACGCATGCCACGGCCTTTCCAGGGTAGCCAGGCGGGAAGCATACGAGGAGGGGGAAGCCCCGATGGGTGACGCCGTCGCGAATCAGCCCGCCGGGCCGGGCCCACCGGCCAGCCCGGCCGATCGCCTGGCCGAGGACGTGGCCGAGGTGGTCCGGTCGGAGGTTCGTGCGGTGCGCGGCCAGCTGGCGGACGCCGCCCGCCCGGCCGGGCTCGGCGTGGCCCTGCTCGCCGCAGCCGGCGGCTGTCTGGTGCTGGGCGCGGGAGCGGCTTCGACGACCGTGCTGCGCATGTTGGAGGCGTTCCTGCCGCGCCGGTTGGCCGCAGCCGGACTCACCGCCGGCTATCTGGCGACGACGTTGGTGCTGGGCCGGCTGGGGCTGAACCAGCTGCGGGCGGCCGGGGGCGGTTCCGCCCGGCTCGCGGACGAGGTCCGGGGTGCTGTCTCCGCCACCGCCGGGCGGGTGGTGCCGGCCGGGTCCACCGCCGTTCGGAGCGCGCTCAGACGCTGAGCCGCCACGATGACCACCGTTGCCGGCGCAGAGGAGGGCGGGGACACCACCGCCCGGGCCCGGAAGCGGTGACGACCGACCGGGCCGCGGGCACCGGCGGACGCGGACCGATGAGGAAGGTGGCGGAGGATGAAGGGTCGGCTCGGTGACCTGGCGGTGGGCACGGCCGGCGACATCGCCGGGACGGTCGTCGACCCCCGCCAGGGGCTCGGCAAGCTCCGGTCGGTGGTCACCGTCCGGGCCCTCGTCGCCGGCGCGGCGGGTCTGGCCGTCGGCTTCCTGCTGGCCCGGTCCGTTCGGCGCGGCTGACGGCCGGCCCACTCAGGAGCCGGCCGACAGCAGCCGGCTGATCTCCGCGGCGGCCGGGTGCTCCGGGGCGACGGCCAGGAACCGGCGCAAGGTGCCCGCCGCCTCCGCCGAATGCTCGCCGCGCTGCGCCAGCCCCAGCACGAGCAGGCCGTCCGGCGCGTCCGGCGCCTGGGTGAGCACCTCCCGCGCCGCCTGCTCGGCCGCGGCGGTGTCGCCGCCCCGGAGCAGGGCGAAGGCGAGCCGCAGCCGGATCGTGTCGTCCGGCCGGTCCTGCAGCGCTTCCCGGTAGAGCTGGGCCGCAGCCGCGTACCGGTCCTGGCTCTCCAGGTCGCGGGCCAGTTGCACGGTGACCGCGACCGGGTCGACCGGGGGCTGCTGCGCCGGCCGGTCCAGACGGTCGGCGGCGATCGCGACCGCGGCCACCAGGGACACCAGCCCGGTCGCGCCCGCCCACCAGGCCCGGCGGGTGGCCCGGCCACCCGGCACCGGCCGTACCGCGCCGGCCGCCGGGGCCCGGCGGGGGCGCAGCGTACGCAGGGCGGCGTAGCCGGCGCCCAGCAGGGTCAGCGCGGGTACGGCCCAGAGCAGCACGGTCGCCCCGTGGGCGGGTGGTTCGGTCAGCACGTCCGGCCCGTACCGCTGGACGAACCACCGGCGGATCTCGGCCCGGTTCCGCCCCTGCGCGAGCTGGTCGGCCACCACCTGCCGCATCGCGGCCGCGATCGGTGACCGGGAATCGGCCACCGACTCGCCCTGGCAGGCGGGGCAGCGCAGCCCGGCGGCCACCTCGCGGACCCGGTCCTCCCCACCGGTGTCCCCGGCCGAGCGCAGCAGCCCCACCGCGGCGCCGGCGACCAGCGCGGTGAGCAGGAGCGCGGCCGGCACCGCCCGCCACCTCATCAGCCGGACAGCAGCGGCGCCACCCGCTGCTCCAGCCAGGCCTGTGTCACCACGCCCCGCTGCCGCTCGACGATCCGGCCGTCCCGGTCCACCACGAAGGTCTCCGGCACACCCCGTACGCCCCACTCGACCGATCGGCTGCCGTCCGGGTCGGGCAGCACGGTCAGCCCGGTCGCGCGGGTCTCGTCGAGCAGGGCCCGGACGGCCTCGGCGCCGTCCCGGAGGTTCAGCCCGACCAGGCGCAGCCCGTGCGGCGACCACCGGCGCTCGGCGTCGACCAGCAGCGGCAGCTCGTCACGGCAGGGGCCGCACCACGAGGCGAAGACATTGACCAACACCACCTGCCCCCGGGCGGTGGCCAGGTCGAACCGTCCACCGTCCAGCGTGTCGCCGAACAGGGCGGGGGCGGGCGCCGGGGTCGACGGGCCGCTGTCGGTGCTCGTCGACGTGCCCGGCACGCGCAGGCCGAGGGCGAGCAGGGCGCCGACGGCGACGGTGACGGCGAGCACCACCGCCGGTCCGGGGCGCAGCCCGGCCGGCAGGCGCGGTGTCCGGCGGCTCATCCGGGGACTCCCGGGCCGGCTGGCACGGGCGGCGGTCGCCGGTCGGCGGCCTGCTCGGATGGCCGTCGCCGGTCGGCGGCCGGTGGTGACGGCCGTCGCCGGGCGCGGGCGGCGACGACCGCCGCGACGAGCCCGCCGGTGGCGGTGAGTGCCCCGCCGGCCCAGAGCAGCCCGACGAGCGGGTTCACCGCGAGTCGTACGGTCGCGCTGCCGCTGTCGGCGGCGACCGCGATCAGGGTGACGTACGTGTCCCGCAGCGGCCCGGTCTCGATCGCCGGCACGGTCACCGTCGCGTCCCGCGCCGGGTGGTAGCGCAGCGCCGGGGTGACCGTCCGCTGCGCGCCGTCCGCCTCGGTGAGCCGGAGCCGGGCGCGTACCGTCATGCCGCCGCCGCCGTCGGCGGCCCGGTCCACACCGTCCAGGCGTACGCTCACCCCGGCCACCCGCAGGGTCTCGCCGGTGTGGACGGTCCCCTCGGTGTCCCGGCCGTACGCCGAGGACCCGGCGACGCCCACGGCGACCAGGGCGATCCCCGCGTGCGCGACGAGCCCGGCGACGCCGACCAGCCGGTTGCCGGCCCGCAGCCGGTCGACCAGTTGCCCGGCCAGGCCGGCGAGCACGAACGCCGCGGCGCCGAACGCGGTGAGCGCGGGCAGCCCCGGCCGGCTGAACAGGCCCACCAGCGCCACCGTGGCCAGGGCGGCCCCGCCGGGCACGGCGAGTCGGCGTAGTCCCCGCGCCCGGTCGCGCAGCGCCGGCACCACCCCGGCGAGCAGCAGCACCACGATCGCCAGCGGCACCGCGGTGCGCTGGTAGTAGGCGGGTCCGACGGCGGCGCGTACGCCGAGCGGCGCGGACAGCAGCGGGAAGACCGTGCCGACCAGCACCACCGCCGCGATGGTCACCAGCAGCACGCCGTTGACCAGCACGGCCGTCGGTCGGGACAGCACCGGGGCGGCCCGGCGGGCCGGTCGGGCGGTACGCCGTCCGGTGGCCACGGTCGACACCACCACGGTCAGCAGGACGAAGCCGAGCAGCATCGGCCCCAGCGGCGAGTCGGTGAAGGCGTGCACGCTGGTCACCGCGCCGGAGCGGGTGAGGAAGGTGCCGACCAGCACCAGGATGAAGCTCGCGGTGGCCAGCGTGGTGTTCCAGGCCGTCCGACCGGCGGCCCGCCTGAGGGCGGTGTGCAGGAACGCGGTGGCGGTCAGCCAGGGCAGCAGGGAGGCGTTCTCCACCGGGTCCCACGCCCAGTAGCCGCCCCAGCCCAGCACCGCGTACGACCACCAGGCGCCCAGCCCGATGCCGGCGGTCAGCGCCGCCCAGGCCGCCAGCGCCCACGGGCGGGCCAGCCGGAGCCAGCCGCGACCCTCCGGCCCGGCCAGCGGGGCGGCGAGCGCGAGGGCGAACGGCACGACCAGGCCGAGGTAGCCGGCGTAGAGCAGGGGCGGGTGCACCCCCATCGCGGGATGCTGCTGCAACAGCGGGTTCGGTCCGGGGCCGTCGGCGGGCACCGGGTCGACCGGTCGGAACGGGTTCGCGGCGAACCGGGACAGCGCGAAGAAGAACATGGTGACCGCGCTGACCACCACCATCGCGTACGCGTGCAGCCGGGCCGGGTACCGCCGCCGGGCCAGCAGCGCCCCGTAGCCGCCGAGCACCAGCAGCCAGAGCAGCAGGGAGCCGTCCAGCGCAGACCAGAGGCTGGTCACCGCGTAGTACAGCGGCACCTGACGCCCGCCGTTCTGGGCCACGAACCAGACGCTGAAGTCGTGCCGAAGCAGGGCCGTCTCCAGCACGGCGCAGCAGGCGACGGCCGCTGCCAGGGTCGCCGTGGCGCCGAGGCGGGCCGGCCGGGCGGGCGCGGCGAACATCGCCACCCGCAGCCAGAGCAGGGCGGTCAGGGTGGCGCAGGCCAGGCCGGCCGCGAGGCTGGCGGTGCCGAGCTCACCGAGCATCGACCGGTCCCGTCGGGCCGGTGGACGGGCGGTACTCGTTGCCGTGCCGAACCAGCACGTGGTCGGAGTGGAACACGCCGTCCGACGTCAGGGTGCCTTCGACGACCGCCCCTTCCCCCTCGCGGAACGTCTCCGGCGGCACGCCGCGTTGCCGTACGGTGATCTCGTGGCCGCCGGCGGCGAGGCGGAACACCACCAGATCGCCGTCGTGGCGTAGGGACCCGGGCACCACGTCACCGCCGAGGCGGATCCGCTGCCCGGCGGCGGCCGGGTCCTCGAGCACCTCGGCCGGGGTGCGGTAGTAGGTAAGGGTGTCGCGCAGCGCCCCGGTGACCAGCAGCCCACCGGCGGCGAGCAGCACGGCGACGAGGGCGGTCCGGCCCGCCCGACGACGGATCATCCGACCCGTGCCGGCGCGCGCTCGGGGGTGGCGGCGACGGCCAGCCGCCGCTCCAGCCGGACCACCCGGTGCAGCACGACGCAGAAGGCGACCAGGGTGGCGGCGACGACGGCGAGCAGCAGCGCGGCGCCCATCCGCGCGTCGATCGGCGGGCGTTGCGGGGCGAGCACGGTCGCCTGTTGGTGCAGCGAGCGCCACCAGAGTACCGAGAAGTGCACCACCGGGACGAGCAGGAAGCCGGCCGCGCCCACCACCGCCGCCGGCCGTGCCACCCGGTGGTCGCCGCCGTCGCGCGCCCCGGTCCGCTCGCTGACCGTCCGGCGCAGGGCCAGGTAACTGGCGTACGCGAACAGCAGCAGGGCCGTGCTGACCAGCCGAGGATCCCACGCCCACCAGGTGCCCCACACCAGCCGTCCCCAGAGCGACCCGGTGCCGATGGCGACGGCGGTGAGTACCACCCCCACCTCGGCGGCGGCCCGGGCGAACCGGTCCCAGCGCAGGTCGCCCCCGATCCGGTACGCGCAGCTGGCGGCCAGCACGACGGCGAACGCGACGTACGCCACCCACGCGGCGGGGACGTGCAGGTACATGAGCCGTTGCGCCTGGCCCTGCACGGCGTCCGGGGGTGCCAGCCAGCCGCCGGCGACCGTGGCGGCGGCGCTCAGCCCGCCGGCCAGCCAGACCGTCGTACGGCGTGCGGCGGCGGCTCGGGCGGTGTCCGCGACCAGGTCCACCGTGGATTGCATGATCTCCCTGTCCGCGCCCGAAGGCGCTTGCCGGAGGAGCGGAACTGCGGGCTCCACCATAAGGGGCAAACCCGGCTTTAGTCCTATATCCCCTCAAAAGGCGGGTAAGCGGCTGGATCCGGTCTACTGTCCGTTCCGATGGAGCCGACAGTGCAGACGACCCCGAGCGCGAACCGGCGGCGCGTGCGACCGCGTCCGGTCGGCGCCGCGCTGTTGAGCCTGTGCCTGCTCACCGGCTGCGCCGGCGACTCCCCGTCGGCGCTGAACCCGGGCGGCGCCGGGGCAACCCGGATCAGCGGCCTGTGGTGGCTGCTGTTCTGGATCTCGGTGGCCGTGTTCGTCGAGGTCATGGCGCTGATGACCTGGGCGCTGGTGTTCCGGCGGGGGGCCGTGCGGGTGCGGCACAGCCAGCCCATGCGGTTCGTCGCCGTCGCCGGGGCCGGGCTGCCCTTCGTCATCCTGGTCACCGTCTACGGGTTCGGCCTGCACGACCTCGCCGCGCTCGGCAAGAGCCCGGGCCGCGACGCGCCGACCATCGAGGTGATCGGCCACCGGTGGTGGTGGGAGGTGCGCTACCAGGGGGCCTCCGGGGTGACCGCCAACGAGCTGCACATCCCGGTCGGCGAGCGGGTGCGGGTGCGGCTGCGCACCGACGACGTACTGCACAGCTTCTGGGTCCCCCAGCTCATGCCGAAGACCGACCTCATCGCCGGCCAGGAACGCCAGACCTGGCTGCAGGCCGAGCGGGCGGGCAGCTACCGCGGCCAGTGCGCGGAATACTGCGGCACCCAGCACGCCCACATGGCCTTCATGGTGGTGGCGGAGCCCCGGGCGGACTTCGACGCCTGGGTGGGCCGGCTGGACGCGCCGGCTCGGGCCCCCGAGACCGACGCCGAACGCCGTGGGCAACAGGCGTTCGTGCAGGGCACCTGCGCGGCCTGCCACTCGATCCGGGGTACGGACGCACAGGGGAAGGTCGGTCCGGACCTGTCGGACGTCGGCTCGCGCTGGAGCATCGGCGCCGGCGCCGTGCCGAACGATCCCGGCCACCTGGGCGGCTGGATCGCCAACTCGCAGACCGTCAAGCCCGGCAACTACATGCCGCCGCAGCCGGTGAGCGCCGACCAACTGCCCGAGCTCATCGCCTACCTGCAGTCACTGAAGTAGGCCGGGGGAGTGAGGATGTCCACGACGACCGGGAAACCGCCCGGTGCCAGCCAGGAGGAACTGTCGCGGCTGGAGGAGCACTGGGGCGAGCGACCCTCGCTGCGGGCCTGGTTCAGCACCGTCGACCACAAGAAGATCGGTCGCCGCTACATCGTCACCGCCGCTCTGTTCTTCCTGTTCGCCGGGATCAGCGCCCTGCTGATGCGGACCCAGCTCGCCACGCCGGAGTCGGGCATCCTCTCGCCGCAGGAGTACAACCAGCTGTTCACCATGCACGGCACGTCGATGATCTTCCTGTTCGCCACCCCGATGTTCTTCGGTCTCGGCAACTTCCTCGTGCCGCTGATGATCGGCTCGCGGGACATGGCGTTCCCCCGGCTCAACGCGTTCGGCTACTGGGTTTTCCTGTTCGCCGGGCTGTTCATGTGGGTGAGCGTGCCGTTCGGTTCAGCGCCCAGCGCCGGCTGGTTCAACTACGCGCCGCTGACGAATCTGAAGTTCGAACCCGGCCTCGCCATCGACGTCTACAACCTCGGGCTGCTCTTCCTCGGCATCTCCACCACCGTCGGCGCGATCAACTTCATCGTCACCGCACTCAAGCTGCGGGCCCCGGGGATGTCGCTCAACCGGGTGCCCCTGTTCGTCTGGGCCATCGTGGCCACCTCGTTCATGGTGGTCTTCGCGCTGCCCGCGCTGAACCTGGACAACCTGCTGCTCTTCCTCGACCGCCGGTTCGACACCCACTTCTTCGACCCGTCCGCCGGGGGCAACGTGCTGCTCTGGCAGCATCTGTTCTGGATCTTCGGGCACCCCGACGTCTACATCATCGTGATGCCGGGGCTGGGCATCGTGTCCGCGGTCCTGCCCGCGTTCACCCGGCGCGGCGTCGTCGCGTACCCGCTGGTCGTGCTGGCCATCGTGTCCATCTCGATCCTCTCGTTCGGCGTCTGGGCGCACCACATGTTCGCCACCGGCCTGCCCCAGCTGTCCTACAGCTTCTTCAGCGCGGCCAGCACGATCATCACCATCCCGTCCGGCATCCAGTTCTTCGCCTGGCTGTCGACCATGGCGCTCGGCCGTCTGGTGATCAAGGTGCCGCTGCTGTTCCTCATCGGGTTCCTGGTCACCTTCCTGATCGGCGGCCTCACCGGCGCGATGTTCGCGCTGACCGCGTTCGACCAGCAGGTCACCGACTCGTACTTCGTGGTGGCGCACTTCCACTACGTACTCCTCGGCGGCGCGGTCTTCCCCATGCTGGCCGGCCTCTACTACTGGCTGCCCAAGGTGACCGGCAGGATGTACCACGAGGGGCTCGGCCGCTGGGCCTTCTGGCTGGTGCTGGCCGGCATGCAGCTCACCTTCTTCCCGATGCACCTGTACGGGCTGTTCGGCATGCCACGACGGGTCTACACCTACCGCGGCGACCTCGGCTGGGACGCGGGGAACCTGATCGCCACCATCGGGGCGTACGTGCTGGCGACGGGGCTGCTGCTGGTGCTCATCGGGGTGGTGCACGCCATCCGTCGGGGGCGGCCGGCACCGAACGACCCGTGGGGCGGCGACACCCTGGAGTGGACGACAGCGTCGCCGCCCGAGTCGTACAACTTCCCCGTGCTGCCGCAGGTGCACAGCCTGCATCCCACCTGGGACGAACGGACCGCCGAGAGCACCGGCGCGCGGGCGAGCCAGGACCGGATCCTCAGCGAGGGCCGGCGGACGCTGTTCACCAGCGAGCTGGACGCCCGGTACGAGCGCGCGGTGGAGATGGCCGAGTCCAGCCTCATCCCGCTCGTCCTCGCCTTCTGGCTGCTGATCTTCTTCATCTCGATGCTCTTCTCCTGGTGGCTGGTGGCGGGCGTCGCCGCGGCGGCCGTGGTGGTGACGATGGGTGTCTGGCTCTGGCCGTCGCGTCGGCCGGCGGAGAGAGCGGGGTGACGCGATGACCGACCGGGGCGGCATCGTGGCGGCGGCCACCGGTGCCGAGGCGCTGAGCACCGAGGAGCCGGTGGGCCGCTCCACGGGCTGGTGGGGCATGGTGCTGTTCGTCGCCACCGAGAGCACCTTCTTCGCCTGCCTGCTGGGCAGCTACTACTACCTGCGTTTCCAGGTCGGGCCGCGGTGGCCACCGGACGGGATCGGAAATCCGGAGCTGGTGCGGCCGCTCATCATGACGGGACTGCTGCTGTTCAGCAGCGTCCCGCTGTTCTGGGGCGTACGCGGCATCCGGTACGGCCGCCGTTGGCGGCTGCGCGCCGGGCTGCTGGCCACGATGGTGCTCGTGGTGACCTTTCTGACCGTGCAGGCCACCGAGTACGTGGACGACCTCAGGACCCTCACGCCGACCACCGACGTCTACGGTTCGTTGTACTACCTGATCACCGGGTTCCACTCGGTGCACGTCCTGGGCGGGCTGGCCTTCGTCGGCTGGCTGCTCGCCGCCTCCCTGGGCAACCGCTTCGATCCCCAGCACTACGACCGGGTCCGCAACGCCGGCATCTTCTGGGTCTTCCTCGACGTGGTGTGGGTCGCCGTCCTGTTCACCATCTACCTCAGTCCGCGGTTGTGATGGGCACCCAGGTCGGTCCCCGCGCCCGCCTGTTCGGCGGCCTGTTGCTGTGGTACGGCGTGCTCGGTGGCGCCGTCGCCTGGGCGGTGCACCTGATGGCGGCGTGGAGCATGGACGAACTGGCCTGCGCCGCCGGGTCGGCGGAGATCTCCGCCCTGCCACTGTGGCAGGCGGTCGGGCTGGCGGTGATCATCCCGGCACTGGCCGCCGCCGGGGCGCTGGCCGTCGCCGTGCTCGCCTGGACCCGGATGGGGCAGGCCCAGCGGTCCGGGGCCTCGGACAACGCGTACGGGCGCACCCGGCTGCTCGCCGCGGTCGGCATCTGGGCCAACCTGTTCTTCCTGTCGATCATCGTGCTCGGCGGGGTCGCCCTCCTGGTGCTGCCGGTATGTCAGCGGTGAGCGCCGCCGGGGCGGCCGGCGGAGTCGTCGAGGGCCTGCTCACCATGGCGTCCATGGTGCTGGTCTGCCTGCTGGTGGCCGGCTACGGACGCGGCGTGCAGGAACTCTGGCGGCGGGGGGCGGTGCGCCTGGTCCCGCCCTGGCGGGTGGCCGCCTTCGGGGCCGGTCTGCTCACCGTGCTGGCCGCGGAGCACGGGCCGATGCACGCACTCGCCGAGGGCTCCTTCGCCGGGCACATGACCCAGCACATGATGTTCCTGCTCGGGTCGGGGCCGCTGCTCGCCGCCGGGGCCGCCGGGCTGCCGCTGAGCCTCGCCACCCCGCTGGCCCTGCGCCGCCGGCTGGCCCGGTGGCGGGTCGGCCCGGGCCTGCGCTGGACCCGCCGGCCGGTCGCGGGCGCGCTGGTCGCCGGGGCCGGACAGGCCGTCGTGCTGTGGTTCTGGCACCTGCCCGGGGCGTACGTCGCCGCGGTCGACCACCCGGTCCTGCACGCCGCCGAACACCTCTGCTTCGCCGCGCTGTCCTGGTCGTTCTGGTCCCCGATGCTCGGTGCGGCCCGGCACCGGCCGCCGGTGCCGGTGGCGGTGCTGCTGCTGGCGGGCACCATGCTGCCGGCCTCCGCGCTGGGCGCGGTGCTGACCTTCGCCCCGCAACCGGTCTACCCGCTGCGGGTCTTCGGCGCCGACCCGCTGGCCGACCAGCAGCTCGCCGGCCTGCTCATGTGGGCGCCGATGGACGTGGTCGTGATCCTCGTGTCGCTCGGTCTGTTCCTGCGCTGGCTGATCCGCCTCGACCAGACCCGGCCCGACGGCCGCCGGCCGGTTCCGGCGGGACGGGCCGGCGCTCCGCTGGATGCCGAAAGGGAAGGGGCGCTCTGATGAGACGTCGACGGATCTCGGCAGCGGCCCTGGCGGTGCTGGCGCTGGTCACGGCGGGTGGTTGTGCCTCGTCCCCGCCACCACCGCCGCCGCAGTCCCGGGCCGGCCACCCCGAGCGGGGGGCCGAGCTGATCGCCCGGTACGGCTGCGGTTCGTGCCACACCATTCCCGGCATCGACCGGGCCGACGGCCTGGTGGGACCGCCGCTCACCCGCTTCGGAGCCCGGTCCTACATCGCCGGGAAGCTGCCGAACAACGACGACAACCTTCGTCGGTGGATCTCCGACCCACAGGCCGTCGTGCCCGGTAACGCCATGCCGAACCTGGGCGTCGACGCGATCGACGCCCAGGACATCGCCGCCTACCTGCACAGCCTGGACTGACCGTGGCACGACGAGGAGACGGACCCCTGCCCGGTAGGCGATTGGACCCGCGGCCGCGCCGGGTGTTGGCGCTCGGCGCGACGCTACTGCTGGGCGCGGGTCCGGCGGCGCTCGCGCCCGGCGGCACACCATCGCCCACGCCCACCCCCAGCGCCAGTGGCGCCGCGCCCGGGGCGGCGGACCGGGGCGCTCAGCTCTACCTGGCCAACTGCGCCAGCTGCCACGGGCGGCAGGGCGAGGGGTCGCAGCGCGGGCCATCTCTGATCGGAGTCGGAGCCGCCTCGGTCGACTTCCAGCTCTCCACCGGCCGGATGCCCGCGGTGCAGACCGAGCCGCAGCCGCCGCGCCGGTCTCGGCCGGTGTTCTCGCCCGAGGAGATCGCCGCGCTGGTCGACCAGGTGACCAGTTTCGGTGGCGGCGGACCGCAGATCCCCCACCCGGCGGGAGGAGACCTGAACCGCGGCCGGGACCTGTTCGCGGCCAACTGCGCACCCTGCCACAGCGCCACCGGTGCCGGCGCGGTGCTGACCAACGGGTGGACCGCCCCACCGCTGTACGACGCGACACCCGTCCAGGTCGCCGAGGCGATCCGGGTCGGCCCCGGGCTGATGCCGGTCTTCCCGAGCCAGGTGCTCACCGATGCGCAGGTGAACGACCTGACCACCTACGTGGGGCGGCTGCGCAGCGAGCGGCTTGACCGGGGCGGCTACCCGCTCGGGCGGCTCGGTCCGCTCGCCGAAGGACTGGTGGCCTGGCTGGTGACGCTGGTGCTGCTGGTCGGCGCCATCCGGTGGCTGGGGCGGAGGGCGGGGCAGTGAGCGCCCGGCGTCCCCCGGCGGCCGAACGCGCGGCCGGCCGCCGCATCGTCACCGCTTTCCTGGCCAGCGCGGCCGGAGCGGTCGGCTTCGCGGTGGTGTACGCCCTGAATGCCGGCCCCCAGTGGGAGGGGGTCAGCCTGGCGGTGGCCTTCGCCGGCCTGGCCGTCGGGCTCGCCCAGTGGGGGCGGCACCTCGTGCCGGTCGGCGGGTACGTCGAGGAGCACGAGGGCTTCACCCCGCCGCCGGACGAGCAGGCGATGACCGCCGCCGTGCTCACCGCGCCGGACAGCCCGATCCGACGGCGCGGCCTGCTGGCGGCACTCGGACTGGCCGTGACCGCGATCGGCATCGCGGTGCTGTTCCCGCTGCGCTCGCTGCTGCCGTGGAACCGTCTGCGCCCGGCCGTAGCGTTCTCCCGCACCCCGTGGGGCGCGGGGGTCAGGCTGGTCGACCAGCAGGGCCGCCCGCTGCGGCCCGAGGACGTGCCGGCGGGCACGCTGGTCGGGGTCTTCCCGGAGGGCTCTGTCGACTCCGGCGACGCGCCCGCCTTCGCGGTCCGGCTGGAGCCGCAACGCTTCACCCGGCCGCCCTCCGGCGGTCACGTCGGCGGCCTGGTGGTCTGGTCGATGCTCTGCACCCACGCCGGCTGCCCGGTCCGGCTTTATCTCAAGGGCACCGGGCGGGTGCTCTGCCCCTGCCATCAGTCCTCGTTCGACCTGCTCGCCGACGCGCACCCGATCGCCGGCCCGGCCGCGCGACCGTTGCCCGGCCTGCCGATCGAGGTCGGCCCGGACGGCTTCCTGCGCGCCACCGGCGGCTTCACCGGCCCGCCCGGCGCTGGCTTCTGGAGGCGGCAGTGATCATTGACCGGTTGGCCCGGGCGTTGGACGACCGGCTGCGACTCTCCCCGATCACGCGGCGTGCGCTGGCGAAGGTCTTCCCCGACCACTGGACGTTCATGTTGGGCGAGATCGCGCTCTACTCGTTCGTGGCGCTTATCGCCACCGGGGTCTACCTCACCTTCTTCTTCGATGCCAGCTCCGCCGACCGGGTCTACCGGGGCGACTACGCCCCGCTGGACGGCGCCACCACCTCCGCCGCGTACGTCTCGACGGTCCAACTGAGCTGGGACGTGCGGGCCGGGTTGCTGATCCGGCAGACCCACCACTGGGCGGCGCTGGTCTTCGTGGCGGCGATCCTGCTGCACCTGACGAGGATCTTCTTCACCGGGGCGTTCCGGAAACCGCGCGAACTGAACTGGCTGATTGGCGTCACCATGTTCCTGCTCGCCCTGGCCAACGGGTTCACCGGCTACTCCATGCCGGACGACCTGCTCTCCGGCCTGGGCCTGCGGATCCTCGTCTCGGTCGTGGAGTCGATTCCCCTGGTCGGGACGTGGCTGGCGGCGCTGGCCCTCGGCGGCGAGTTCCCCTCCGCCGACCTGATCCCGCGGCTGTTCATCACCCACGTGCTGCTGGTCCCCGCGCTGCTGGTCGCCCTCGTGTCGCTGCACCTGGGCATCCTGGTCCGGCAGAAGCACAGCCAGTTCCCGGCCCCCGGGCGGACCGAGCACAACGTGGTGGGATCCCGGTTGTGGCCGAGCTACACGCTGCGCTCGCTCGCTCTGTTCGCCTGGGTGCTGGCGGTGCTGTTCGCGCTCGGTGGCCTGGTGCAGATCAACCCGGTCTGGCTCTACGGACCGTTCGAGCCGTCCCAGTCCAGCTCGCCGGCCCAACCGGATTGGTACATCGTCTGGGGCGACGGGGCGCTGCGCCTCTTTCCGCCGTGGGAGTTCCGGATCGCCGGGTACCTCGTGCCGGCACCGTTCTGGCCGGGCGTGGTGCTCGGCGGAGTCACCTTCCTCGCCCTCTACGCCTGGCCGTTCTTCGAACGCTGGCGCACCGGCGAGCATCGGCCGCATCAGCTGCTCGACCGGCCCCGTGAACACCCGATCCGGCTGGCCGTGGGCGTCGGCGCGTTGACGTTCTTCGCGGTGCTCGTGTTCGCCGGCGGGGACGACATTCTCGCCCGGTTGCTGGGGGTGCCCGTCTACGACCTGCTCGGGCTGTTCCGGGTGCTGGCGCTCGTGCTGCCGTTCCTGGCCGGGCTGGTCGCCTACCTGTTCGCGCGGGCGCTGCGGCGCGGCGACGCGGCCAGTCTCGGCGAGCTGACCCGGGCGGACCTGCGGCGGGCCGCCGGCCCCGCCCCGGTCCAGCGCGGGGACGAGGGCGGACTCGAGACACCCGCCCCGGACCGGCCGGGGGAGCGGATCGAGTTGTGGCCGGAGGGCGGGCTGTGGCGGTGGCGCTACCGCGACGAGGCCGGGCACGTCGTGCTCACCGGCAACCGCGCGGTGTGCTCGGAAGAGGAGGCGGTGGAGGCGTCCCGGCTCGCGTACCCCGGGGTCGACCGGGTGGTGGTGCCTGGCCCGCCGCCGCCCCCGCCACCCGGCCGGGTCCGGACCGCCCTGCGGCGCTGGGGCCGCGCCGCCGCTGCCGGATCGCTGCTGGTCGGCCTCCTCCTCGACCGCCGGCGGCGCGGCGGCGATCGCGGGCCGCAGCCGCCGGAACCGGCGGAATCCGACTCGCCGCCGGCGGACGAGCCGGCCACGCCGGGCGGACGGACGTGACCGCGTTGATCGGGCACCCGCCCGAGCGAGATCGGAGGTTTGCCGGCAACGGACGCGGGTAGCTGGCGGGACATCGGGACGTCCGACGCCCGGCTCTGCCCGCCACCCCGGTGCCCGCCGCCGGCGGGCAGCGGGACAGCCCAGATCAGGAGGCACAAGGTGGAGGAGATCGTAGGCGACATCTTGGCCCGACGACTGGTGGAGTGGGGGGTCGACACCGTCTTCGGCCTGCCCGGCGATGGCATCAACGGCCTGATGGAGGGCTTTCGCCGGCAGCGGGAGAAGCTGCGGTTCGTCCTGGTGCACCACGAGGAGGCGGCGGCCTTCATGGCTACCGGCTACGCCAAGGCCACCGGCCGGATCGGCGTCTGTGCCGCCACCTCCGGGCCGGGCGCCATCCACCTGCTCAACGGGCTGTACGACGCCAAGCTCGACCACATGCCGGTGCTGGCCATCACCGGCATGCAGGAGACCTCGGTGCTCGGCGCCCACTACCAGCAGGAGGTGCACACCGAGCTGCTCTACCAGGACGTGGCGGCCTACAACCTGATGGTTACCAACCCGCAGCAGGTGCCCGGGGTGGTGGACATCGCCATCCGCCACGCCCTGGCCATGCGGACGGTGGCCCACCTGACCTTCCCGAACGACGTGCAGGTCGCCGTGGCCGGCGAGGACCCGTACCGGAGCGTCAGCCCGGGGAAACCGCCGATGAGCAGTCCCCTGGCGTCGCAGCCGGCGGTGCCGGCGGCCCAGGCCGACCTGGCCCGGGCGGCGGAGGTGCTCAACGCCGGCAGGAAGGTGGCCATGCTGGTCGGCATCGGCGCCCGGCACGCCCGCGACGAGATCATCGCCGTTGCGGAGGCGCTGGGAAGCCCGATCGTCAAGACACTGTCCGGCAAGATGGTGGTGCCCGACGATCACCCCCTCACCACCGGCGGCCTCGGCCTGCTCGGCACCAGGCCGAGCGAGGAGCTGATGGAGGAGTGCGACACCCTGCTGATGGTCGGCACCTCCTTCCCCTACGCGAAGTACCTGCCGAAGCCGGGGCAGGCCCGCGTGGTGCAGATCGACATCGACGCCAGCCTGATCGGCATGCGGCTGCCGGTGGACGCACCGGTCACCGCCGACGCCCGGCTGGCGTTGCAGCAGTTGCTGCCGATGCTCCAGCGCCGCTCCGACCGGTCCTTCCTGACGAAGTACCAGCGGGAGCGGGACGCGTGGCGCTCGGACATGGTCGCCCTGCAGGACCCGTCCCGCGACCCGATCGCCCCGCAGTACCTGATCAGCTGCGTCGACGAGGCGGCCACCTCCGACGCGATCCTGACGTGCGACTCCGGCACCATCGCCACCTGGGCCGCCCGGCACTGGACCATCCGCGGCAACCGGGAGTTCTACCTGTCGGGCAACCTGGCCACGATGGCGCCGGGCCTGCCGTACGCGGTCGCCATGCAGCACGCGTACCCGGGCCGGCAGGTGATCGCCTTCGTCGGCGACGGCGGGTTCGCCATGCTGATGGCCGAGTTCCTCACCGCCGTCCGGCACGAGCTGCCGATCAAGGTGATCATCAACAACAACAACGCGTACGGGCAGATCCTCTGGGAGCAGATCATCCTCGGCTACCCCGAGTACGCGGTGCGGCACCAGCAGCCGGAGGCGGACTTCGGCGCCTGGGCCCGGGCCTGCGGCGGCTACGGCGCGAAGGTCACCGACCCGAAGGCGTTGCCCGGGGTGATCCGGGAGGCCCTCGCCCATCCGGGTCCGGCGCTGGTCGACTGCGACGTCAACCCGAACGAGCCGCCGATGCCCGGGAAGGTCCAGTACGACCAGGCGAAGCACTTCACCGAGGCGTTCCTGCGCGGCCAGCCGCACAAGGTGGCCACCGTGGCCACCGTCGCCCGCGACAAGATCAACGAGCTGCGGTCATGACCCGGGTCGCCGCTCGTCCGATCGCGCTGCCCGACCCCGTGGTCCGGGCACCCGCGCCCGTCACCGACGTGGACCTCGATGCTCTGGCGGCGGCGCTGCGCCCGGTGGTCGAAGGCGAGGTCCGGTTCGACGCCGGCTCGCGCGGCGCCTACTCCACGGACGGCTCCAACTACCGGCAGGTGCCGCTCGGCGTGGTCGTGCCGCGTACCGTCGAGGCCGCCGTCGCCGCGCTCGGCGTGTGCCGCCGGATGGGCGTCCCCGTGCTCTCCCGCGGCGGCGGCACGAGCCTGGCCGGCGAGTGCACCAACACCGCCGTCGTGATCGACTGGTCGAAGTACTGCAACCGGCTGATCGAGGTGGACGCCGAGGCGAGGACCTGCCTGGTGGAGCCGGGCATCGTGCTGGACACGCTCAACGAGTTGCTGGCCCCGTACCGGCTGGAATTCAGCCCCAAGCCGTCGACCCACACCCACTGCACCATCGGCGGGATGATCGGCAACAACTCCTGCGGGTCGACGGCGCAGCGCGCCGGCAAGACTGTCGACAACCTCGTCGAGATGGAGGTGCTGCTCTACGACGGCACCCGGATGTGGGTCGGCCAGACCAGCGACGACGAGTACGCCGCCATCCAGCGCCGGGGCGGCCGCCAGGCCGAGATCTACCGCCAGTTGCGGGCCCTGCGCGACGAGTACGCCAGCGACATCCGTACCCGCTACCCGGACATTCCGCGCCGGGTCTCCGGCTACGGTCTCGACAGCCTGCTGCCGGAGAAGGGCTTCCACGTGGCGCAGGCCCTGGCCGGCTCCGAAAACACGTTGGTCACCGTGCTGCGGGCCCGGCTGAAGCTGGTCCCGGTGGTGCCGGCCAAGGCGATGGTCTTCCTCGGCTACCCGGACATCGCCACCGCCGCCGACGACGTGCCACGGATCCTGCCGTACGACCCGATCGCCCTCGAGGGCCTCGACGACAAGCTGATCAGCTTCGAGAAGCGTAAGCACCTGCACGCCGCCGCCGTGCACCTGCTGCCGCAGGGCGGCGGCTGGCTGATGGTCCAGATGGGCGGCCACACGCCGGAGGAGGCGGAGGCGGCCCTCGCCCGGATGCTCGCCGCGTTGCGGCGCGAGGACGGGCCGACCGTGCACCGCTTCGACGACGAGGCCCACGAGGAACAGATGTGGGGGGTCCGCGAGGCCGGCCTCGGCGCCACCGCCCGGGTGCCCGGCGAGGCCGACACCTGGGAGGGCTGGGAGGACTCGGCCGTGCCGCCGGAGCGGCTCGGCGACTACCTGCGCGATCTCGCCGCGCTCTACCGGGAGTGCGGCTACGAGCAGGCGTCCCTGTACGGGCACTTCGGGCAGGGGTGCGTGCACACCCGGATCCCGTTCAAGCTGACCACCGCCGAGGGCGTACGCCAGTTCCGATCGTTCATCGAGCGCGCCGCCGACCTGGTGGTGTCGTACGGCGGCTCCTTCTCGGGCGAACACGGCGACGGGCAGGCCCGGGGCGAACTGCTGCCGAAAATGTTCGGCGACCGGCTGATCCGCGCCTTCGGGCAGGTCAAAGCCATCTTCGACCCGGACAACCTGATGAACCCGGGCAAGGCGGTCGCCCCCTACCCGCTGGACAGTCACCTCCGCCTCGGCGTCGACTACAACCACGGCGGCTGGGAGACCCACTTCCGCTACCCCGACGACGGGAGCTTCGACCGCGCCGTGCTGCGCTGCGTCGGCGTCGGCGATTGTCGGCGGCCGCACGGCGGGGTGATGTGCCCGTCGTACATGGTCACCCGGGAGGAGGAGCACTCGACGCGGGGCCGGGCCCGGCTGCTGTTCGAGATGCTCGACGGCACCGCCCGGGGCGGGGCCATCGGCGACGGCTGGCGCTCCGACGCCGTCCGGGACGCCCTCGACCTCTGCCTGGCCTGCAAGGGTTGCAAGGCGGACTGCCCGGTCAACGTGGACATGGCCACCTACAAGGCGGAGTTCCTGTCGCACCACTACGCGGGCCGGCTGCGCCCCCGGTCGCACTATTCGATGGGCTGGCTGCCGGTGGTCGCCGCGCTTGGCGGGGCCGCGCCCCGGGCAGCGAACGCGCTGGCGCAGGCTCCCGGTCTGGGCCGGCTCGCCAAGGCGGCCGGCGGGATCGACCAGCGCCGCGATATCCCGCTCTTCGCCCCGGAGTCGTTCCAACGCTGGTTCGCCCGCCGGGCACCCCACGGGGACGGCTCCCGCGGCGAGGTGCTGCTCTGGCCGGACACCTTCACCAACCAATTCCAGCCGGGCATCGGGCAGGCCGCAGTCGAGGTGCTGGAGGCCGCCGGCTGGCGAGTACGCGTGCCGGACCGGCCGGTCTGCTGCGGCCTGACCTGGATCTCCACCGGCCAGCTCGGCATCGCCAAACGGGTACTCCAGCGGACCGTGGACGTGCTGCGCCCGCACCTGCGCGCTGGCACCCGGGTGGTCGGCCTGGAGCCGAGCTGCGCCGCCGTGTTCCGCAGCGACGCCCACGAGCTGTTCCCCGCCGACCAGGACGTCGCCAAGCTGCGCCAGCAGACCGTCACCCTGGCCGAGCTGCTGCACGACCACAGCCCGGGTTGGCGACCGCCCCGGCTGCCGGCGCACGCGCTGATCCAGACCCACTGCCACCAGCACGCGATCCTGGGCACCGCCGCCGACCAGGCGGTGCTCACCGAGGCCGGGGTACGCGCCGACTTCCTCGACTCCGGCTGCTGCGGCCTGGCCGGCAACTTCGGCTTCGAGCAGGGGCACTACGAGGTCTCCGAGGCGTGCGCCGAACGGGTGCTGCTGCCCGCCGTACGCGACGCCGCCGACACCGACGTCATCCTCGCCGACGGCTTCAGCTGCCGTACCCAGGTCCAGCAGAGCGCGGCGGCCGGCCGCCGCGCGATCCACCTGGCCGAGCTGCTCCGCGCCGGCCTGCACGGCGGGTCGGTCCCGCCGCGGCCCGAGCACAGCTGGGCCACCCGGCCCGCGCCCCCGCCGAGGGCCGCCCGGTGGGCCGCCCTCGGGCTGGTCGGCCTGGCCGCATTGGCCCCGGTGGCCGCGCTCGCCGCCTGGGCGGCCCGGCGGGGACGGTGACCGGGTGCGGCTGAGCGCGGCGGCGTACCGGGTGCCCACCGACGCCCCGGAGGGCGACGGCACCCTCGCCTGGTCCGGTACCACCCTGGCACTGGTCCGGGCGGAGGCCGACGGACACACCGGCCTCGGCTGGACCTACGGCCCGGCGGCCGTGGTGCCGGTGGTGACCGAGCTGCTCGCCCCGGTGGTGGCCGACCTGGACCCCGACGACGTGCCGGCCGTCTGGGCGGCCATGCAGCATCAGCTGCGCAACGCCGGGCGGCCCGGGGTGGCCGGGCTGGCGCTGTCCGCCGCCGACTGCGCGGTCTGGGACCTCAAGGCCCGCCGGCACGGCCTGCCGCTGGCCCGGCTGCTCGGCACCGCCCGCCGCACGGTGCCGGTCTACGGCAGCGGCGGCTTCACCACCTACGACGACGAGCGGCAGCGCCGCCAGCTCGCCGGCTGGGTGCACGACCAGGGCATCCCCCGGGTGAAGATCAAGATAGCGGAGTCCTGGGGCACCGACGTGCCGCGCGACCTGGCCCGGATGACCGCCGCCCGGCGGGTCATCGGCGACGAGACCGAGCTGTACGTCGACGCGAACGGCGGCTACCAGCGCAAGCAGGCGGTCCGGGTGATGCGGGCCGCCGCCGACCTGGACGTGCGCTGGTACGAGGAGCCGGTCAGCTCCGACGACCTGGCCGGCCTCGGGCTGGTCCGCGACCAGGTCCGGCCGGACGTGGCAGCCGGGGAGTACGGCTTCGACCTGGTCTACTTCCACCGCATGGCCCCGTACGTCGACTGCCTCCAGATCGACGTCACCCGCTGCGGCGGCATCACCGAGTTCCTGCGGGCGGCGGCGGTGGCCGCCGCGGCCGGCCTGCAGGTGTCGGCGCACTGCGCGCCGCACCAGCACCTGGCGGTCACCGCCGCCGTGCCGAACCTGCGCCACCTCGAGTGGTTCCACGACCACGTACGGATCGAGTCGATGCTCTTCGACGGGGCGGTGTCGGCCACCGGAGGCGTCGCCGAGGTACCCCTGGACCGGCCCGGCAACGGGCTCGAACTGCGGGCCGCCGAGGCGGAGCAGCACCGGGTGGCGTGAGCCGAGGGAAGGAGCGGCGATGGACCCGAGGGCCCCGGCGCCGGTGTGGCAGACCAGCGGCTTCGCCCGGCTGGCCTGGGGTGCGACCCTGGTCGTGGCGCCGCGCCGGGTGCTGAGCCGCTGGGGCCACCCGAGCGGGCTCGCGGTGGGGACGCTGCGCGTGCTCGGCGTGCGGCACCTGGCCCAGGCGGCGATGACCCTGCGCCGGCCGGTCCCGGCGGTACTCGTCGCCGGGGCCGCCGCGGACCTGCTGCACGCGACGAGCGCGCTGGCGCTCGCCGCCGTCGACCGCCGGCAGCGCCGGCTCGCCCTGCTCGACAGCGCGATCGCCGGCAGCTGGATCGTGCTGGACCTGTGCGCGGCCCGGCGTTCGCCGCGAGCCCGCGCGACCGGCGGCCGCCCGCGGCCCGAGTGAGGCGCGGCCGACGGACGGTCGAGGATGCGGGCCTCGTCAGTGCGGGGCCGGGCAGGCCTCGGCCTGGCCGAGGGCCACCGCGGTCTCCAGCATCAACGCGTGCACGAAGGCCTGCGGGAAGTTGCCACGCAACTGCCGCTGCTGCACGTCGTACTCCTCGGTGAAGAGCCCCGGTGAGCCGCACGCGGCCCGGTTGCGCTCGAACCACCGGGTGGCGCCCACCGCGTCGCCGGCCTGCCAGGTGGCGAGCGCCGCGGCGAACCCGCAGAGCAGGAAGGCGCCCTCCGCGTCGCCGAGCGGGCGGCTGTCCGGACGGAACCGGTACAGGTAGCCCTCGCGTCCCAGCTCGGCCAGGACCGCCCGGCGGGTCACCTCGGTACGCGGATCCCCCGCCGGCAGCGCCCCCCGGATAGCGGGGAACAGCAGCGCCGCGTCGACCCGCTCGTCGTCGTACGCCCGCTGCCACCGTCCCGACCGGTGCAGGCCGTGAGCCCCGGCGTGAGCGAGGATCGTGTCGGCGAGCGCCTCCCACCGCCCCGCCAACCCGGGCGGTGCGATCCGGGTGGCCGCCCGCAGCCCGGCCACGCAGATCAGCTTCGAATGCGTCCACTGCCGGGCCGGCAGCTCCCAGACGCCCGAATCGGGCTCCTGCCAGCGTTCCCCGATGCTCCGCGCGGCCAACTCCATCGCCCGCCAGGAGGCGTCGTCCAACCGGTCGTGCCGTCCGGCGGCCGCGAGCATCAGCAGGGTCTCGCCGAAGACGTCGAGCTGGAACTGCTCCCGCACCCAGTTGCCGACCCGGGGCGACGCCCCCGGATAGCCGGGCAGGAACTCCAGGCCGTGCTGCGGCGGCACCGGCTTGCCGTCGACGGTGTAGGCGGGGGCGAGCCGGTCGCCGTCGGCGAGCACCCGTTGGGTGAGGAAGGCGACCGCGTCGTCCAGCAGCTCATACCGACCGACAAGGGCGGCGGCCTGGCCCGCGAAGGCCTGGTCCCGCACCCAGGCGTAGCGGTAGTCGTAGTTGTGGCCGGCGAGCGCCCGCTCGGGCAGCGCCATGGTCGCCGCCGCCACCGTGCCGCCACCCGGCCGGGTCAGGCCACGTAGCACGGCGTACGCGAACACCGCGTCCCGCTGGGCGGGCCCGCCGGCGAGCGGCGGCACGGACACCCCCCAGGTGTGCTCGGTGGTCCGCCACAATTCGTCCGGCCGGGGTGGCTCGGCGTCGAGCGGCCGCGTCGCGATCTCCAGCAGCAGGTCGTGCCGCCCGCCGGCCGGGATGGTCAGCTCGCCGCAGAGCAGTCCGTCGGCGGTGGGCCGCAGCCGCTCCCCACCGCTGTGCCGCAGGTACAGGTCGCCGGTACGGGCCCGCCAGCACGCCCCGTCCCGGCGCACCTCGCGCACCGGCTCGCGGCCGAAATCGGCGCGGGGATCGAGCCGGACGTGGACGACCGCCTCCCGGTCCACCGCGTGGATCTGGCGCAGCAGCACCACCCGCCGCTCCTCGCCGGGGAACAGCAGGGCCTCGCGGGACTCGATGATCGCGTCCGTGGTCACCCAGCGGCTCACCCACACCAGCGAGCCCGGCTCGTAGTAGCCGCCCCAGACGAACCGCCGGTTCGCCGGTGTCACGAGGTAGTCGCCCCGACCGCCGAGCAGACTGCTGAACACGGGCGGATCCGCCCACCCGGGCGCGCAGAGCCAGGTCACGTTACCGTCCGGCCCGACGAGGGCGCCCCGGTGACCGTCGGCGAGCAGGGCGTACTCGCGTAGCACGGTCGGCTCGTGGGCGTCCCGGGTCGTCGACCCGGGCGACCGCTCGTCCCGTCCCACCGGCACCACCTCCCGCCGCGCCTACCCCGTCGCCGGCCGGCCCACACCTGCCCGGAGCCCGAACGCTTCCGGTTCGACCAGCCCGTGCCCGGGTACAGCCCCTGCACGGGACGGACGACGTCGGGGGATGAGATGAGCCGGAACCGACAGAACGCACAGGTGGCGGTGATCACCGGGGCCAGCGCCGGGGTCGGACGGGCCACCGCCCGCCTGCTCGCCCGACGCGGGATCGCCATCGCGCTGCTGGCCCGGGGACGCACCGGCCTCGACGCCGTAGCCGAGGAGGTACGGGCAGCCGGCAGTCGCGCCCTGCCCGTCGAGGTGGACATGGCCGACTACGACCAGGTGGTGGCCGCCGGCCAACGGATCGAGGCCGAACTCGGGCCGATCGACCTGTGGATCAACAACGCGTTCAGTTCGGTCTTCGCCCCGTTCCAGCAGGTTCGACCGGAGGAGTTCCGCCGGGCCACGGAGGTCACCTACCTCGGCTACGTGCACGGCACCCGGGTGGCCCTGCACCACATGGTGCCCCGGGACCGGGGGACCATCGTCCAGGTCGGGTCGGCGCTGGCGTACCGGGGCATCCCGTTGCAGGCCGTGTACTGCGGGGCCAAACACGCCATCGTCGGGTTCACCGAGGCGCTGCGCTGCGAGCTGATGCACGACAAGAGCAACGTCAAGGTGACCATGGCGCACCTGCCCGCGGTCAACACCCCGCAGTTCGACTGGCTGCTGTCCCGGCTGCCCCGGCACGCCCAACCGGTGCCGCCGATCTACGAGCCGGAGGTCGCCGCCCGGGCCATCGTCGGCGCCGCCGACCGGCCCGGACGCCGGGAGTACTGGGTGGGCGTCGCGACCGTGCTGACCATCCTCGGCAACCGGATCGTCCCCGGCCTGCTCGACCGCTACCTCGGCCGGACCGGTTACCGGTCCCAGCAGACCGACCGGCCGGCCGACCACGACCGGGCGGTCAACCTGTGGCAGCCGGCGGACGGCCCGCAGGGCCGGGACTACGGCGCGCGGGGCAGCTTCACCGGCCGGGCGCACCAGCACAGCCCTCAGGCCTGGCTGTCCCGGCACCGGCTGGTCACCGCCGCCGGCCTCACCGGTGCCGGCCTGACCACCGCGGCGGTCGGCGTCCTGGCCCGCCGCCGCCACTGACCCCCGATCACGGGCCGGTCAGGGAGCACAGCAGCGGCACGACCAGCGGCAGCCGGAGGAGTTCCGGGCAGGCGCTTCGCGCCGGCGGTGCCGGGCTGGGTGCCGTGCTCGGGGCGGGTTCCGTGGTCGGTGGGTCCGTCGCGGGTGGCGGTGTCGCGGTGGACCCGGACGGAGCGGTCGGCGCGGGCGCGGTGGGTGTCGCGGTCGGCCCGGACGGAGCGGTCGGCGCGGGCGTGGTGGCCGTGCCGGGTGTCGCCGGAACGGCGCCTCGACCGGTCACGGGCTGGGTGACCGGCTCACCCGCGGCGGCCCTGGCCACGGGCCGGATCGCGGTGGTGGCCGGCGCCGGCCGCGACCCCGGACCGTCCGGCGGGTCGGTGGGCGGGCTCGGGTCAGCGCTGCCGGTGGCCCGGTCGGTGTTCGGGGGCGCGGCGCTCCCGCCCGTCGACGCCTGCGCCCGGTACGGCAGGTCGGCCGGAGCTGCCGGGACCGGGCCGGTGGTCAGCGCCGCCAACAGCACCACGACGAGGACGGCGGCGGCTGCCGTCACCCGCCCGGGACGTGGCAGGGGGAGTGGAGCCTGCTCCGGCGTCACCGCCGGCGGTGGCGTCGGCCGGGCGGCGCGGTGGGCCGCCAGCAACGCGTCGAGCTGCGAGACGATGGCCGCGCGGGCCCCGGTGGCGGTGGCGAACGCGAGAGTGAGGTAGAAGCGGGTGTTCACCGCGGTGGCCGCCGGGATCCGCAACCCGGCCGGTCGGCGGCCCTGCGCGCCGTGCAGCAGGGTGATCGGAAGGTCGGGGTGGTGCCCCGGGCCCAACATGCCGGCGTACGTCCACTCGCGTCGGCCGTCTCGCCCGGCGAAGACGACGCGACGGTCGGTCACGACGGCCATGCCGGCGTCGACGACCCGTAGGCCCGCCGGCAGCGCCCGCCCCGGCTCCGCGACGGTGGCCACCGCGACGGTCAGCCCCGGCGCGGGTAACCCGGTGAGGTGCCGGGCCGCGGCCTCGACCAGCTCCGCGGCCGGGAGTATGCGGTAGACGACCTCGTCGTGGTCGAGTTCGGTCGGCAGGCCGGCCCGTGGCTGCGTGCACCCGAGGAACCCGGTGGCCTCGATTCGTAGCCGGACGAGATGGTCCTCGTGCCGGCGCCAGGCCTCGGCCTGCGCGGCGTACGCCCGCCGCCGTCGGTCGTTTTCGCGTCGGGCCCACTCGACCTGCCGTCGGGCGGGTCCTGCCGTGGGGCTCGTCGCGACGGCGGATCCTTTCGCCTGCACGTTCCGTACAACGGGCGCCGTCCGAGAAGGACACGCGGACCGGGCTGGCGCGGCGCGTCCGAGGCCGGGGCCGGCCTGGTGGTCCGCCGGCGTCCACCGCGCGCGCCGGATCAGCCGGCCTGCGCGCCGGCGCCGTCCGGCGTGGTGACCCCGGCCGGGGTTGCCGCCCGGTCCGTACCCCGGCGACCGCGTCGCGCCCACAGGCCGACGCCCAGCAGGACGACGATGCCCATCGCCTCCAGGGTGAGCAGCAGCCACTGGGGGATTCGGGCGCCGGCCTCGTCGGGCTTACCCAGCCAGCGCAGCTGGCCGGTGATGGCGAACGGCTGCCCGCCGGCCGTCGCGTGCACCGTCCAGTCGCCGACCGGGTGCGGGTGTCCCGGGTCCGCCTCGACCGCCGGTGGCCGTGCCTGCCCCATCCAGTGGATGCGGTGGTCGTGCCAGCGGGCGGTGCCCTTGGCGCCGATGGTCTTCCAGGCCGGCGCGAGCGCACCCGGATCCTGCCCCGCCGGCAGGGCGTCGGCGAACAGACTGCGGTTGAGGTACGTCGTCTGCGACAGCTGGTTCTCCTGCACCGTCGTCGCGGTGATCCGCAGGTACGGCTCCCGGCTGTAGCCGAGCACGATCACCTCGTCCGACCCGGAGTTGGTGATCTCGATCCACTCACCGCCCCGGTCGACGCCTACCCGAATACCCGCCGGTTGCGGGGTGACGGCGCCGAGATCGGCCCGGTAGTAGGCCGCGTCGGGGATCTGCTGGCCGCCACCGTGCGCCGCAGCCGGGGCCGGACCGGCCGCCACGGTGATGACAGCACCCAGCATTGCTACGGCTCTGCGTGACCATCCGCTCACGGCTGCGATTCTGGTCGGCGTCGCGTGTCCGTGGTCCGTTGATGAACGGAATGTCATCGACCGGCCCGCATCCCTGCCGACGGCGGGCCGTCGGTACGGTGGTGCCGGCTGGGCGGCAACCGGGGAGGGCTGCGATGGGAGAGGACCGGTCCGGGCCGCTGCGCGGGATCCTCGTCGCCGACTTCTCCCGGATCCTCGCCGGCCCGTACGCGACGATGCTCCTCGCCGATCTCGGCGCCGACGTCATCAAGGTGGAGGGGCCGGGCGGCGACGACACCCGCACCTGGATGCCGCCGGTCCGCGACGGGATCGCCACCTACTACCTCGGCGTGAACCGCAACAAGCGCTCGGTGGTCCTGGACCTCACCGACCCCGGCGACCTGGCGCTGGCTCACCGGCTCGCCCGGCGCGCCGACGTCCTGGTCCAGAACTTCCGGCCGGGCGCGCTGCGCCGCTTCGGCCTCGACCACGACACCGTCGCCGCCACCAACGCCGGCATCGTCTACGCCTCGATCAGCGGCTTCGGGACGGCGGCCGGCGCGGACCTGCCCGGGTACGACCTGATGGTCCAGGCGGCGGCGGGGCTGATGAGCCTGACCGGCGAACCGGACGGGCCGCCGTACAAGGCGGGGGTCGCCGTGTTCGACGTGCTGGCCGGGCTGCACGCGGCCGTCGGGATCCTCGCCGCCCTGCACCACCGGCAGCAGTCCGGCGTCGGCCAGCACGTCGAGGTCAACCTGCTCTCCTCGGCCCTGTCCGGCCTGGTAAACCACAGCAGCGCCCAGGTCGCCGCCGGCACGGTGCCGTTCCGGATGGGCAACGCCCACCCGAGCATCTTCCCGTACGAGCCGCTGCCCACCGCCGACGGCGAACTCGTCGTGATCGCCGGCAACGACGGGCAGTTCCGCACCCTGTGCCAGGTCCTCGGCCTGCCGGGGCTGGCCGACGACCCGCGCTTCCGCCGCAACCAGGACCGCACCGCCAACCGCGAGCTGCTGCGTCCGCTCCTGGTGGCGCGGCTGCGCGGGCGGTCCAGCGACGAGTGGTTCCACGACCTGCGCGCGGCGGGTGTGCCGTGCAGCCCGATCAACACGGTCGACGGCGGCGTCGCCCTGGCCGGCGAACTGGGGCTCGAACCCGTCGTCACCGTCGACGGCGTGCCCGGGGTACGCAACCCGATCGGCCTGTCCGCGACCCCGCCGCGCTACGACCTGCCGCCACCCGGGCTGGACGAACACGGCGCGGAGATCCGCGCCTGGCTGGCGGGCTGACCCTCCGTGCGCGTGCCGGCGGCGCTGCGCGTGATCCCACCGCTGTGACCCGGCCCACAGGGGCCCGTCCGGAGTAGTGGCATTACCTGGCGGGCCGTCCCGTGTGTGGCCGGATGCGGGGCCTGGGCAGCCGCCCTACCAGGCAGTTCACAGCCGGCGACCTGTCCGCCGGATCGCGGCCGACATAGCCTGGAGCGACTTGTGTTCCCCCGGTTACTCAAAGGAGTCACGTGTCGTACGCCAGCACGACTGTCTCTGAGCCGAGCGACGGGCCGGCAGGATCCCGGCGGCCGGCCCGTCGGCCGTGGCCCCGCTGGGCCCGGTGGTGCGTGGCCGTCGGCGCCACGCTGGCGACGCTCAGCGCCGTGGCGCTGGGTGGCAGCGCGTTCCTGCTGCACAGCGCGACCAGCAAGATCACCCGGCAGGACCTGCTCGGCGCCGCCGCGGCCTCACGTCAGCACCAGACGATCACGGGGGCGAAGAACATTCTGCTCGTCGGGGTGGACGCCCGCCCCAACCAGGACGCCAGCGAGCTCGTCCGGTCCGACTCGATCATCCTGTTGCACATTCCGGCGGACCACAGCCAGGCGTACCTGGTCTCGCTGCCGCGGGACTCGCTGGTCACCATCCCCGCCTACGACAACGGCGCGACGTCGTACGGCGGCGGGCAGAACAAGATCAACGCTGCCTTCGCGTTCGGTGGCCGGGGGCTCACCGGCGCGTCGGCGACGTCGCACGGTTTCGAGCTGCTGGCGCTGACCGTTCGCGACCTCACCGGAATCACTCCGGACGCCGGCGCGATCATCGACTTCCAGGGCTTCAAGAAGATCGTCCAGGTCCTCGGTCAGGTCTGCATGTACGTCGACGAGACCACGACCTCGATCCACGTGGGGCATGACGACAAGACCGGCGAGCGGGCGGCGCCGTACAAGATCAACCCCGACGGCACGGTGAACCAGCGCATCCCCGGGGTCACCCCGAACGTCTACGCCAAGGGCAACCAGTGCCTGGACCCGACGCAGGCGCTGGACTTCGTCCGGCAGCGGGACCTGCTGGCGAACAAGGACTTCGACTACGGCCGGCAGCGCCACCAGCAGCAGTTCATCAAGGCGGTGCTGCGCCAGGTGGTGACCGAGGGCCTCAACTCGCCGACCAAGCTGCCGGGGCTGCTGTCGGCGGTCGGCCAGGCCATGACCGTCGACGACGGCGGCCTCCCGCTGGAGGACTGGGCCTTCGCCATGTCGGGGATCCGCCCCGACTCGATCACCACGATCAAGACCAACAACGGCACGTTCAACAGCCGTACCGTGCCGGGCGTGGGCAGCGCCGAGATTCTCAGCCCGACCAGCCTGCAACTGCTGCAGGCGGTCCGGGACGACACCGTCGACGCGTTCGTCGCCGCCCATCCGGACTGGGTGACCGACTCCGGGCCGGCGGTGCCCGCTCACTAGACGGTGTTCGGTCAGCACCACGATCGGTGGGCCGCGACGCCGACCTCGGCGCGCCGACGTACCCACCTTGCGGTGCATCTCCGCGTATCCCTGCGGGTCCCGCCAGCGCAGGTCGGCGTCGATGGTGTCGCTGACCAGATCGTGCA
>NZ_JBEZFI010000033.1:37277-67630 GCF_040649295.1 Micromonospora sp. NPDC048999 | reverse complement strand
CATCCGAACTAGACACTCCGATGATCACTGACGAGCTGCGAGCCCCTCACTCTCGGGTCGGCCCAGCCGCGAACCCCGCTCAAGTTCGAAGAGCCAACATGACTCGCCCTTTCGCGTGGTAGTGGCCCCGGTCGGCACGCCGGACCGGCTGCCCCGAACCAGCAGCACCGGGGTGCTGATGGGGTTCGTGCTCCATGATCTGTTGATGGACAGACGATCTCCACCGTTTGCGCTGCAGCGCAATGGCGCCGACCAAGAAGGAATGCGGTAAAACCGGCGAAGCGGGCCAACTCATGGTGGCGCCGAGCGGCTAATCGCCACCCGCCGAAGCCCGAACCGGGCCAAGCTCATCGCCGGCTTCCAGGTGGCGAATCCGAGCTGGGTGCTGCAGTCCGGTCGCGGTCTCCGCACCGAACCTACTGATAGTGATGTATGGTATTCCGGCACAACCAGCAAAGCCGCCATTGTGAGCATCCGGACGAAGGCGGACGCCAATCTGACGGCTCTGCTCTCTCAGTGGCCTGGCGGTCGTACGGGGAACGGCACCAGCAGCATGCTTGCGTGTCGGGCGGGGGGCAAATGCTGCGCATCCATTTTACCGGCGAAGATCTGGCGCGAGTAACGATCGCCGACGACGTTGACCCGCTGTGGGAGGTGCTTCTCAGCCTCCATGTGCTTCAGGAGCGCGGCACCTCGGTGCTGTTCGGGGAGTGGCGAAGGCAGGTTCGCTCTGCCGGCTCCGCCTCAGTCCGCCTGCTCGCGGAGCTGGCCCGACCCTGGGGATACTCACCCGACTTCCTCACGCCGGGACGAGCGGACGCCGAATTCGAGGTTCTGGTCGACCGGGTACTGTCCACTCCAAGACGGGAGTTGAGCGCGAACATCAAGGTGTTGGCGAAGGCAAACGCAGCCAGCACTTGGGCCAGCGCCCTCGGCGCCGGTGAGGTTCCCGCGCTACGCCGTCTCGAAACCGCACTCGTGACCTACTACCAGCTGGCCCTGGCGCCATACCAGAACGCACTCCGGGTGCAGGCCGAGGCGGACCGGGCACGCCGGGGGCACGCACTGCTGGCCGGTGGGGTCGACCAGCTCCTCGCCAGCCTGCACCCCCGGGTGATCTGGCAAGCTCCGGTGCTGCAGATACCGATCTACGCGGAGCAGGACATCTACTTACAGGGGCGAGGACTGGTGCTGGTCCCGTCCTTCTTCTGCCGAATACAACCGATCACTCTGCTGGACGTCAACAAGCCGCCCGTCCTGGTTTACCCGCTCGCGCCGCGGCTCAGCCTCAGCCTCTGCCGCGCTCCCGCGGGGCAGCAAAGTGGAGCACCGTCTGTCGTCGCCCTTCTCGGCAAAACCCGGGCGGCAATTTTGGCCGAGGCGGCTGCTGGTGGCAGTACCAGAGAGCTGGCCCGGCGTACGGGCGTAGCGGACCCAGTGGTGAGTCGTCACACCGCTGTCCTGCGCGGCGCTGGGCTCATGGAGACCCAGCGGCACGGTGGCTCGGTGTGGCACCGGACCACCGGGCTGGGCATCGCCCTGCTCAACGGCGAGCTCCCGGCCTGACCCGCGCTGCGCCATTGCGCTTCAAGGCAAAGCGTGGACCCGGCTCTGCCAACCGGCCAGAGTAGCCCCCAGTAGCGCGAAGCGCGCCACGACCGGTTCCACCGCACAGACCACTGACCGACACAGTTTGCGCACGTACGGCCGAGGAGACACGCATGCGGGAAGAGCAGCACATCCCAGCTGGACAATCCGATGTCGTCTCACGACGGACGGCTCTGGTCGGCCTGGCGTCGGCGGCGGCGTGGCTGGCCATGCCGGGAGGCGAAGCTCTCGCCTCTGCGCCACTCCCGGCGCCCGGCCGCGCCCTGCTCGGCTTCCCCTCGGTGCCCGTGAATGACGCCACGTCGGTACGAGTTCCGGCCGGCTACCAGTTCCGGGTGTCGGCGCAGGCATCGCTGGAGGGAGCGCCGAACGCGATCCTCGATCCGCCTCGCGATGCCCGGCTGACCGGTAGCGGCCCAGCCGCCTTCGCCGGTCCAGTTCGCGGCGTACGCGGGAGGCTGCCGGTGACCGCGACGTTGACCGACGCGACCTCGGGACCTACCCCATGGGGGTCGTACCTTGCGGGTGAGGAGGGGTTCCACCGCTGGTTCGACGTCCGCGACCTCGACTGGCGACCCACGGAGACCGAGTTGCGGTACGGTCTTGGCCCGCGCCTGCCAGGCGGTGCCCGCTCCGGGGCGCAACCCCGCCTCGACCTCGGCGCCGATCCCTCAGAAGCCGACCGGTACGGTTGGGTGGTAGAGCTCGACATCAACCCCGACGGCACCCCTTGCGCCCCTGTGAAGCGGACCGCCTTGGGCCGGTTCAACCCCGTCGGGGCGACGGCCGTCGAATGCGAGGGTCGGGTAGTTGTCTACAGCGGCGACCACGAGAACGGCGGCTACCTCTACAAGTTTGTCGGAGCCGACACATGGCGGCGGGAACGGGCCCGTGGCCGCAGTCCTCTCGACAATGGCGTGCTGCACGTCGCCCAGTTCGCCGCAGACGGGTCGGGGCACTGGCTGCCGCTGGTGCATGGGCACGGCCTGCTGACGGTTGAGAACGGCTGGCGGGACCAGGCCGATGTCCTACTGCGTACCCGGCTGGCCGCCGACGCGCTCGGTGCAACGCCGCTGGGACGCCCGCAGCAGGTTGCGGTCGACCCGCGGGGAGAAAGCGCCTATTGCGCCATTGCGGGCGGCACCCGGACCACCCGCTGCCAACCAACATCCGAGGCTGGGCAGGCGGGGCCAGATCGGGAACTGGATGCACCTCCATGGGGCCACGTCCTGCGGTGGCGGGAGAACGCGGGCGATGCCACCGCGACAGCCTTCCGGTGGGACGTCACCGCATGGCTCGGTGACTCCGCAGGCGCCGCCGCCATGGGGGCAGGCGACGTCGGCTTCTTCGGCCGTCCGCGCGGGCTGTCCGTCGACCCCGATGGTCGACTGTGGATCAGGACGGCACTGGTGGGCACAGAGCACGACCTGCCGGAACCGGTGTACCGCGCGTTCGGCAACGACGCGGTGCTCGCCGCCGATCCAATGACTGGCGAGGTCCGACGTTTCCTCACCGTCCCTCGCGGCAGGGAAATCACCGCAGTGGTCCTCGCTCCGGACCGGCGCTCTTTGTACGTCAGCGTGCGGTGGTCAGCTACGGACAGCCGGCGGCACGCCGCTCGGCCCGATCCGGTCACGTACGCCGTCCGCCGCCGTGGCGGTGGCGTGATCGGCTCCTGACCTGCTTCCGATCATCCGTCCCCTCCACCGACAATCGGAGAGACAGCCGTGGTCTACATCGTTCCCCGTTCTGCCTGGCGCGCAGTACCGCCGAAGCAACCGATCACCGATCCGTGGACGCCCTGGCTGGGTGGGGTGGTCATCCACCACCACGGGCCAGGCAGCGGGTTCCCGAAGGCTAACCACCAGGACTGCTACCAGCAGGTCTGGGACATCCAGGACGAGACCATGAACAGGTCGTTCTTCGAGAAGCTGGCGGGGAAGGAGGAATATGACGACATTCCCTATAACTACCTGGTCTGCCAGCACGGATGGGTCTTCGAGGGACGGGGCGCGAGGGTCCGGTCAGCGGCCAACGGCACCGAGACGCCTGGTGCGAACAAGAACTACTTCGCCGTCATGGGCATGATCGTGTCGGGGGACCAGCCCAGCCAGGCAATGGTCACCTCGATCCGCGACCTGATCGGGCACCTGCGTCAGCACGAGAACGCGGGAACGGAAATCAAGGGACACCGCAACCTGTTCAACACCGAATGCCCAGGCAACCTCTACCCGTATGTGCTCAACCGATCCTTCGAACCGCCACCGGCCGACCCCGATCCCGGCAGCGGAGTCACCATCATCCCCCGTAGCCAGTGGGGAGCCCGGCCGCCCCGCAACGCGGAACAGGTGCAGCTGAGCAGTCGCACCGGGTTCACCGTGCACTACTCGGCCGGCCCATCTACCCAGACCCCGAGGCAGATCCAGAACTACCACATGGACTCCCAGGGCTGGGACGACATCGGGTACAACTTTCTCGTTGACCGCAACGGCCAGATCTACGAAGGGCGCGGCTGGTCGATTCAGGGCGCGCACGCCACCGGTTACAACACGACCCATCTGGGTGTCTGTTTCATTGGCAGGGATGGCGAGGCCACCTCCCGGACCGCTGCGGCGATCCGTGCCCTCTACCAATACGCCAACCGTCTGTGCGGCCGTACGCTGGACAAAACCTGGCACGGTGGGCTGCCCGGACAATCCACTGAGTGCCCGGGGTCAGCGCTGCGGGCCTGGGTGCAGGGCGGGATGCAGGGTTCTGACCTGCCCATCACTGACGGCACGGATGGCGTGGGCGGTGCCATGACCTCGGTACGCACCGTTGCCGCCCAGCAGCGGGCGGTCAACGGCCTCGGTCGAACGCCACCGCTGACAGTGGACGGCATCTGGGGCCCGCTGACCGAGGCGGGCGTACGCTGGCTCCAAACCAAGGTAGGTGTCGACGCCGACGGGCTCTGGGGTCCGCAGACCGAGGCAGCGTACAAGCGATTCACGGGCGATACGTCCGCCGGCGGCATGACCACCGTACGGTCCATCACATACCAACAGAACGCGGTCAACCACCTCGGTCGCACCCCACCGTTGACGGTGGACGGCATGTGGGGCCCGGTGACCGAGGCGGGCGTACGCTGGCTCCAAACCAAGGTAGGTGTCGACGCCGACGGGTTCTGGGGCCCGCAGACGGATGCCGCCTACAACGGGCATGTCGACGAGGGGGCGAGGATTGTCGTCGACGGCGACTTCGGGCCTGCTACCATCGCCGCCACGCAGCGCGCCATCGGCGCCACCGTGGACGGGCAATGGGGACCTGCCTCGATCCGTGCACTGCAGAACCACCTCAACACCTGGTCCAGCGCCGGCCTCGCTATCGACGGGATAATGGGTGCCTCCACCGTCAGCGCGGTGCAACGTCACCTGAACCGGATGACCGGATCCGGACTTACAGTCGACGGGCTCTGGGGACCGACCACCGTGCGAGCCCTGCAAAACGCACTCAACCTCGGACGCTTCTAACCGGACTGGCTCAACTGCGACGAACTCAAAACCGTGATCCACAAACTGCGCGACGCGATCGCGCCCCAACTGGCCCCGGTCGCGGCAGAAGCGTGCATGAAGGAAAAAGATTACGAGCGGAACGCCCATGCGTCGGCCACGATGTCGTGCAGGTCGGGGCGCGTCGGGCGCCAGCCGAGTTCGGTCATTGCCTTGGCGGATGACGCGACCTGGGTGACGATGTCGCCGGGTCGTCGGGGTGCGAGTTTGACGGGAACGGGATGGCCGGTGACGTCGCGTACTGCCTGGACGACCTGCAGGTTCGAGTAGCCGAGACCGTTGCCGAGGTTGTAGACGGCATGTTCCCCGGGGCGTGTCTTGGCCAGTGCCAGCAGGTGCGCGCTGGCAAGGTCGGCGACGTGAATGTAGTCGCGGACGCAGGTGCCGTCGGTGGTGTCGTAGTCGTCGCCGTACAACGGTAGGAACTCGCGTTCACCGGCGGCCACCTCGAGGACGAGGGGGATCAGATGTGACTCGGGGTCGTGGCGTTCGCCGCACGACTTGCCGTGTGGTCGCAGCAACGCGCCTGAGGCGTTGAAGTAGCGCAGCGAGGTCGCGGCGACGTCCCGGGCGGTCGCGTACCCGGTCAGCATCGTGTCGACTGCGGCTTTGGTGGCGGCGTACGGGTTGAGCGGGGCGATCGGCGCCGACTCGGTGATCGGCAGTTGTGCGGTGTCGCCGTAGACCGTGCCGGTGGAGGAGAAGACCAGCCGGGGGACGCCGTGCCGGTGCATCGCCTCCAGCAGTTTGATGGTGGCCGCCACGTTGTTGTTCCAGTATCTCTCCGGCTCGGCGACGCTCTCGGCTACCTGGATGAAGCCGGCGAAGTGCAGCACCCCGTCATACGAGCGGGCGGCCAGTACCTCCTCGGCCGTGTCCTGCACGCTGCCCCGCACGAACGTGACACCGTCCGGGACGGCCGAGGCGTGCCCGCAGGACAGATCGTCGAGCACGGTGACTTCGTGACCGTCCTCGATCAGCAGCGTCGTCACCGTGGACCCGATGTAGCCAGCGCCTCCGGTTACCAAGAATCGCACGACCGTAGATTACCGAGGCCGATCAGGGGCGCGACCCAGCGACCAGGAAGCAACAACTTCCGCTGATGCGGTACCGGATGCCCCGATTTCCCACGACGATCAACATCCGCACCACGGCACGTCCGGACAGAAACCGGCAAGCCCGGCGTCACGCTACGTAGCGCGCGGATCGCGGCAGATGTGCGCGTCGTGGCCAGGTCGGCGGCTCGCTGCCACCACAGTCGCGATCGTAGGTTAGCGGACATGGTCGAGCGGGCGGCGTTACCTCAGGCGCTTTGGCCCGGACACGCAGGCAGCCCGTCGGCTGGCGTGGAGCAGCGGAGTCGGGCCGCGCCGAGCACAGACAAGCCGTGGGTTATGAGGGTGGGAAGATTTGGCCGGCGGCCGACCGGCACGGCCTGGACGACGTGCACCAGCTGCCCGCGTCCGGCCGTAGAGCGCGTCACGGCCGTCGAGCTCCGGGTGCGGCGGCGCGCATGGTGTCCGGCCACCCCTCCACCGTCAAAGGCGCTTCGCGTCGCAGGCGACGGCCACAAACCGGTCGCCCTTGAGCAGCGGAGCCTCTGCGACCCTATGCGGTCAGGAGTCAAGCGGCAGGCCGGTAGCCTGCCTGCACGAGGCGCACGCTGCCGCACCCGTCACCGACTCAAGGGCAGTGTGAGCGAGCGTCAAGGCCGCCTCGACGTCTAACGAGCCGAACGGAGGAGACGGCATGTGCCGGACATGGCTACCCTTGATCACGGAGCCGGTCGGTTGAACCCGGTGTTGACCCACTGGGCCGTGGTGCTGATTTTCCTTAGTTTGGCTTGCATCTCAACCCTTGTCTCAGTGTCCGTATCGGCAATGAGTCCTGAGAGCAAGGTGAGCCGGATGGTAGCAACGCTTGTCACCGTTGTTATGTCTGTCGAAGCAGGTCTGATGACCAACTTGGCAGCGTCAGCACTGGGTTGAGTCGATCGTCTCCACCCCAGTTACCCTTCCGAGTCGTATGGCAATTGGCAGGCCGGAGATGGCAGGGTGGACACTGCGACTGGACGCGAGATCGCCGAAGTGGGAACCTGCGAGACCTGTCATGATCCAGTTGACCTTACGAACGAGCAAGCCGTGGCGCCCCACACTTTGCGTACCAACGATGCCGCCAGTGACGCGTGCTGGCACTGCTGGGACAAGCCTCGTTGTTACAGGTGCTTCAACGCCGACTGCGAGTGCTCAAACCACTAGATCACCGGGACGTCGGCAAGCACAGAACAAACGTCCCGTTGACGCCCAACCGTGGAGCAGCCCAAGCAGTATGAACGTGGCACCAAGACCGATCCACCGCGCCCGGACCCCACGATGCCAATGAGCGTGTCCATGGTGAGCCATGCGGCCGATTCTGTGGCCACCTCGACACGGCCACACGAGACACAGCCCAGCTTCCCCAGGGATGTCCAGGCATGGTGGCCGCCACCCATTGCCCGTCGGGGGCATTGCCGATTGGATCGGTTCCAACCATCAAAATCAGCTGAGCGCTCATCGGCAGAAGCGGATGTGTCATGCGGTCGTCGATGTCGACTAGCTGGTAACGGAACGTCACGATGGCTGCCCACCTGTTCCTGTGGGTCTCACTGAATCCGCTGGCCGGCTCGCGGGCGGTTGAAGGCTTGGATGGGCCTCCGCCATCCGCACGACGCTGTGCTGCGCGTTCAGCGGTACGCCGACAAATGTCCACCGCGTCATCGCCGGGAAGGCTGGACCGCGCTGCTGAACGGGGAACATATCCACCATTACCCTGGTGGCGCCAGAGCTTCGCCGAAGATGGCTTCCGTGGCCGCTTGAGCGAGCGTGGCTTGGCTTCTGGCCGGTATCCCGATCCGGTTCCAGTGGAAGATCACGTGTTCGGCGATGACTGCGCGTAGTCCACGTGTGAGTTTGCCTGTCTCGCGCAGGCATCGGAGGGCTGTGCCGGTGTTCTCGAACGCGGTTTGCCAGTCGCTGGTGGTGCGGGCTGTGCCGAGTAGCAGGTGGCGGACCTTGCCGGTGAATGCTTCCCAGGTGCTGGGGTCCGGGGCAGGGGACCAGGCGAGGTGCTCGTGGCGGCGTTGGGCGACTCGCGCCCATACGTCTCCTTGTTCGTTGGGGTCCAGTCCTGTGGCGCGCATGAGTGCGGTGCACAGGATGAGTGAGCGTTCCCGCCGGTCGGTAGGGCGGTCGTGGAGGTAAGTGAGTAGGTGGCGGCTGTCGTGGTGGAACAGGGTGTGTGCGGCGTCCATCGCGGCGGGGCCGCCGAAGGCGTGGATCTCGGGTTCGTAGATGTCGCTGGTCCAGGTGACCGTTTCGGTGAGCAGGCGGCGTACCGGGTCGGGGTCGTTGTTCGGCGTGGCGGGCAGGTAGCGGATGCGCCATGGCCCTTTGCGCATGAACCACCACGAGGTGATCAGGCCAGCGGCCTCGGCGTCGGGTAGAACGCGGCTGAGATGGGGGATTGCTTGCTGTTCACGTTCTTGCCGGCTGTGGCCGGGGTAGCTGATGTTCACCTGTTTCCAGGGCGTTTCCTCCATGAGAGGCCTTTCATCAGTTGAGTAGGAGGCAGGCGTCCCACGACGTTGAGGTGGCCGTGGCGGTCGCGAGGCGACAGCCGGTTGTGCCGTCGAGGAGTCCGGTGGGTTCGTCGGCGGCGGGGGCGGCGTTCTGGTGAAGGCGTGCCAGTGGGGTGAGGGCTGTCGGGGTGAGGGCGTCGGCGGCGATGCGCCGGCCGGTGGCGAGGAGCCCGGCGGTGCCGTGGCAGAGGCTGCGGTCGGTGAGACGGCGGATCTGTGCGGGGTCGTTCACGCAGTCGGTGAACGCCATCTCGGCGAGCTGCTGGCGGGCGGCGTCGTGCAGGGCGAGGGCGGCCAGTTGCTGGGCACGGGCGATGCCGGGGGTGCCGTAACACCAGGATGGGCGCAGCGGCTGCTGTTGCGCCGGTACACCACGGTGCAGGTCGTCGAGGGTGAGAGTTTGCGGCCACCAGGTGGTGCTGGCGGTGCGCTGCTGCCAGGTGTCCAGCCATCGACATATTCGGGTGATCGCCTCGGTGTGTCCGTCGACGGTGATGCCGTCGCGGAAGGTGAGGGCGAGAAGCGCGAGCGGGCCGGTGATGCCGTGGGCGATGCCGTGGTTGGCGTGGCCTCCCGGTGGTGGCGGCTGGTTGCGGGCGGGTCCGTTGGAGCACCACCAGCCGGGAAGGTCGTTGACTGGTTCGGTGAGCCGGACCAGGTAGTCCAGTACCTGGCGGAGCAGGTGGTGGTCGCCGAGGCGGCGTAGGGCGACGCCGAGGCCGGTCAGGCCGCGGATGAGGTCGTACTCGGCGTAGTGCGGCTGCCGGCGTGAGTCGATGCGGCGGTGAGCCGCTTGCAGCTGCTGGCGTGTCACTATGGCGGTCCCGGCCGCTGCGATGGTTCGTGCTCGATCAAGTCCCGTTTGGTCGGATGCGGTGAGGACGAAGGCGAGCGCGGGGGCGCCGTAGAAGAGGCTGGCTCCCGCGGCGATGCTGACGCCGTTGGCGGTGGCGTCCCGCAGTGCCGCGTACGCGGCAGGCCGGTTGCCGGTTTCCAGATGCAGAAGGGCGATGCCGGCCGTGCCGTCGGCGAGGGACTGTCCGGCTGTCGTCATGGCATTGCCTGGCTGGTGCGGGCGATGGCTCGGGCCAGGCGGAGGCAGTGCCGTTCGGAGGCGGTGTCCACGCCGATCATGCGGGCGTGGTGCAGGTGCAGCAGGTCGGCCAGCACATGGTCGAGGTCGAGGCTGTCGGCGTCGGCCAGGGCCCGGTAGGCGGCCAACGCCGCGTTCAGGCCATCGTCACAGTAGGAGGTGCGGGCGAGGTCAAGCTGGGCGGGTTCGAGTCGCTGTCCGCTGCGGTGGGGGACGTGTTCGGCGAGCCAGCGCAGGCCGTCGCCGGTGAAGCCGTCGGCGATGGCGATCATTCCGGCGGCGGTGGTGGCCTGACGGTCTCCGGTCAGCCGCTGTAGCGCGGCGCGGGAGTCAGCGGCGAACACCGCTTCGGCAGCGGCCAGGGTGGGCCCGGCGCCGTGGCGGGTCTCAGGCCGGTAGGTGTGCAGGCTGTAGTCGTGCAGGACGCCTTTGTGCTCCAGTTGTTGTGCCCACTGGGCGAGGCCTCTGGCGGTGCCAGTGAAATCGGCGTCGTGGAGTGGGATGCGTAGCCGCAGATGGGGCTCGGGGTCGGGGTACCGCAGGAACCACCAGCCCGTGGCCAGGAGGTTGTCGGCCCGGCGGGCGAGGTCGGTGAGGATGTCGTCGAGCCGGCCGTGCAGGCGAGCCTCCAGCCACGGTGACTGTCCGGGCCGGTGCTGTAGCGCGGTCGCGGCCCGAGCCGGTCGGCTTGGCCGGATGACCGGTGGAGTGTCAGTGAGGGTGAGGAGGAGTTCGGCGGGCCTGTCGCCGATCCAGCCTGCCGGGCCGGGGGCCTCGATCATGACGGTGCGGGCATGCCGATCGAGGTGCCTGCGCAGCACTGCCAGGTGAGCGTTGTCGTCCAGGTCCAGACGCAGCTGCACGTCGTCGTCGCCGACGAGGATCTCGTCCGGGAGCCGGTGCTGTTCGCGGTAGCGCTGCCAGGCATCGCACCACTGAGGCCAGGGCGCCGTGCGCGGGAGAGCCGTACGGGCGATGATCCAGCGGGCGGGATGCAGGACGCTGCGACCGCGCCGGACGCGGGGCAGGAACGGCAGACCGCTCGCGTGCCCCCAGTCGAATCTGCTGCAGGGCGCCGTCCACGCCGTCCAGATCTCGGTCAGGAACCGCATCAGCGGCTGCTGGAGACCGGGCAGCAGCACGCTGTTGAGCAGCAGCGGCTCGACCGGCCGACCGGTGGTCCGCGACACCAGCCACAGCCGCTGACCGTCGCCGGTCACCGCGAGGTCCGCAACCGTCAACGGCGGGTCGGGGTGGAAGTCGCCGACGGGTAGGACGGGCAGCAGTTCCGGTGTCCGGGCGACCGAGGCCAGGCGAGGGTCCAGCGGAGGGCCGGACAGCTGAACCGTTTCCGCGCCGGGCAAGGCTGTCGACAGGTTCCGGTAGACGCGCTGGAACGACGCCAGTTCGGCGCGGGTGAGGAGGTGCAGGAACCGGCCGGCGGAAACCCCCGCGTGGCGGGCCCCACTGACCACCGTCAACGTGAACGCGCCCCGGTCCAAGTCCTGCGGGGCCGCAGCGGCGAGGGTGAACCGTAGTTCGGTGTGCGGGATCGGCGGCCGATCGACGTCTCCCCGTAGGCGGTCCACGAGCTCGTCGTCGAGGACCACCTCCGCGCAGCCGTTCAGCGCCGACTGCTGGGCAAGCTGCGCGAGCAGCCGGTCGCGAACGCTGAACACCGGGGGTGCGCGGCGGGTGGATCCTCGGTATCCGGCGGGGAAGCCCAGCACGTTCAGGACATCGCGTACTGGCACGGCCGCACCCGGACCCCATCGCTGGATGAACGCGTTGTGGTATTCCGCCCATCCGGGCAGTTGCGGTGCCACCGCCGTCAGCGCCGATGCGGCACGGCCCGCCTCTTGGAGCACCGCCGGTGGCAATGTCACCGAGGCGTCGATACGCAGGTCGACTGCGACCCGATCGCCGGGATCGGATATCGGGACGTGGCGGGCCAGGTAGGCGGCCGGGTCGGTGACGGTCATCGCCGGCCGCAGCGCCGACAGCAGCACGCCTGCTTGGACCAGCGAGGCCAGCATCCGCTCGGCCGCCTCCACGCCGGTGGCCGCCGGTCCGGCGATTCGTGCGGCGAGGTCGCCGAAGATGATCGGGGAACTCGCCGCTTGTATCGCCGCCTGCACCGGCTTGGTCAGGCGAATCTCGATATCCCACCGGCGGTCGTCGTCGGCGCGGGCGCAGGGCAGCACCCACACCTCGCCGCGCCGGTACCCCAACGAGTTCGTCACCACAGCGACGTCGCGGAGCGTGGCCAGATCCTGCTCGGCCCGCGCGGTGTGCTCGGCGATGAACTGCCCATCGGGGCGGACGACCGCGTGGTGCGCCTCGCCCCACCGGACCGTCGCGCGGGCACCGAATTCGACCGGGGCTACCCCGGCGAAGGTGCCGAACGGTGTCGCACGGGTTGTCCACCTCAGCAGGTACCGGACCGCCGACTCGACCAGGCGTCGGAGCCGGTCGTGCGGGATCGGCTCGCCGGTCACGGTCCGGGTGATCTGTTCGGCCAGCTGCGGTGTGGCGGAGGCGACGGCTGCTGCGAACCCCGGAAGCGCCCAGGCCAGGTTCAGCCACTCCCGCCACTGCTCTGGCCGATCGGACATCAGGTCCGGCCAGGCAGGCAGGACCAGGCGGCTCGGGTAGGCGGCGGCTCTGATCAGCGCCGCACCAGCCGTGGGAAACATGATGCACCACCGAGAGTGGGGCCCGGCGTCGGCGGACGCCGGGCCCCCGGAGAGGGTGTGAGGGTCGGTTACTTGCCGGTGCAGGCGTTCGAGCCCGTGTTGCCCGAACCGCAGCCGTCGTCGGTGCTGGTGGCGTACCCGCTGGCGGCGGGGCCGGAGTCCACCAGGGTGATGTCCAGGTCGAACTCGTCGAGTTCCGTGGTCTCCACTTGCGTTTTCCTTCCTATGCGGGGGTGAAGGTGAGGACGAGGCGGCTGTGCCGCTTGTCCAACACCGTCCCGGCCGGCAGGTCGCCGTCGGGAGTCTGTGCGGGCAGGACGTGCACCACCGGAGAGGGCGTGCCAGCGTCCACCCACGCGCGCATGTGCGCCACCATTCGCCCAGCAGCCGCAGCGGCGTTGGGCCCGTGAGCAAACGCGCCCAGGTCGAACAGGTCGTCCGCCCAGCGCAGCGCCGAGCGGTAGAAGAACGTGCCCTCGTGCAGGGCGGCGGGCGTACCGAACCGCCACGCGGGGGTGACCAGGTCGGCATCAACGGCCTCCTGCTGCGCCGAGAGAACCACGACCTGGTCCACCTCATCGGCAAGGCGTGCCGCCAGCCACAGGTCCAAGTCGGCCAGGACGGTACGTGGCGCCAGGCTCACCCCGGCCCACACCTGCTCCCGCGGCTGCGACAGCAGCCCGCCGACGGCTTCCGGACTGACCTGCTGGCCCTCATCCAGCCGCAGGTGGACGCCCTCCGCGATGTCGACATACCGCACCTCGTGCGCTCCGGCACCCTGCATCGCCACGAACCCGCACAGGCGCTGGCTCTGGCTGACCAGCCGGTCGCCGACACGGCGTAGCGCCCACGACCGGGTCATCCCGAAGGTGCGCAGCGGCACGACCAGCACGCCGCCCTCGCTGAGCTGGGCGATCCACGCTGGGGGGATGTCCCACGCCCCGGCCGTCACGATCATCAGGTCGAAGCGGCGGCTGGGACCGATGGGCTGCTCGGCGTCCGCGCATACCACGGTGACATCGCCGTATCCCGCCGCCGCCAGGCATGCCACGGCCCGCTCGGTCACCTCGGGGTCGATGTCCACGGATGTGACCGAACCCGACGGCCCGACCAGCTCGCGTAGCAGCGATGCGTTATAGCCACCCGAGCCGATCTCCAGCACGTGGCGGCCCGTCAAGCTGCCGTCGAGGGCGTCAGCCGCCTGACCGAGCATCTCCGCGATCAGCCACGGCGCCGAGACGGAACTGACAGTCTCATCTCCGTGGCGCTTGGTGATGACGGCGGTGTCGCTGCGGTACGCCTGCTTCACCGGGACGCCCGGCGTGTACAGATCGCGGGGCACCGCCCGCAGCGCCGCCTCCACCTCGGGACGCATCATCAGCCCTTTGGCCGCATGATCAGCGACCAGCTCGTCGACCATCGCGTCACGCAGGCCCTCACTGCTCATCGTGTCGACACTCATGTACGCGCCACTCTCCCCATCCATCACGGCCGCTCCATCCGAACAACCCGAGCGGCCGGCTGCCGCACCGAGCCTCACCGAGTACGCCTCATACGATCACCCAGCGTGCAACGGCGGGGAATACCGACTTGCGGTCCGACTTCGCCGTCACCTCCGTGTCGCTTCCCGGCGCAGAGGCATGGGAGGTGGATGATCTAGACGGTCGGTGGCATAGTCGGCACGGCCGGCAAGCTGGGCCGAGGGGAGAGACGGTGCCTCGCCATCCGGACACCTTGATCAGGCCGAACACCATGCTCAACGGTGCCCGGCAACGACTGCCTTCGCCGATACGCCCCGGCCAGCGCATGTCCCGGACCGAACTGGCCGATGCCGTCAACGCCGCACTCGACGCGATCTACCCCGGTCGTGATGTCACGGCCCACTACGTCGATTTCCGGTGGGTCGGCAAGCTGGAGCGCGGCGAGCATCGCTGGCCCAGCGAAGCGCGCCGGGCAGCACTGCGCCAGGTCTTCGGCGTCCCGACCGACTCGGACCTCGACCTCTACAGCCCTCGACGCAGCGACGGGATGTACGTCGCTGAAAAGGCGCTCAAGCCTCAACCAGGCAGTTGGGACGAAACCATCCACCTGCTACGCGAGCAGTGGCACCTCCTGGTTCAGAACGACAAGATGTTCGGCCCTGAGTACGCCCTAATGGGCGTCACCAGGCAACTGCTCGCGATCGAGGACCTTCTACGCGAGGTGCCCCAAGCGCTACGCCCCGCCACCGTCCGCCTCGCCGCCCAGTACGCCGAATCCGCCGCCTGGCTCAACCAATCCCTCAACGAGCACGCCGCAGGCAACCACTGGACACAACAGGCGCTCGCCTGGGCAGGGCAGATCGCTGATCCGATCATGATTGCGTGGGCCACCTACCGCAGCAGCCAACAACGGCTGACAAGCGGACACCCCGCCCAAGCCGTCGAGCAGGCCGAAGCGGCGTTGCGCCACGACCAGAAGCTGCCCGGACCGATGCGGGCAGCGCTTCGTGTCCAGCACGCGCACGCAATGGCCGCTACAGGCGAGCACCGCGCGGCCATGCGCCTGCTGGACGACGCACATCGCTGGGCAGCGGACCGCCGCTCCGGCAAACCCGAGGGAGAGCACGGCTCCTACTGCACCAGCGGCTACATCGAAGTGCACCGCGGGGCATGCCTTCGCCTGGCGCAGCGACCAGACGAGGCAATCACCGTACTGGAAGAAGCCCTTCCCACGATCCCGCCGCAACACCGCCAAGACTTCGCGTCCGCCCTGCTGAACAAAGCCGCAGCCCACGCCGCAGCCAACCAACCCGACCTGGCCGCGGCGACGGCACACCACGCACTACCGATCGCACGTCGAGCCGGCTCACGACGAATCCTGCACCAACTCGCGCAACTGGGCACTACGGTCAGCGGACACCAGCAACTGCCGGAGGTCCGCGCCTTCCTCAACGACCTCAAGGAGGCCACCTGATGGCATCCGCCGCCGAAGTGGCCGCAATGCGGCAGGCAATCATGCTGTCATCGTTCGGCCTGGGCACCACGAGCCCAAACCCGCCCGTCGGCTGCGTCATCCTCGACCGCCACGGGAAGGCCGTAGGCGCCGGCTACCACCGGCGCAAGGGAGAAGCCCACGCCGAGGCGAACGCCCTTGGCGTAGCTGGCGCCGCAGCGCGAGGCGGCACCGCCATCGTCACACTCGAACCCTGCAACCACATAGGCGTAACCCCAGCCTGCCGCCAAGAGCTGATCAACGCCGGCATCGCCCGAGTCGTCATCAGCGTCATCGACCCGACCTCCCGAGGCGACGGAGGCGCCGCCGTGCTCACCGCCCACGGCATCGACGTCGAAACCAACGTGATACCCGACGAAACACTCACCGTCCTCGGCCCCTGGCTCACCGCCACCCTTCGCCGCCGCCCCTACCTGACCTGGGCCTACGCCCTCGGCAAGGACAGCCACCACCTCAACGAGCGACTAACAGCGGATCTGCGCAGCAGTGCAGATCTCCTGCTCAGCGGCACGGCGATCGAGGAGGGAATACCAGGCGGCCATGCACCCAAACACTTCACCTTGGCCGAAGACCCGACCAGCGACCTCCGACAGTGGCTCTCGGACTGCTACGCCACCGGCTCGCGCGCCATCCTCGCCGTAGACGCTCACCATCGCGGTGCTCTTCACGACAACCTCGATTGCGTCGATGAGATTGTGGTTGCCATGGAAAGAACCCCGCCGGCGGCTGATCTCACGGCAGCCACTGCGGACCTCGCGCCGACAGGGTTCGAGGTGGCAGACATCTCCTCTTGGAGCCTTGGCGCGCGGGTTTACCTTCGCCGCCCTGCCCCATAGGCCAGGGTTGGCAGCGGGCTTGGATGCTGGTCTTCTCGTTGCTGGAGATGACGTACTCGTCCGGGCCGAGTGGGATGCCCTGGTAGGTGCGGGCGTAGAGGTCGAGCACCCGGCTGGCTTTGGCGGTGAAGTCCGGGTCACGGATGAAGATCCAGGACTGGTGCAGCCAGGGTTTGAGCGTGTCGGCGGCCAGGATCCGGCGGATCGTGGATGCGGAGATCGCTGCCGTGATGCCCCGGCTGACGGCTTCGGCGGCCAGGTCGGGGCCGCTCCAGGTCGACAGTGGTGTGCGTTTCGGCAGGTAGCTGGCAGGCGAGGGCTTTGACCTCGGCTACCTGTGCCGGGGTGAACCGGGGTGGCGGCCCGGACTGGCGCCGGTCGGTCAGCCCTGGTAGGCCCTGCTCGGTGTACCGGCCACGCCACAGGTGCAAGCGCGGGGAGCGCCCAGAGGTAGTGTTGGTTGCCGTAGCGTCTGATAAGGCGGTTGGTGAACCCCTGTCTGCGCGGCGACGACGGTGTCGGTGTGCAGGGGCAGGTGTGGGCCATGCTGTTCATACGAGCCGATCGGCAGGCACAGGACCGATCTCTCAGTTAGCTGCGTGGCGATCTCCGGCGCCGAGAGCGATCCGTACCAACGGTTCATGCTCGTTCTCGCCGGCCGATGCGGATGAGGAACTCGTTGTCCTCGGCAAAGGTGTCGGTGTCGCTGTATCGGGCAAGGGCGGCACGGACGGCGCTGTCGAACTCGCCGAGGCGATCGCCGAACAGTTGTGGCGCGGCGAACGAGGTGGAGTGCAGATACCCAAGGATGCTGTCGGCGGTCCAGGTCCGGTTGACGGGCACGCTGTGCTCCTCGACCTGGCTGAACGGCGACTCACGCATGATCTCGCTGTACGGGCGGTCGTGATGCTGGAACGTGCGTTCGCCGGCGCGGCGCTGCTCGCCGAGGAAGTCCTGGATGACCGCGCGGATTGCGGCCTTCCAGTCGCTGGTAGCGGTCCAGAAACTGTTGTCGCCGAAGATCGCGACCGCGCCGTCCGGGCTGACCTGCGCGTCCAAGCGGGTCAGGATCGCAGCCTGGTCGAGCCAGTGGAACGCCCGGCAGATCGTCACCAGCTCGGCCTGCCATCCCGCCGGTGGCGTGAACTCCTCCGCCGTGACCTCCTGCAGCCGCAACTGGGCATCGGCGGGTAGCTGCGGGCGGAGCGCGTCTTCGGCAGCGGCAAGCATGTCTGGATCGTTGTCGATGGCAATGATGTCATCGAAACGACCAAGCAGAGCCTCTACCACGAGGCCGGTGCCGGTACCTACGTCGAGCAGGCGCCGCGGCATACCGGTAGGGACCGCGGCATCCAACACGTCGGCCACGGTCGCCGGGATGCCGGGCCGGTACTGCCGGTAGAAGCCGACGGTTCCGTGAAACAGACTCATGGTCATCTCCATGTAGCGAGTTCGGTGAGGTGCTGGCTGGCGGCGGTGAGATCAGCGGCCACGAGCACGCCACCGTCGTCGAGCCGCCCCGATAACGAGCGTTCACGGTGTTGGGGTCAGGCTGCGCGGGTGGCGGGTTGGCCCCATCGTTGTTGGCGTTCGCTGCGGATGCGGGCGCGTTCGTGGCGTTGGTAGGCCAAGACGTCGGGGTGGCGGGCGTTGGCGTTGCGCCAGCGCAGGTAGGAGTGCAGTTTCCGGGTCAGCGCGGGGTGGTTGGGGTGGTTCGAGCTGGCGATGACGAAGGTGCGCAGTGGCCCGAACTGGGCCTCGATCGGGTTGGCCCAGGAGGCGTAGGTCGGGGCAGTTCGACCTTGTTCCGGGCAGCCCACCTGCGGATCTTGAGGCCTTTGTGCGAGGACAGGTTGTCCAGGATCACGTAGATCGGTGCCCCATCCGGCCGCGCGGCGCGGATCGACTTGAGCGCCGCGAGGGTGTTCGCGGCGCTCTTGCGCCGCCGCACGACGCCCCAGCGGGCCAGGGCGTGTTCGACCTGCGCCCGGACGATGCGTGTTGCCTGTCAGGTCCGCCTTCCAGTCGGGCAGCTCGCTGCCGTCGGGCGGGTTTGCGGTACGAAATGATCACCTCAGGGTTGCCGCGGTAGGCGCCGTCGGCCATGACCGGCCCGTTCGGCCAACTTCTGGTCGATACCACTGGTGCGGTAGACGATGGTCGTTGCGGTTGCCCGGCTGCGGGTCGCCAAGGGCCACCACGAGAGGTGGGCGTCGATGGCGACCTGCAGATTCGTCGAGTAGCGGTAGTTCTTGCTCGGCGGACACTGGAGGCTGAAGTCACGTTCGGGTGCCTCGAGTGCCTGCCGTCAGACCGGCTGGTAGCTCTCGTGCGGGATGGCTCGTTCCCACGCGGCGGTGAACGCGGACGCGCACAGCTGCACCACGGCGGGGTCGGTGACCAGTTCCTCGCCGATCATCGTCCCGTCTCCGGCGAAGTGGTTGAACAGGACCGATGTGCTGTCGAACAACCAGAAGTCGTTACCGGGCAGTGTCAGGTCGGACGCTTGCCGGCGAGGCAGCCAACGCACCGTTTCACCGGCTTTCACGTTGTGCCCGCTGGTGATCTCGTACTCGTACCGCACGTACGGGGAGATTGGTTCGGAGACGATGCGCGTCCGGTGGACGTCCACGCCACGGGATACCGCCGCGGAGACAAGGTCGATCCACCAGGGCCAGCGCTGCGCAGGGTCGAACCGGTTGCCCGAAGCCCACTCTTGGTAGTCGTCATTGAGCGCGTACGCGTCTCTCATCTCCAGGTGATGGGCGCTGCGGCGGGCGGAGCGGAGCAGGTCCTCAAACGTCGGCTCCGTTGCCATCGTTCACCTCCGGGAAGAACTGCGTCATGCGCCTGGGGAACGGGCTATCGAAGCGGACCGGGCCAAAAAGCGCGGTGTCGTAAGCTTGTTGTGCTGCATGGTTGGAGGAACCGATGACGGAGCAGCGCCGTCGGCGGTCAGTGTTTCAAGAAACTGCTCTTGTCCGTGACCGCTTGCTTGTAGCAGTTCGGTAGCTGCCTCGATTGGCACGAACCGGCACGCGACCTGCAGGCCTGTGTCCCATGCTGTTTCGTCGCCGATCATGGTGTGCGCCCATGAGTCGCGTTGTTCGTCGCTGGCCAGGTGGAAGTAGATGCTGATGCGCGAAGCGCCGGTGTCGTAGGTGCCCTGTTGCACTCCGACGACTCCGAGCAGATGCAAAGAGCCTTGGATGCCGGTCTCTTCGAGGGCTTCGCGGATCGCGGCGGTATCGGGTCGTTCGCCGGGCTCGACGCCGCCGCCAGGAAGATGGGTGCCGGCTACCGGCGTCGAAGGGTAGTTGAATACGAGGACCTCGGGTCCGAGCGTGCCTGTTCTGGTGATGTACGAGGTTGCGCGTACGCGGGCGGCAGTGGTCACGTCGTTCCTAACTCCCTTGCGCTGAGTTGGGTGGTGAGCTGATCAGAGGCCAGTCGAGGAGCCGCGGAGGAAGGAAGGACCGAAACGTCGCGCCGGCTCGAGTTCACCAGCCCACCCAACGATCCCGGCTTCACGTGATCTGCGAAGAACGATCGCACCAGCTGCTCGTCAGCGACGTCGACCTCGTGCCAGGAAGGGCCCTGGTCTCCTCGCGGAGCGTCTGTGGGCATGTGAATGTCCAGCACGTACACGGGGGCTCCTCTGCTCATGACCGCTCTCACAGTGGCGAGGCCGATACCGCGCCTGGCACCCGTCACCATCACGGCGGATGGAGTCGCCTCGCGCTCCCACTGCCACCTCCCCGCGATTCAAGAACCGGGGCGGATTGACGAGCAGCTCCAGCGCCCCGTTCTCCACACACTCGCCCATCAGGTCGTTGGCCTGAACGCCCAGCATGCGGACGAAGTGGTTGTCCGCATGCGGTCTGCCTGCGGTGTTCGGTCCTGCATCCAGGCCGTTTCGCCGTTTTTGGTTGCGCCACGCTGAACACTGAGTGACCCTATCTGCGCGATGTCCATGCTATTCAATGCCATCCGCATGCGAGCAACCTGAGAAGGCGGTGTCATGGGTCAGACCCCGCGGGCACTCGATTCGTCCCTGTCCGAGCGCCACTATTTCGGTGCCGAGCTGCGTCGGCTGCGGGAGCGCGCCAACCTCTCGCAGGCGCGACTGGGCGCCATGATCCGATACAGTGCCGACCTGGTGCGTCGGGTTGAGACAGCGGACCGATTCCCCTCCCAGGAGTTCGTCGATGCCTGCGACAAGGCATTGGCGGCTGGAGGCGCCTTGACGCGCCTGCTGCCGCTTCTCGATAAGAAGCGGGCCAGCGCGGGCAAGCTGACGGCACCGCCGACCGGCCCAGCCGGCGTCAGCAGCCTGCTGCCCACCCACTCGGCGGAGGCGCCGGGGCTGGCTGACATGGTCGCCCGGGTTCCGTTCCAGCCAGGCGTCCTCGACCGCGCCGCCCTGGAGTGGCTAAACGCTCCGGCGGGACCCCGCCTGTCCGTGCCCGGACGACCCGGCTCGTCTGATCAGGTTAGCGAGGAGGACCTTTTCTCCGCTGAGAGCGCTCTGACGATGTTCCGGCAGTTGGACCACACCCACGGTGCCGGACGAGTCCATGCCCAGGTGCAGCGGTACGTCGAAGGGGAACTGAATCGGCTGCTGGCGAACTCCCCGGCCTCCGAAGCGATTGGTCGGCGCCTCTACACACTGGCGGCTGGCTTCTTCGAACTGTGCGGTTACCAGGCGGTCGACACCGGTGCCCACGGTCTCGCGCAGCGTCGCTACCTACGCGCTCTACGGCTGACACAGGCCGTCGACGACCGCCTCTACGGCAGCTATCTGCTCGCTGTGAACATTGGCCACCTGGCGCTGCACTGCGGTCACCCCGAGCCGGCGCTGCGGATGGCGTTCACGGCGGTGCGAGGAAGTGAGGCTCAGGCGACGCCAGCCGTGGGAGCCGCGCTACAGGCCGTGGTGGCGCGGACGCACGCCCGCCTTGGACGCGAAGGCGACTGTCTGATCCACCTCGAAATCGCGGAGAGGCAACTGGCCCGCAGCAAGCCCGAGGACGAGCCGCCGTGGATCCGGTATTTCACTCCGGCGTACCTTGCCGACGAGATTGCCCACTGCTTCCACGACCTGGGCCGACCGCAGCAGACCCAACGGCACCTGGGCGACGCACTCACCGCGCTGAGCCCCACACATGTACGGCGAGTCGCCATCGACACCGCGCTCCTGGCTTCGTCGCTGGCGGCCGCTGGCCGAATCGACGAAGCGTGCGCCGCCGGCCGGGCGGCGGTGGACCATGCCGCGCGGACCACGTCGCACCGCTGCTTGCAGCGCATCGTCGAGGTACAAGCCGACCTTGAGCCATACCGATGCGAACTGGAGGTTCGCGAGTTCGGCGATTACGTGCGCCAGCAGCTACCGCTTGCGGCCGTCTGATCCCCTCGACCAGTCGCTGCGGCCGCCATCACCGAGCGGTAGTGAACCAATTCCGCCTCGAGCGCCGCATCCGCCCGACTGGACGCCGCCACGTAGTGACCGACATCGGAAAGTAGCAGCAACTTGTATGTCATACCGAGAGCCTGCAACTCGTCGGCGAGTTCCTGCACATCTTCGGCCACGGCCACCTCGTCTGCGGTGCCATGAATGAACAGCACAGGTCGCTGAACAGTGGCGGCACGGACCGGGCCGGCGCCGCCCCGCAGCCGCATGGCGTGCGCACGCTGGAACCGAGGAACGGTCTCCGTCCACCGGTCCGGATCCACGATCGCAGACACCGCGGTGGCGGCAGCGAACGGACCGTCCTGCGCCACCGCCTGCAGCGCCGTGTATCCGCCTGCGCTGGCACCACGGATGAAGACCTGCCCCGGCGCCGCTCGCCCTGTCGCCAGCAGGTGGTTCGCCACAGCCGCGCAGTCATCGACGTCGTCCAGGCCCCACCGGCCGTACAGCGATTCCCGGAAGTTCCGGCCATACCCAGTGCTGCCCAGATAGTCGACGTCCACCACGGCAAACCCGCGACTGGTGAAAAACTGCGCCTGCCAGTCCAGACGCAGCAAGCAGGAGGCAGTGGGCCCAGGATGAGCCCGAATGATCACGGGTGAACGCCAGTCTGCAGTCGAGCCCGTTGGCGGATACACCAGGGCCAGCACCTCATGGCCGCGCGGCACACGGACCCGCAGTTCCGTCGGCGTGGACACCTGGGCTCCGGAGAGTTCGGCGTGCTCCGACCTGGCAAGTACGTCCACCCGGGGACCGCCATCGGCCAGATGCACCAGTGCGACCTGCGGGGCCTTGGTCGGTGACGACCCGATCAACGCCAGCCTCGTCCCCTGCATGGCCAAGTAGGGCTTGATCGACGTGTACGGAAGGTCGACGGTGTGGATGGCGCCGTCTGGGTCGATGACGATGAGGCGATGTCGCGGCCCCTCCTGTACCACCACCGCGATCCGGCCGTCGGCAAGGAAGTCGTACGACGCGTAACCCAGCTCCCACGGCTCTGCGGCGCACTCAGCCCCGATCGGTGCCACCGCCTCGACCGTTTTGCCGTTCCAACGATAGAGGTTCCACCAGCCGCTGCGGTCCGACATGAAGTACAAGGCGCCGTCAGGCCCCCACCGTGGCTCCACCGCCGACTCATCCGGACCACCGACGACCTTCCTCGGGTTTCCGATGCAACCACCGCTTGAGTAGGAGGCCATCCACACTTCACACGCGTCCCAGGGCATGTCACGTTCGCTCCAGGCGGACCAGGCCAACAAGCCTGGACCCGGCCGAGGCGCGCCAAGGAATCCCCGAGATGCGGCGAGAGTGCGTACCTGCGGGGCGTCCGTCAGCGACACCGCGACGAATTCGTCACCCTGCTCCGACTCACGCACCGCCAACAACTCGCCGTCGCCGACGGTCAGGTCGCCGAAGGACCCTTGGCTGATTAAGTCAAGCTCATCGCCGCGACGACGGGTCCGGTAAAGGCCACCCCCGCCGACGCACCACAGGGTTCCCTCGGCGACAGCGAAAGACCCGCCACCGTACGCGTGAACCCTGCTGGTGACGTCGAAACCGTCGGGACTGATGTCATGAGTGCTCTCGCCGGGCCGCCACCTCGTCACTGTTCCGCGCCCGCCAGCTTCGGGCCGAGTCTCCAACCAATACAGGGCGCCATCACCGGCACGAAGCTGGTCATAGCTTACAGAGGCGCGGACAGCATCCTCCGCGGACACAGCGGTGAAGCCTTCCGCTGCCCTCACGGACCCTCCCGAACAACTCCAGACCGTCGCCCAAGCGGCATGGGTCTTTCTCAACCTGCCAAGGCACCTGATACCGAGCCGAAGGTTTCGTATCGCCGGGGCCAGCGCGAGTACTCCTCGGACACCGCCGACTCTACGCCCGAAGCCTCTCGCCTTTGCCGCTGGACGTCTTGTCTCGAACTGCCCATCGACAGGGCCACTTCGTTGGCGAACAACATCGATGCGGACAACAGCCTTTGTCCGTATTTCCGGTATCGACCAGGCCGCCAATTCGAGCGACGCTTCGGTGCGCAAGGCCATTCGCAGGAAATCCAGCAATGGATGTTCTTGCCGGCGATAACGCGAGCTTATTTGGAAGGGCGCGATGCATTTAAATGAGGACTTGGCGAGCTACGGCTATCAGCAGGAGCTGAGCCGCCAGCTGCGGTTCCGGGACCTGCTGTCCTACGGCCTCGTCTACATGGTGCCGATCGCGCCGATGGCGATCTTCGGCAGCGTGTACGCCGGCTCGGGCGGCATGGTGGCCCTGGCCTACGCGATCGGCGTGGTGGCGTTGGTGTTCACCGCGTTTTCGTACGCGCAGATGGTGAAGGCGTTCCCGATGTCGGGGAGTGTCTATAACTACGCGGGTCGGGGCATCAGCCCGCCGGTCGGCTTCCTCGCCGGCTGGGTGATCCTGTTGGACTACGTGCTCGTGCCGGGGCTGTTGTATCTGGTGGCGTCGGTGGCGATGCACGCGACCGTGCCCGTGGTTCCCGTGTGGTTGTGGCTGTTGGGTTTTGTCGTGGTCAACACGGTCGTCAACTCGGTCGGGATCCGCATGACGGCGGTGGTGACCCGGGTGATGCTGGTCGGTGAGCTGATCGTCTTGGCGATCTTCATCGCCGTCGCCGGCTGGGCGGTCGCCTCCGGGAAGGGCCGGTTCAGTTGGGGGGCGTTCTACAACTCCGACACGTTCACGTGGTCTGTCGTTGCGGGTGCGGTGTCGATCGCGGTGCTGTCGTTCCTCGGGTTCGATGGCATCAGCATGTTGGCCGAGGAGGTCAAGGGCGGTGCGCGGCAGGTCGGCCGGGCCATGGCCGCTGTCCTCGTGTTGGCGGGGGTGTTGTTCATCGCGCAGACGTGGCTGGCGGCGATGCTCGTCCCCGACCCCGGCTCCCTGCTGACCAGCGGGGACCCTGACGGCACCGCCTTCTACGACGCCGCCCGGGCCGCTGGCGGGGGCTGGCTGGCGACCTTGTGCGCGGTGGCGACGGCCATCGCCTGGGGGTTGCCGAATTCGATGGTCGCCCAGGTCGCCACCAGCCGGCTCCTGTATGCGATGGCCCGGGACCGGCAGCTACCCCGGTTCTTGGCGAAGGTGTCGATCCGGCGGAACGTGCCGATCAACGCGACCCTGCTCACCGGTGCCGTGTCCCTCGCGCTCGGCCTGTACATGGCCACCAGGGCCGACGGGATCACGTTGTTGTCGTCGTTGATCAACTTCGGGGCCCTGTGTGCGTTCCTGGTCCTGCACGTCGCCGTGGTGGTGCACCACCTGATCCGCCGGCGCAGCCGCAACTGGTGGGCGCACCTACTCATGCCTGCGGTCGGGTTCGGGATCCTCGCCTACGTGGTGGTCAACGCCAACATCGCCGCCCAGCGTCTCGGCCTGATCTGGCTGGCCCTCGGCGTGGTCGCCCTCGCCGGCCTGTACCTGTCGGGTCGCCGGCCGGTGCTGTCCGGGCTGGCACCAGCACAGCCGCAGCGTGACGTGGAGCGGGTGTGATGACCATGGAGAAGATCGTCTACCGTCCGGCGCGGGACGAGTTGGCCTACACCTTCGGTGGCCGCATGCCGGTCGCGCACGTCCGCTCCGGCGACATCCTTGAGGTGTTCACGGAGGACTGCTTCGGCGGCCTCGTCCGCGGGCCGGCGGACTTCCCGTCGCAGGTGTGCCGCATGCCGTATCTCAACCCGGTGTCGGGGCCGTTCTTCGTCGAGGACGCCGAACCGGGTGACACCCTCGCCATCCACCTCGCTTCGATCGTCCCGGCCCGGGACTGGGGTGTGTCGTCGACGTTCCCGCACTTCGGCGCCCTCACGTCGACCTCGCACACCGCGACCTTGCAGCCGCCGCTGGAGGAGCGGGTGTGGGTGTACGACATCGACCGGCAGGCCGGGATCGTGCGATTCCAAGCCACCGAAACCGACCACACCGTCGACCTCCCCCTGGAAGCGATGATCGGCACGATCGGCGTCGCCCCCGGCGGGATGCAGGCCCGCCCCACGATCGTCCCCGACACCCACGGCGGGAACCTCGACACCCCGCAACTGCGGGCCGGCACCACCCTGTATCTCGGCGTTAATGTCCATGGGGCGATGCTCGCCCTCGGCGACGGCCACGCCCGCCAGGGCGAAGGCGAGGCATGCGGCGTCGGCGTGGAGATCGCCACCACCACAACCCTCGCCATCGAAGTGATCAAGGGCGAGCCGACGGGATGGCCTCGGCTGGAGACCGACAATTCGATCATGTCGATCGGATGTGCCCGCCCATTGGAGGACGCCTACCGGATCGCTCACCACGACATGGTCGGCTGGGTGGGAGCCCTGACCGGCCTGGAGACGCTCGACGCCTACCAGCTGGTGTCGCAGGCGGGGCGGGCGCCGATCGGCAACGTGTGCGACCCCAACTACACCGTCCTGGCCGCGGTCGACAAGGCGCTGCTTCCCGCACCCGCCTCCGCGTACGCCGGGGTACACGACCGGCTGCGGCAGCTCGCCGTAGGCCTGGGATAGGGGGCCGGTGTTCATGACTGTTCCTCGACTGCCGCTGCGGGACGAGTTGTTCCTGCTCGGTCACAACGACGACACCGGCCACCTACACATCCACCGGCAGTCCCTGGCTGTCGGCTTGGCAGGCGCGGTCCTGATCGACCTGTTCCTCGCCGGACGGATCGTCCTCGACCCCACCAGCGACGCCCACCCCGCCGGCGAACGATGGCTGCGCCTACACCACGACCAGCCGATCGGCGACCTGATCGGCGACACCGCCCTCGCCGCCATCCGCCACGGACGCGCCGCACCACCGGTAAAGGTGTTCCTGCGCCGGTTCTCCGACGAGCTGTACGAGCGGACCCGCGCTGGTCTCGTCGCCGCCGGCATCCTCCACCACCACACGCGCCGACGCCTCGGCGGTCTCGCCCGCACCGACACCTACCTTCCCAGCGACAGCAAATGGCCGGTCGTCGCCCGCGCCCGCCTGCGGTATCTCGCCACCGGCCGCGAGCAGCCGGACAACCACACCGCCGCACTCGCCGGCCTCGTCGCCACCCTGGGCCTCACCGAGCACCTCTACCTCGACGAGGACACCGCCACCCTCACCGCACGTCTGAAGGCGATCGCCGAGCAGCATCACCGGTCGGTGCGGGACATCACCGCCACCGTCGACGCCGCGGTCGGTGACCTCGCCACCGCAGCGTACCGCTGAGACAAGGACGACAAGGACACAACAATCGATGGAGGTCGCTGTGCGTATCCGTGCCGCCCGCTGGGCAGACAAGGACTCAGTCGCCGCGCTGATCGCCGACGCCCTACACCCCACACCACTCGCCGCATGGCTGGTCCCCGACCCACCGCAGCGCCGCCAGGTGCTGACCAACGTCGTCGGCATCTGGGTGGAACACGCGATGTTCTTCGGCGACATCCACCTCACCGACGACTTCACCGCCACCACCGTGGGCTTCCACCGCTACCGGCCCATCCCACCACCAACCAACCACCACAACCAGGTCACCGACGCCGCCGGGCCACACGCGCACCGGTTCGAGCTGCTGGACAGCCTGCTCTCCACGAAACAGCCCACCGAACCCCACCATCACCTCGCGTACCTCGCCGTGCGCCCCGACGCCCAAAACGCCGGCCGCGGCACCGCGATGCTCACCCACCACCAAACCCGCCTCGACCGCATCGAACTGCCCTCCTGGACCACCATCCTGGACGGCAACGAGGCGCTGCTCGCCCGCTACGGCTACACACCCCGACCAGCGATAACCCTGCCCGACGGCCCGACCCTGCACCCGATGCGCCGCAACCCCCTCCGCAGCAGCAGCATCCCGATCGACCCGACCCGCACGGTGGACAACCGCGGGCAGGACTTTCATGGGTAACCCCCGCGCTCCCGTCACCACAGGCCGACCGGTACCCGACTAACAGCCGTCCACCGACACCCCCAACCGGCACCGCGTACCGTGGCGGGCTGCCGCGGTCCCCAGGGCGGCGGCACCCCCACCTCCACCCCGACAACCCCCAGTGGACTCTTTCATGATCACCACCGCAGCTCTGCTCGCATCCGAACCCACACCCGCCCCCTTACCCCTGCCCAGGCGCGAACCCGAGTCCGCGCTGCCACTGGCGCTCGCCGTCGAACAGGGTGACGCACCCGACCGCGTGGGCGCCGATCCATGCCGGGCCAAGACGGTGGAACGGGTGGAACTGGCCGCCCGGTGCACCCGCCTCGCAGCCACCCGGCTCACGACCCACACTCACCTGGCCCGGGAGCTGGCCGAGACGGCGATCGTCCTCGACGCGGTCCGTCACCTTCTCACCGGCTCGGCCCGGACAACCTCCGCCATCGACGGGCCCGAACCCATAGCGGGAAGTTTGCCCGCGCACCGGCATGTGTGGGCGGCGGCGCTGCTCGTGTCGAGCCTGTGGATTCCGTGTCGGCGAGAAGACCAGCACATGGTCTGCCCGCAGCCGCCGGAACTGGTGGCCGCGTTGGCCAGCCTGGCCGCCGACCGGCTCGGCCATGTCCTCGCGGAGATGGCCCCACCACACGCGAGGCCGCGGCAATGACCCCGACCACCAGCTCCACGGCCACCGCCACCGCCACCGCGATCGATGGCGGCACCACCACCACCATCCCCAGTGAAGGCAACCGGAACCGGCGACCGGTGCGCACCGTGCTGTGGGCGCTGGGCGAAAGCGAAATCGCCCAACTCGCGCAGCCCCACACCCTGGCCGACCCGGTCGAACAGCTCGCACGCGACGACGAGCGCTACGGCGGAGTTGACCTGGCAGGCCGGGCTGCCGGATACGCCACGCGGATCCTCCGCACTGATCCGCCACCGGGCGTACCTGAACAGGTGCTGACGGTGGTCGCCGGCCAGCACCTGACCCAAGCCGCATGGTGCGCCTTCGACGCAGCCGAGCCGCAGGTGGCCGCCGACCTGATGGCCAGGGCACGGCGAGTCAGCGCCAGCGCGCCACGCCCGCTGGCGCAGCGCCTCAACCGCCAACTGGTCCACCTGGACCTCATCCTGTCCAGCGTCGGCTTTCCGCACACCGCCGACAGCCGCCGAGGCATGCTCCTCGCAGCGCTGGCAGCACGGGACGCCGCCATCCACGGACCGATCAGGTACCGGGCGCTGCTCGCGGTGCACACCGCCCGCGCCCGCGCGCATGTCGGGCAGGTGGGGGAGGCGCAGCGACTACTGCGGTACGCGCAACGCGCCCTCGACCAGGCCGCCCGGATGCCAGTGCCGCTGTGGCTGACCTGGTTCGACCAACCCGCCCTACACATGCTCACCGCACGGGTGCTCCTGACCGCCGGCCTGCCGCACGACGCCACCGACCACGCCCGGCAGGCCGTACAGACGATGCCCGCCCACCGGGTCCGCGACCGAGTACACGCCCTGCTCACCCACGCCCACACCCACCTGACCACCCACACGCTGAAAGACGCCGTCCGCGCCGCGCACACCGCCCTACGCCTGACCGGACACCTCCACCAAGGCCTCCTCCTCGGGCGGGCGGCCCTCGGCCTGCAACAACTGCACACCACCCTGAGCCGCCACCCCGAAACCACCGCGACGCGGTGGACCACCGCCTACGACACCGCCGTACGCCGAGCCGCGATGCTCGCCGACGTCGACATCGTCCGCCTCGCCCTATCAGGAGCCGACGAGGCGACCATCAACCGCCGGCTCGGACTACGCCCGTCCGACCCGACCAACCGGCTGGCCATCCTCAAACGACGATGCCAGGCCCGAACCATCCCACAGATCGCCGCCCTCGCGACCAGACTGCTACACCCCACCGACCTCGAAGAAGGAGGCGAAGAACCCGCCCTGGGCGCAGAAACGCTCCGCCCGCCCTCGCCACACGTCGGCGCGGTATGAACGATCAGGCCACCGTCGAGGGAGCCGATCAATACCTTTCTGCGACGACATCCGCAGCGGTCACAGTTTGCCGATGCGTCGCCGGACATGAATGGCTTCGCTGTATTGTTCGAGGCCGAAGAGTACGGTGACAAGGGTGGCAAGGGCGCCGTCCAGGTCGTCGCCGAACACCTCGGGCCGCTGGCGGGCGAGGTGTTCGTAGAGAGACACAGACTCCCGGGCGGCGGCCAGTGCCTCGGGTAGCTCGATCTGTCCGGCTGCACGCACCCATGCAAAGTTCCACAGCGCGCGGGCGAGGTCGGGTTCGAAGGCGGCTGGGTTGGTCGCGGCCAACCGGCGACGGATGTCGACGGCGTCGACTGTGGCGATCAGGGCCTCCTCCCGCCGTCCCAGGTTCGCCAGCGTGCCGCCGAGGTTGGCCAGTGCTGCGGCGAGGTCGGGTTCGAAGGCGGCTGGGTTGGTCGCGGCCAACCGGCGGTAGACGTCGACGGCCTCGACTGTGGCGGTCAGGCCCTCCTCCCGCCGTCCCAGGATCGCCAGCTGGACGCCGAGGCCGTTCAGCGCCGTGGCGAGGTCGGGTTCGAAG
>NZ_JBEZFI010000033.1:0-37181 GCF_040649295.1 Micromonospora sp. NPDC048999 | reverse complement strand
GAAGGCGGCTGGGTTGGTCGCGGCCAACCGGCGACGGATGTCGACGGCGTCGGCTGTGGCGGTCAGGGCCTCCTCCCGCCGCCCGAGGTTCGACAGCATGATGCCGAGGTTGTTCAGCGCCGTGGCGAGGTCGGGTTCGAAGGCGGCTGGGTTGGTCGCGGCCAACCGGCGACGGATGTCGACGGCGTCGGCTGTGGCGGTCAGGGCCTCCTCCCGCCGCCCGAGGTTCGACAGCCTGGCGCCGAGGTTGTTCAGCGCCGTGGCGAGGCCGGGTTCGAAGGCGGCTGGGTTGGTCGCGGCCAACCGGCGGTAGATGTCGACGGCGTAGGCTGTGGCGGTCAGGGCATCCTCCCGCCGCCCCAGGTCCGACAGCATCATCCCGAGGCTGTTCAGCGCCGTGGCGAGGTCGGGTTCGGCGGCTGGGTTGGTCGCGGCCAACCGGAGACGGATTCCGACGGCCTCGACCGTGGCGGTCAGGGCATCCTCCCGCCGTCCCAGGTACGACAGCATGATGCCGAGGTTGTTCAGCGCCGTGGCGAGGCCGGGTTCGAAGGCGGCTGGGTTGGTCGCGGCCAAGCGGCGGCGCACGTCGACGGCCTTGACCGTGGCGGCAAGGGCTTCCTCCCGGCGTCCGGCGTTGGCGAGGCGGTAGCCGAGCGTGGTGTACAGGCGGGCCTGCTGGGCGGGGTCGGTGGTGTGGGCGAGGCGGTGGCCGGTGAGGCGGGTGGCGATGGCGGCGGTGGCGGTGTCGAGGTCGACGTGGGGGCCGTTGGGTAGCAGCGACTCGATGGCCTCCAGCACGGCGATGTCGACGTCGGGCAGGTCGGCCAGGCGGGTGAGGGTGGCGGCGCCGGCGGCGACGGCAAGCTGGGGGTGGTCGCGCAGCAGCGGGTAGAGCACCCGGTCGGCGAGGTGGGGCCAGCGGCGGGCGGTCTCGACGAGGACGGTGACCGCGGCCGGCGCGTACGGCGGGTCGGTGCCGTCGGTGGGGGCGAGCAGCCGCTGGGGTTTGTCAGTGGCCCAGGCGTCGGGTGGGTGGTCGCCGACGCGGTGGCCGGGGGTGGTCAGGGCGAGGAAATCCTCGCCGAGCCGGTCGGGGTACAGGGGCGCCAGCACGGTGTCCGGGTCGGTAGGCGGGTAGGCCACGGCGTGGTCGTCGATGACCTGCACGGGCTCGCCGATGCCGACGCGGGCCAGCGCGGCGACTGCCGTGTCGTAGGGCTGAGCGCGGGCGAGGGTGGCGACGTAGGCGGCGCGGGCCAGCGTTCGCGGTCCGGTCTGGACACGGCCTCCGTCCTGCAGGGCCTGCCAATGCTTGGCTTCCCGGTTGAGCAGGTACGCCGACAGGTGGTGCGGGTCGGTCGGTGCGGTGCCGCCGGTGTGGTGGGCGTCGACGGCGGCGAGGGCGGCCATGTGCACGGACAGGACCTGCCGATAGGCGTTCCCGTGCAGGTCTGGCAGGGGCAGGGTGTCGGTGCCGGGCACGGCGAGGGCTTCAGCGAACGCGGCCCGGGCGGCGACGAACACGGCCGCCCGTTCGGTCGGAGTGTCCGCGAGGGGTCCTAGGCGGCGGGTGTCGGTGGTGGCGTGCGCGTTGTCGAGGTCGTGGCATATACCGTCCCACCAGTAGCCGGCCGGGCGGGCCAGCAGCAGCACCCTGACTGGCAGCCCGGCCGGGCGCAGCAGCGGGTCGGACAGCACCGCGAGCAGGTGGCTGGGTGGCCACCGTTCGGCGTAGTCGATAACGACGAGCAGCCCCCGCCCGCCCGGCGCCGCGCCCGAGCGGGCCGGGTCGGGGGAGGGGATGCCGGCGCTGACGTGGTGGGCGGCGACGACCCGCCACCCGGCCTCCAACGACCGGCGGGCCAACTCGCCGGCTAGGCGGGTCTTGCCCTGCCCGCCCGGCCCGTGCAGCAGCCGCACCGCCCACCCGTCCGGGATGTCGCGCCAGCAGTTGGTGAGGTCGTCGAGTTCATCGCCGCGGCCGGTGAACGGCACGACATGGTAGGCGGCGTTGAGCAGTCGGCTTGGCACCAGCGCCGCCGGCCTGCCGGCGGCGGTCACCGGGAAGTCCTCGACGCGGTAGCGGGCCTGCCCGACCACGATGTCGCCGTACACCACCCCGGTGACGGCCACCCCACCCCGATCCGCGGAAGCCCGGCCGGTGTGCGACAAAGCCGCCGACGGACGGGCCCGGCTGTCGGCGGTCACCGCCCGCCAGCCGTCACGTCACCGCCGACGGCGCCGCTGATGGCCACCCCACCCCCGGTGGCAGTGGCCGGGCCCGAATGGCTCACGCTGATCGAGCCCGCCGTGGGAGCCTGTGCCTGGCGCAGCTGCGCGACCAAGGTGTCCAGCGCGGTGGCGAAGCTGGGGTCGGTGTCGGCGACGTCGGCGATCGCGAGCTCGACCCGCTGGCGGGTCCGGTCGCTCACGACGACCTCTGCGGCCGTCGTGGCTGCGGCCTGTCCGGCCTCTGCCTCCAGCTTGGCCAGGGCAGGATCGGGACCCAGCCGCGCGCTGACCAGATCGTGTAGCCGGGCCATCCCCGCATCGAAGACCCGGTCGACCTCGGCATCAGCACCGCCGGCCACCCGCCGGGCCTTGCCCCACGCGTACGCGGCCAGCCACCCCACCACAAGCTCAAACCCGATCATCACAACCACCCCATCCACACGGCCCGCCAGATCCACTACCGGCCTATCACGCCCGACCCACAATCCATCGACCGTGACAGAACCCCGACACCCAGCGATCGCCGAGAACCCCCGCGAGGGTCACGGATCGTCGTCGCCTGGGCCTGGCTCACCCGCCCGCTTGCCGGCCCCGTAGCCGGGGCCTCGGCGGCTGACGCCTTGGCCGGGTATCCGTCACATGCTCGCTGACGACCATCCGCGGGCCTCCGACCCTCGCACCTCGGTCGTCGCCCACATGGTCTGATGTGGCCGCAACCCGGGCGAGGAACTGCAACATGGCCTGCATGCTGGCCAGCGGCGAGGTCGGCGGCGTGCCTGAGCCGGTCGGCGAGGTCACCGCCCGGCTTCCGGCCACGGCCATTTGCAGGAAAGCAGCTGCGCAGGCCACCGACGACCGGTCAACGCCCGCAGCGCCGCTCGCTCGGCCAGCAGACTCTGGTACACCACGTCCCGGTGCTCGTCGCGCACGTACGGTCGGAGGGTGGACGTGCTGCTGCGAGGCGGGCGACCGGGCAGGTGGTGCCCGGCGGCGGGGAGACCGTTGTCTGGCGGGCCTGCCTGTACGAGATCACACCCGAGTACGGCCACCGCCGCGGCCGCGATCTACGGTCTACCGGCATCGCCCCGACTGCTGCGAGCCGTGCAGCCGAGGGTCGAGGACCGCTGCGAGTGACCCGCCTGGCTCCGGCGCTGGTTTGTTCGGCACCCCGCCCGACCAGGCATTCGAACATGCGTACGATAGACGCGTGGAAGAGGTGGTCCGGAGGTGGTGGAACGGGACCTGGGGGCGCCTGGCCCGCCGCGACGTGTGGCTCGTGCGCCAGACACGCTGGAAGCTGATCGCCCGCGCCGGCGACAGCGAGACCGGGAAGGTGCTGCGGTGGGAGTTCGACACGAAGCAGGAGGCCCTGCACATGGTTGATCGCCTTCTGCGCGCCGAAACCGCGGGCCAATGGCGCGAACAGGACCCCGCGGCGCCCCCGGCGGCGCAGCAGCGAGAGCAGCGCCCGAGGCAGCCAGGCCCGGCGTCCTCGTAATGTCGATTATGGGTACCAGCCCGACTGACAGATGCACCAGCGTCGCTCGGCCTGCTGCAAGCAGTCCGGGCGGGACGCCTACGATCCGGGCGCGGATTTGGGCTGTGCCCGCCGTGACGCCTGAGGATTCGGCTTGCGGGCGTTGAGATAGGTAGAGAAGCTGCTGACCGGCTCACGAAGCCGGCGGTGGCGGTGGCGGCCTGGCGCGACCTGGTGTATGACCGCCAGACGAGCGGAATCGCTGCCGACGACCTCGGCAGCCGCCGCGACTTGTTCCGCTCACTGCTGTCCGTTGCCCAGGTCAGCCTCCGCGCCACCGGGCGGATCCTGGCTGGCGTGCTCAACGACGGCGCTGCCTTCGTGACCGAGGCCCGTGTTCGTCTCGGTGAACTCGACCGGGACGACGTCACGACGTGGCCGGGTCATGGGCAGCGTCGATGTCGAGCGGGTGCGCTGGTTCGCGGCGGACTGGCTCGCTGGCGGGCACGACGGGCCGGAAACCCACACTTTCGACCGTCCCTTGTGGCAAGCCCGCCGGTTAGAGTTGCCTCACCTTTGCGATACCTGGAGGACCCCGCCGGTATGTCCCGACCCGCCCCTGCCTCCCTTCCCGACCCGGCCCTGGCGGCGGACGATGTGCCGCTCAGTGACTCGCTTGTCGCCGAACTCGGCGAGCGAGGCTGGCGGGTCGACGACGACCCGCTGCGGGAGCGCTGGTTGCGGCTCGCGGCCTGTCACTCCACTTTCCTATACGAGTTCGGCCGGCCGCCGATCTCGGTCGCTGCGCTGGCGGCACTGGGCAAGGTGGGCGCCACCCATTTGGCGCTCGCGGTAGCCGACCTGGTCGTGGAGCGCACTCGTCCGAACAAGGTCAGCAGGCAGAACCAGGTCATCGCCCACATGCCCGCACGGGTCGCCCGGCGGGTCGCCGGCAACCTGACCGTCGCTGAGTCGATGAACCTGGGCAAGGGCGAGGAGCCGAATCGGCGGAGCACGTCGCGTCTGGCCGAGGACGTCATGCACCAGGTCCTCGGTGTGGTGGTGCTCCTCGGCGGCTACGCCACCGTCAAACAGCTGGTGGCGGACGTGTACGAGCAGGCACTCCAGCAGGTGCTCATGGACGGCGTCAACTGGTGGGGTGAGCTGACCCGCTCCGTGCCGGTTCAGCAGCTCACGGTCGAGGACCATCAGGAGGGCCCGGATCATCACCGGACGTTCATTGTGGAGATCGTCGACGTCCGGGGACGGCAGGGGCGCGGTGAGTTCACGAAACGAAGCGGTGCAAAGGATCTGGCGGTCCAAGACTACCTGCGCAACGCGGGGCTCTACGGTGAGATCATCGCGCGCGTCGGCGGCCACTCGATCTCGCGGCTCACCGAGGAGCCCCGTCACTACCCACCGGGGCAGGGCCCGCGGAACCGCACGGTCGCCGAACTGGCCACCACGCTCCGGATCACTCCGGAACGCCGGGCCTACCTGCAGCAAACACTCACTCACAAGTCATGGGCTTACGAGAATCAGTCATTGGTCCGCCAAGCTCGGCAGAACGACTACGAACTACTGGCCAACCACGGGTCCTACGTCATTAGGGCGGTGTCGGCCGCGGAGTTCACCCGCGACCTGCTGCGCCGCACGCTAAAGCCCGAACCCGAGGACGGCGCGATCCATTCATTGCCGGAGCGCTGCTACGTCGACATGTTCGACCGGCTTGTGCCGGAATCGGCCGTGCTCCGCGGTCGGGGTGAGGCCGAGTGCAAGCCCCGCATAAAGGCTGAGGTCTTTCAGGCGATCGTCTCGGTCGCCTGGCGCTTCGGCGAAGCCGGGCTACCGGAGACACTGCGCGGTTGGATACTCCGAGAGACCCTTGCTCAAGGGCTCGACGAGCTCAGCCGGTTGCAGCGCCTTTGTGTCACCTTCGGCGGCGATACCTCCTCCACCTGCACCTCCACCGGCCCGGCGCACGATTCCCGGTTCACCGCGACCCTAACCGTCCGTATCGACGAGCTCGAACTCGTTCGGACCGGCCCTCCGACGCCGGGGAAGAAAGAGGCCACTCGGCTGGCCGCCAAGCGGTTGTATCAGCTCTTCACCCTAGGACCGGACTTCCCGGCTGCCGGCCAGACCGCCGCAGAGCGGGCGGAGAGCATGCGGCTCCTGCTGTGCCTGGCCCGGCGCCTACCGGTACTGCGCGGCCGTGATCTCCGACGCTGCATAGAGGATGGGGTTCTGGGGCTGGGTCTGCTGGCCGCCTCGGACGGCAACCTCGACGAGTTTCTCGTCTGGGCGAAGGAGGCTGACTCGCTGACCGGCCCGCTGGACGACGAGGTCTTCGAACATCTGATGACCGCCTACGGCAACGCCGTACAGGCACGGCCGCGGCCGAAGCTGGAGCAGTCGTTGCGTGAACTGGCGGCCTGGGTGCGAAATCTCGACCCGGAAGGCGACGTCGTGGTTCGGAAGGCACCCCAGTGGGACCTCCTCCTGGCGGTGGCCGGCGCGCTACGGGCCGGCGCCGCCCGGGAGCGGAAGACGGTGGACGAACTCGCCAACTCCTGGCCGGTCTGGGGCACCGATTCGGTGTCACTCCTCTCCGCAGTCGACGCCGCCGCTATCGGTGAACTGCTCCGGGAATTCCCCGGCACGTCCGCCGGAACGGTCCGGTGCCGGCGGCTCTCCGACGGGGTCCGAGTCGAATGCGCCACCATGGCCCCCGACGCGGTCGACCGCGTCCGCACTCTGATCGACCTGCTCGCCGAGATGGCACCGGGCCTCGGGGTCTTCGCCGGACCGGACACGCAGACGCTAACTGCCACCTACGCCCCCGACCCTGCCGACCGGTCCTTTACGGCGGCCGGCAGGCTAGCGGCTCACGGCCACCAAGACCAGGACGGTGTCGAGATCTTGGCGAACGTCCTGCACCGGCTCAAAAACGAGTTGATCGGCATGGAGGACGTCGCGCAGAAGGCTGCGCTGGCCAGTGACAGGGTGACCCGCTTCCGCCGGCTCGCCGATGTCGCTCGGCACCACGAGGCCGCCGTCCACCTGGCCGATCACCTCGACCGCACCAACCGAGCGCTGGCGGATGCCGACGAAGAGACGGTCGAGTTCGGCCGCTGGCTCGATGAGTACTGCGCGGCCAAGATCCTGGAGATCAGGGACAGGGCGAACATCCGCTTGACACCACCCGCCGAGTCCGGCCACTGTGAGGTCGGCCTCTCGCCGTCGCTGCTGCGGGGGGTTCTGGACAATCTCGTCAATAACGCCGTCGAGGCGATGCCGGATGGCGGCCGGATCATCGTCGACTGGTACACCGAGCCGGGCCATGTGTTCCTCGTCGTGCACGACGACGGCCCGGGGCTGCCGGACGAGATCCGCGAGACGTTCTGGCGGGACGAGACGGTGACGAGCACCAAGGAGCACGGCTCGGGCATGGGGTTGTGGCTGGTCCGCATGGACCTTCGCCGACTGGGCGCCACAATCGCCGACGAACCCGCCGCCGACGGCCAACGCTGGATCATCGACCTGCCATGCGAGGAGGTGACGGATTCCAACGCGCCCCACCGGGGACCGGCTGCGATGCCACAGGCGGCGGCGCGTCCCCGCCGCACGGTCAGGGTGTTGCTCGTGGATGACCAGGAGAACGTCGCCCGGACGATGGCCGGGCACCTCGAGCCGATCGCCGCCCGGGTCGAGACCGTTCACGATGGAGAGAGCGCTCTGACCAGGCTCGGCACCGGGCACTACGACGTCGTGGTCACCGACCTACAGATGCCACCCGAGCCCTGGGGCGGGTTGTGGCTGCTGAGGCGGATGCGGGAGGAGGGCCACCGGGTGCCGGTGGTGGTGCTCTCCGGCGAGGGAACCTTCGAGCAGGCGAGAATGGCTCTTAACGCGGGCGCCTTCAAGTACGTGACCAAGGCGGATGCGGCCGAGGAACTCGTCACGGTTGTCGAGGAAGTTCTGGCCAATCTAGGCCGGCAAAGCCGCCATGATCTCCAGCATCTGCCACTGCCAGTGGCGCTTGGCTTGCAGCGTTACGAGTCGGAGACGGTGGCCAACCTGCGGATGCGGGCCGGCCATGCGGCGTTGGAGGACGCTCTCCGGTTCATCGGCGCGGTCGGGCTCGGCGAGCTCCTGGACGGCCACCCGGACGCGCGGTTGCCCCGGCCGGCGCTCGCGCCCCAGATGATGCTGGGCAAGCGGGTTGAACTGCTGAAGGCACTCGGCTCGCGGCTGGCGCAGGAATCGTATGCGGGGCAGGTCATCCGTAGTCTCGACTTGGACGCGCTCGCCGTCGTGAAGACCGGCCGCAACGTGGTCAGTCACAGCTCGGAGCGCCCCAACGACGAGGTGACCCGCATGCTGGACGAGGTCGACCCGCTGCTGGAGCAGTTCGCCACAGCTCTGCGTCACATCGGGGACCGCACCGTGATGATCGCCCACTCCCTTCGATTCGATGGAAAACGGTACGCGGTTTCCGCATTCCGGGTGACCGGCACCGGTCCGGTGCTACCCAGTGCCGAATTGATCAGCAGCACTTCGCTCGTGGAAAACTCAGTCGGCCTGTACCGGCCCGGCACCGACTCGTGGATCCCGATCGGCCCGTGGATGACGGCCCAGCCCGGTAAAGCCCGGGGCGAGTGGCAGATCTCCGTCGTCGACGGTGTCACCCAGGGGCAACGGGGCCGGCCGTCAAAGCTGGCCTACCAGCCGTTCGGTGACGGCGAGAAGTGGGCGGCGGCAGCTGACGAGGACGCCGATGAGCTGATCCGGCGGTCGGTCGCCCGATAGTGCTACCCCTGACCGAAACCGGGCCGCCGCCACTGCCGTCAGTTGGTCTGCCCGGTCGGCAGGTGCCGGCCGATGTAACCGACATAGATGCGGCCGTTCTGCGCCGTGTCGTCGTAGTAGTGCATCCGAGGACTGATCATCGCGAACTGAGCGATCTTGAAGTGGGCTCCCATGAAAATCTTGCCAGTCGGATCGACGGTGGCTGACACGGGCAAAACGCGCCTCCTCCAGAAGGCCGGGTTAGTGCGCACTTCCTCACTCTCGTCGCGGGCGTGGCGTCGGGTTGGCCACTCGTGGCAGCCGTCCGGGGTGTGCTCAAGGAAGCCGTGCACGTCGCGGTCCCAGCGTCCATCTGCTTTGGCAGTCGCATAGTCCTGAAGCACCAGCAACGCGTCCCATGCCTTAGAGGCCCAGGAGCCGAGGGTGTCTTTGCTGTCGAGGTCCGCGGCATGGTCAGGGTCGCCGGTGAACTCGACGTGCACGAGCTTCGGCAGCCATCGGAGCAACTCGCCGAAGCTGTCCGGTCGGGAGACGTCCTCTTCCGATGGCTGAGTCGTCCAGGCCACATCTGCCTGGCCCGTTGAGGCCAGCCGGTGACGTAGCGTCCGTACGGTCTCCTCCGACCGAGTGAGAAGATCAACTGCTTCCCGGTTTTCGAGTTGCTCGTCCTCCAACTGCCGGATGACGTCTCGGTATGCCGTCTGCGTCTCATCGAGTTCGGTCTGAAGTTGTGCCAGTCGGGACGCGATATCCTCCTGAGCCTCCTGGGATGCTCTGCCGGCCTCGATCCAGTGCGCGATCTCGTCGATCCCGTCAACGGTTAGATCGTCGAGGCCTGTCTTCACCTTCAGGTAATCGAGCAGCATGCTCTGCTGCGCACCGATGTTGTCCTGGCGAGGTTCACTCCTCCGGGTCTCGAGGGCCGTCGCTCGGGATTGCGACGGAACCAGCGATGCCGGTTTGAGACCGGCATCGCTGAGCCGATTCACTAACATGTCGTCGGCGATGCGCTCCAGCATCCGGTGTACCCGCGCCACCGACGCCTGCAAGGGCTGTTCGAGTGCCTGAAGTTGGGCGTTGGAGGCAAGGATCCGAGCGAGTCGGTCATGCTCGCCGTCATCGAGGATTCGTTCGGTGCCCAGCACTCTGTGCCGCAGGCCGTCGACGGCCGAGTCTGGCTGGACTTGGGAGCGATAGGAACGTAGCCGACCAGGCAAGACAGCGTGGGTATGGCCGACCCGGTCGTTCAGCAGCCGCGTGGCCTCACCGTCGAGCACGTAACACGAGGCCATCCCCTTGGTGAACCGGGTCAACTTTGCGATCAGATCCACCCACGGGCCCATCGGCAACTCATCGTCGCTGCCAGCGACGAAGACAACGCCCCGCCGTTCCGTGTCGAGCAACGCTTGGTACACCTCATCAACCTCGTCACCGCGGATGATCATCGGCCGCGTCGTCAAACGAGCGGCACCATCCCAGGCATCGATGACATCGAGAATCGGCGCGACAAAGCGGGGGGTGCCGGCTCGACGGGGGCGGCCGCGCGATTCCTCGCTGTCGGAGTCAGGAGACTCGATGTCGACCCAGGCCCATGCCGCACGCTCCTTCGCGTTGGGCACATGTGCGGTCAGCTGGACGATCCACCGACCGTCCGGCTTCGTCTCGACAATCCGCACGCGAGTCGACGCCGATCCGTCCTGCCCTTCGTGCTGCAGCAGCAGGGCCCGGACGCTGTCGCCGATGGTCGTCCACCGGTTCTCGCGAAGCGCAGACGTATCCCAGCCCTTGGGGTCCGCGATCCACCGGTCCAGTTGTTCCCGCACCAGCGGTAGCAGGTAGTTTCGTTTGTCCCGGGTCGTGAAGATCGACCTGAATCCGAGCATCTGTGCCGTCCTGTGGGGTTTCAGGCGAAAGGCTTAGCCGAACGCGTTGTCGTACTCGCTCGATGCGGCGACTGCCTCCGCCCGCCACTCCCACGCCGCTCCCGCAGCTAAATGTGGAAGTAGCGAGCGGGCCGTGGCCACCATCTGGGCGAGGAGTGGGTCAAACCGCTTGCTGCTGGTCAGAGGGGATGGATCCGTGATCAGGGCGCGGATTCCAGGTCATTGAGGAGGGCGTGCACAGGGGCCCAACACATCCGGACAGTGTCCAGGTCGGGTACGAGCCCGTACTCAATCTGATGTCGAGGGTGAACGAAATTTCGATAGTCCCGGACCTTCTCCATGAAGTCCTTGGCGTCGGTCTGGACCCACTTCTGCCGATGCGCGTACTCGAGTAGGAGATGAAGGCCAGCGCGTTCGGCCGGGACCCGCCGGCCACCCCGGCCGACCAGTCCGCTCCTTCGAACGGTCTCGTCGCGATCAGTCACCACGACGTGCAGTAACCCTTCCACGAAGCTGCCGATGCCGATGATGGCCAGCGCGTACGCACCGTTGGCCTGGCAGATCGACGCCTCGTCGGCGCGCGCCATGAGGATCTCGACTGCCTTGCTGTCCGCGGTAAGCCGTCGCACTCGCTCGTGAAGGTCCGGCGGTGGACCATACAGGGGAATCTCGCCGGCCTGGCTGACCTGACCGAGCACGGGGCGCCCGCCGACGTACGTAACGGTGAGCTGCTCAGGAGCCAGGATGCGGTTCAGCTCCTGCGCGATCGGCTCTGCGGCCTCGACACCGCCGTCGTACTCCAGCGGGTCACAGATGCGGCAGAGCAGCCGGTCGAGTGCGGCGGCGTCGCCGGCGTGGGAGCTCAGGACTTCCGTAAGCCAGGGGATCCGCGGAGAACCGTCGTACTGCGGATCGCCGGGCCACCGAACGCGGTGCAGGAATCGCTCGACCTGCGACCCGGTCCGCTCGTACGGCCCGTCTACGTCACAGATCAAACGAGCAACCCGTTCCAAGGTGAGCAGGTCAAGGGCGACCATCAGGACACCTCCCGGTCGGCGCGCTGCTGCGCGATGTCGAGTGCTTCGGTCAGACGCTGGATGATGATGGACCCCCGCTTGCGGAACCCAAGCTCAGTCATGGCCTCCTGCAGGCGATCGTCCCGATCGCGCTGGAGCTGGTCGCTCAACAGCCACGTGCAGATCTGCACCAGTTGTTCCCGGGTGTACTCAGTGATCCGCAGGCCGATCGGTACCTGGGGACGCGGGCCACGGCGGGACGCCGTCGGCGACGGTGGTTGACTGACGTGCCGCGGTGCCGTTGACGTGGGTCGAGCCTTCGGAGCGTGGTCGGCGCGGTCGACCGCCTGCTTCCAACGGGCGACGAGTCGGGCCGTTTGGCCCGCCGGGTCCACGTACCAGTCGGTCGACCAGATCCGGTGGAACTCCCACCCGAGCCGCTCCAGGTGCTGCTGGCGTAGCCGGTCCCGGTCTCGTGCGCTGTGCGCCTGGTGGTATGAGTGGCCGTCGGTTTCGACGGCGAGCACCATCCGGCCGGGCTGGTCCGGGTGAGCGAGTGCCAGATCGATTCGGTAGCCGGACACCCCCCACTGCGGCACCGCGTTGATGCCCTGCTGCTGGATGGCCGTCAGCACGCTGCGTTCGAGGCCGTTGAGCTCGACCCCGGTGTGCTGCCGTGCCCCAAGGTCGCCGCCGAGCGCCACGAACTCGAGGTAGCGGCGGAGCAGTTCGGGGCCGCGGTTCCTCGTCGCTGCGGTCTGGTTCGGGTCCATGTCGTGGTGCGAGAAGGCACTGACCACTGTCATCCGACTCCGCGCTCGGGTGACCGCGACGTTTAGGCGCCGCTCACCGCCCTCCTGATTGAGCGGTCCGAACCGCATTGTCAGGCGACCGTCGCGGGTTTTGGCGTAGCCGATGCTGAGGATGATGGCGTCTCGCTCGTCGCCTTGGACGTTCTCCAGGCTCTTGATGAAGAACCGCTGACTCGCGGGCCGGTCCTGGGAGAAGAAGTCGTCGAGGGGCTCGTGCTCGCGGCGCCGGCTGCGCAGCGCCGCTTCAATCCGCAGGGCGTGCTTCTGGCCCATGGTGATGACGCCGAGGCTCTCGTGGGGTTGCCGCTCGGCGTGCTCGAGGATGAGGTCGACCGCCCGGTTGACTTCCTCCGGCGATGAGCCGCTCTGGCCGGGGGCGACGCGGCCGTCGACCGTCTCCAGGCGTAGCGGGCTGCCCACCTGCACGCCGGGAAACGTTACGAGGGATCGGTCGTAAATCTCGATGTTCGAAAACGCGACGAGACGCTCATCCCGGCTTCGGTAGTGCCAGATCAGGCGGTGCCGATCGGAGATGAGACCGCTGAGGACATCAAGAACGGACTCGTAGTCTTCGAGGCTCTCGTCGTCGATGTCGTCGTCCTCGCCGTTGGTGGTCTGCTGAACGAGCCGCCGGAAGAACGGCGTGGGCGGAAGCTGCTTGGGGTCGCCGGCCACGACGAGTTGAGTACCACGCATGATCGACGCGACCGCGTCGTGCGGCTCGATCTGGCTCGCCTCATCGAAGATGACCACGTCGAACAGCCGCTCAGCCGGCAGGATGCGGCTGACCACGAGGGGCGACATGGCCCAGCATGGAAACGCGGCGAGGAGTACCTCTCGTGCGTTGCTGAGCAGCTTACGTAGGGGCAGATGTCGGCTCTTCTTGGCCGCCTCCCGCCGGACGAGGCTGTTCTGGTCGGGATAGGCGTCCCGGGTTCTACGCAGGTTCACTGCCACGTTGCGGCGCACGTGTCGGGCCGCCATCTCGATGTGCCGGGTGTCGGCGGCACGGAAGTCCTCGACCACCGCGGCATGCTGCTGTCCCACGAACTGACCGAGGTACGGGAAACGCATGCGCATCTCGTCGAGGACCACCTCAAGCCAGGCGCGCAGCAAGGTGTCAGCTGCCTCGTCGCTCGAGACGCGTCGTGCCGCCAGGTCGTCGAGCATGTGGCTCAGTCCCAGCGAGCGGAAGAGCTGCTGCTGCTTGTTCAGGTCGGGCATCAGGAACAGCGTGTGACGGTCGGCATTCAACTCGGCGAGGGTGCTGGCCGCGGTCGTCGCCGGTCCCCGGTCAAGGCCGTCGATGCGCGCACACGCAGCCACCGCCGCGAGATGGTTACGCACCTGGACGAAGGACGACATGCAGAGGTCAGCACCTGCCAGAGCGGTGGGTACGCCGTCTTGGCGGCTGAGCTTTCGCCACCGTTCGTGCTGGTCCACCGCAGCGACCAAGCCCTGATACATCTCGGATCGCTTGCGGGGTGCGGCCGGACAGGTTCGCCGCAGCTCACGGCGTAGCTGGAACCGGCGGAAGAGGCCGAGAGCTTCGGGCCGTCGTGGCCGGGAACGCCCGGGCGCTGTAGCGTAGACGAAGTCGTCTAGGTCCGGGCCGAAGGCCTGCTCGCCGTAGCTGGCAATGGTGCGCTCAACCTCGCTGAGGAGGTCGAACAGGTCCGTCCAGGCGGCGAGATCATCGGGTACGTCCAGCCCGGCCCGGTCGACCAACTCCCGGATCTGCCGCTGCGCGCCCTGCAGGGTACCGGCCGCCAGCCCGTCGAGATGGATCAGCACCTTGCCAACGTCGTCCGTGGTGCGGATCTCAGCCTTCGCCCACGGCGACTCCCCGCGCCAGATCCTCAGGCCGCCACGATCCACGAACGTCCGCAAGTCCTCCCGCGCGGCCTCGACCGCCGACCGGTCCAGGTTCCGCAACTCCGATGCACGCAGGTTGTACCCGCTGACGTCGTAGGAGGGCAGGGCGAGCAACTGCTCGATCACCCGGAACGCGCTCGTGCCCCAAGGCTGCCGCACCTCGTGCATCTCGGCCGGGTGGCGCTGTGCCGCGGCCCGCCGGCTGTGCAGGCGTCGATGCAGGTCGCTCGTGTCCACCGGCGGCTCGGTGCCAGCCTGAGCGAGGACCGCGGCGATACGCTGGGAGACCTGCCGCTTGTTGATCTTGCGGTCGTGCAGGTCGAACACGAGGTTGTCGAGTCCGACGTCGCCGAGGCGGTTCATTACCGCTTCGATTGCCGCCCGCTTTTCGGAGACGAACAGCACGCTGCGGCCCGTCGCAGCCATGTACGCGATGATGTTCGCGATCGTCTGGCTCTTCCCCGTGCCGGGCGGGCCGTCGATGACCACATGCCGGCCGGACAACACCGCATCGATGGCGGCCTGCTGGGACGAGTCCGCGTCGTGAACGAGGAACTCCTTCGCCGGGTCGATCCGGTCGGCGCTGGAGCTGGGTCCCTGCGCCGTCTCGGTACGCAATTGTTGCTGTGCGCTCCGGTCGCCGGCCATGGCACTGATTACCGGGTGTGACGCCAGTAGCTCGGCGGAGGTGCGCAGGTCCTTGACCATGGGCAGCTTGTCGAAGCTGAAGACGCCGCCGATCATCGCATGCTCCAGTTGGAGGGAAAGGCCGCTGGGTGCGACCGCTTCGGCGATCAGGTCGTAGGCGGTCCTGAGCTGCTGGCCGGGGTCGGCGATCTCGGTCAGCATGGCACCCAGCTTTTCGCCAAGGGCGCTGATGTCCGCCTCCACGCCGTACTGTCGTTCCAGCGCGTACAGGAGCACGGGGTTGATCTCGGGTGAGTCGGAGAGCTCCAGGGTGAAGTCGTTTTCGGTCGCCGTCCGGCTGTCCAGAGCAAGCTGCTGCAGAATCAGCGGTGCGCGCAGCGGTTGCATCGGCACGGACCCGCGGGTGTACGTACCGACCATGCAGAGCAGGCCGCGGGCGACCCATCCGGCCTGGATGCCTTGCTCCTCCTCCAACTCGACCAGTTTGCGGCGCAGGCTGCGGGCGGTGTTGCAGGCCCTGCTGTGGCGGTCCTGGTCCGGAAACAGCGTCCGCAGGCGAACCTTCTTCCCCCGGAGCAAGTCGGTGATCCCGTCCGCAGCAGCCTCGGCGAGATCCAGTGTGGTGGTCTGTCGCTCCTTGAAATAGAGCAGCGTGTTGCGTGGGCCGAAGTCGATCAGTTGGTCAGCCCACCGGCCGGCGGCCTGCTGGACGAGGTTGATCACATCCGGTTGGGTCAACAGCATCTCGTCTCCATGTCAGTCGACGTACGCCAGTGCTGATCCGCCGGGCCGTCGGCCCGAGGCAAAGCCCTCCAGGATAGGGCGCAAAACGCGTTGATCTATGCATCGGATTTCCGACACCGCCGTCATCGGAACGACCCCACTCAGTAATCTCCACCTCGCCTGGAGTACTGCCGTGCCGTGTCGGCTCATCGAGCAGGCCGGGATGTTGCAGTGCCGGGGGTGCGGCTTGGCGCAGATGAAGACCGACTCGCACAGGTGGTGCATGGCGAGGGGAGGCCGTATCAGGCGATCCTCGCGGAAACAGGGCCGTCAAAGCATCGATGGAGGTGGGCACTCCCTCAGCGGGAGACGGCGGCCGGCGACTTCGGCAATTCCTGACCGCGAAAGAAGTTGGTGGCATCGATGGTGGCACTGACCAGGGCGCATGTCGTCGCGGTGAGGGCGAGCCAGAACGCCACAGTGCTCTTCCAGTCCTCGGCGATCTTCACCGTCACCACCTCGGTGACCTCTGCACCCTCGATGGACCGATTCCGCGGAATGCTCGGATCCGGCTGACGGCGCCAACCGAAGCGGGCGAAGAACTTGGCCCAAGTGTGGTTCGACCGACCGCAGCCGAAGATCACCCCGTTGACCTTTCGCCCGCACCGTCCGCCGTTCTGGGTGGTCACGCCGCACGTCGTCGGCGCCTTCACGGAGAGCAGCCAGGCCGGGATGGCGATCGCGATCGACGCCGACCAGGCAAGGCTGATGAAGTCGAGCGTGATGAGGTAGTAGACGACGCCGACGATGGCCAGCGCCTCAACGCCGAGGATCAGCAGGGCGTGATCACGCTTCAGCATGTGGGGGCCTCCGAGTGGTCGAGGAGCGCGACGATGTCGAGGAGTTCGGTGCGGAGTCGGGTCAGCTCGGCTGCGGTGACGCCGAGTTCGTAGTGGTGGTGATGACCGGCGCGGGAAAGTGCCCACCACAGGTAGCCGGCCCGGCGCCCGAGCTGAGGGCCGGCGTAGTGGGCGAGCAGCAGCAGCTTCGGCCGCTGCACCCGGGTCTGTCCGATCTCCGGGCAGACCCGGGCCCAGTAGCGGTCCAATGCCGCTTCCAGTTCGTGGCGTAGCAGCCAGGCGCACGCTCTGGGCCAGGCTCCGCGGGCGCCCCGGATGATGCTGGTGAGCATCAGGTCGGCGGTGGCGAGATACAGAGACGCCGTCATCGCAACCGCCCCACGAACGTTGCGGTGTTGGCGACCATCGCCCGGACAGGCATGCTCCGGTGTCCGTGGACCGCCTCCGCCACCGCTCTAACCGTCCGGGTGGCTTGCACGCCGTAGTCGCGGTCGAGACGAGCGAAGAGCTCCGGGCGGGGTACGAGGCGGCCGAAGAGCCCGAGGCTGAGTCGATCCTTGACGGTGTGCACCCGGCTGAGCCCTTCCTGGATCTGCTGGTAGGGCGTGCCGCGCCGATGCTCGGAGGCCCGGTAGCGATCCATGCTCACCGACTCGATCGCGGACCGGCAGAACCCGGCGACCATCAGGTACTTCACCTCGTCCGAGATCTCCGCGGCAACCAGGGCACGTGCGTCGTCGAGATAGCGGTCCGCCGGGTCGCACACCTTACGGACCTCCACGATCGAGCCTTCGCGGCGAGTGACCTCCCGGACGTCGGCCTCGATGTCGAGGCGCCGGATCGCTTCCGGCAGCCGGTCGTCGTGGGTGAACACGATGACCTGCCGGGTCAAGGCAATGTCACGCAACACCTCGGCGAGCCCGTCGATCTTGGTGGGGTCCATGCTCTGCACCGGGTCGTCGATGATCACGAACCGGTACGGGCTGGTTTCGGCGCAGGCGCGGGGCAGGAAGACTGCTAGGCCGAGGGCGTGCAGCTCGCCCTGGCTCATCACCGCGAGGGCGTTGGTCTCGACGCCGTCGGCAGCCACGGGGAACAGGACCCGCCGGGTGTTGTTCGCTCCTTCGATTCGTAGGCGGTGCATCTCGACGTTGCTCTCCTGCCGCAGCTTCTGCCAGATCCGGTCTGACTGCGCGGCGAAGCCGCTCAGCCGCTCGGCGCGCATCGCCTTGTTAGCGTTGTCGAGCGCCGTACGGGCCTTGGTGAGCAGGGCGAGGGCCGGCGCTTCGGCACGAATCGGGGTCGCGGCATCGACCCACCGACGGATCGCGGCACCGGGCTCGCGCCAGGCGTCGTGACGCTGGGCGAGCCAATCGGCTGCCGCCGCCGTGAGGGCAGCGTGCGCCGCAACGACACCGTCCCAGGCGACCGGGTCGTGGCCGAGCACGGCGAGGGCATCGCGCATCGCCGTGCTCTGCGTGGGAATGTGGGGTGCCAGCGCGGTGGCGGCTGGTTCCAGGAGCCGGCGTACGTCGCCGATCAGGCCGTCGACCGCGCGGCGGGCGTCGGCGTGTGCCTGCTGGGCTGCGCGTGCCGCCGTGGCGGCTGCGGACAGCCGGGCGAGCTCCTCCTCTGCCTGCGTACGCCAATCCTGGTCGAGGGTGCCGGCGCGGCACACAGGGCAGGGGCCGTCCCCACGGTCGTGGTGCACACCGAGCGCGGCCCGCAGCAGCTGGGCGCTCCGGTCGGCGGCACCACTGTCCGAGACGGTCGCATGCCGCACCGCCGCCTCGGACTCGTTCAGGGCAACCAGTGCCCGGCCGAGGTCGGGCAGAACCTGCTCGGCGAGCCGCCGCGCGGCTGCCGCTGCGGGCTCCTCGGACACGGCGGTGTCGCTGCAGGCGAGGTCGGTCAGCCTGGTCAGGTTCGCCCGGCCGGCCTGCGCGCCGAGGGCGCTCAGGGCATCGCGGGCGCGGTCGTCGTCGATCGGGCCGAGCTGTTCGCGCAGCTCGGTGAAGACCGCCTTGTGCGCCTTGGCCCGGTCGTCGTAGGCCTTGCGCCGCTGCTGCAGCCGGGCGTCGCTGTCGCGTAGCGGGCCCAGGCCGAGGATCGGCGCGATCGCGTCGTACAGTTCGGCCGGCTTCGCGGTGATGACCCGTTCGAGGTCGCGGGCGGACAGGAACGGCCGGTACCTCGCGGCCTGACCGACCCACTGCGGCACCTGACCGGGCGGCATCGCGGCGCCGCCGGTGGTCGTGGTGACCGTCGCGGAGGTCAGATCGGTGGCGCCGGCCGGCCAGGCGCGGCGGGTCGTCAACTGCTGGCCGGTGTCGAGCCGGAGGCTGAGGCGGATTTCCGATGCGCCGTCGTGGTGCAGGTTTCGCCAGCCCTCGCGGAAGACCGGCGGGCGCTGCGCCCAGCGCGGGGAGTCCTCGGTCAGCGTGTACTCGATAGCCTCGGCGATGCTGGATTTCCCGGAGCCGTTGCGGCCCACGAACACGGTCAGCCCAGTCTTGGGCAGCCGCCCGACCGTGACCTGCTGGCCGATCCCGCGGAAACCGGCGACCCGGAGCTCCTCCAGGAATGCCTGTGGCGTGGAAGCGCCCGCCTCGCCCGGCTCGGGCGACGGCGGGAGAGCCTCACCCCGCAGCACGGCATCGAGAACCTGCTCACCGTGGAAGGCGGCGAGAACCAGGTCGCTGATCGCGCGTGGCACCTGGGACCGCTGAAGGCGGTCGGTGAGTTCCTGGTAGAGCGTGAGCGTGTCGTTCATCAGACCCCCTGATGTCGTTGGCGCATCGAGGGAATCGCAAATTCGTCGCTTACACTTCCCTACACCCTGTTATCCCGGGATAACAGATCCACGTTCGTCTTGGAGGCTCCAGGACTCGTACCGTGACGGCCGAAGCGGGGAGGTGAGCCATGGAGGCGGAGTTGATGTCGCAGCGGGAGATCGCACTGCTCGCGCGAGTCAGCAAGCCTGCGGTCACGACCTGGCGCCGGCGGCACCCCGACTTCCCTGCGCCCGTGTCGGGTAACCACGGCCAGCCCCTCTTTCCCGCAGACGCGGTCGTGGCTTGGCTGCTCCGGACCGGGCTCGGCCACGCCAACCCGGACACTCTGCGCGCCGAGCGGTCCTTGCACACGCTGGCGGCGTACGCCCGGCGGCACGGCGGCCGACGCGCGATCATCGTTCTCGACGCCGCGCTCTGCCTCCGCCACCTCACTGGCCGGGCGCTGCCCGCCGATCCTTTGCCGCTGGCCCGCCGCCTCGATCCCGAGGACGAGTTTCTGCTGCACGAGCTGGCCGACGCGCCTGAGCCGGCCGGGCTGGCCCAACTGGTCGAGCAACTGATCGAGGGGGCCTATGACCCCTGGCACAGCTGCCAGTTCCTGCTCAGCTCCGCCAACCGCCTCGGCTGGCCCGAGCTGGCGGCGGACGCGCTCACCCCGGAGACGGTCGCCCTGATCCGTCGGGTCGCCGATGTGCCGGCCCGGCTGCGCGCCCACCCCACAGTCACGATCGCCGACGCTAACGCGGGCACGGGCGACCTGCTGACCGCGCTGATCAGCGACCAGGAGCGCGACAACCTGCGAGTCAACGCGTTCGTCGCCGACGAGGAGCTCGCCCGCCTGGTGCGCCGGCAGCTGCTCCTCGCCGAGCTGCCCGAGTTCCATTTCGACGTGCGCGCCGACGAGCTGAACGAGGAGTTCGCCGATCCGGACCTCATCGTCACCCGGCTTCCCTACCGGCCTGCTGAGAGCCGAGACGCCCTCGTCGACCTCGACCGGGTCGAGGCGATCGCCGATCTGCTCGGTCCGGGCCGCACGGCCATCGTCGTCGGTCCCGCCAGCAGCCTCGTCGACGAGCTGCGGGACGGATCCGCAGCGCTGCGCCGAGCAGCGCTGTTGGGAAGCGGCATCGTCGAGGCCGTCGTGCAGCTGCCGGGCGGTGTCTATCCGGCCAGACCGGGCCACCCCGCCGCGCTGTGGCTGCTGACCCGGGACCCGATCCCCACCACCAAGGGCCGCCTCCTGCTTGCTGACCTCAGGGGTACCGCGCTTGACCAACCCACTATCGAGTCCGCAGCCGAAGACATCCTCCTCTGGCGCGCCGAGGGACACCGCAGCGACGGCCACGATCCACGGACTGGTCGAATCGTCCCACTGGAAAGCCTCGATCTGCGCCGGGGGGCCGCGCTCCGGTCGCCCGGTCCGGCATCGGTCACCCTGCGTGCCCGGCTGGCCGCCGACCGCCCCGCGCTCGTCGGCGAGGTTGAGCGCCGTCTCATCGACGCGGAGCAGGAGGCCATCCGGTACGCGGAGGAGCACGGTCCCCTGAACACCGGGGCGGCGCAGCGCGACGGAGTCAGGCCGAAGGAGGTTTCTCTCGGGTCGCTGCGAGGGGCTCGCCGGGTTCGCACACTTACTGGGCACCGCCTCTCATCCGAACATGTCGGGCCGCGTGGTCACCACCGCGTCATCGGCGCTGCCGAGGTTCTCGCGCAGCCAACCAAGCGCTGGATGGACCGGCTCGTGCTTGCCGCGGAGTACCCGCACGTCGCCCTCACCGAACCGGGCGACCTCGTGGTCACCACCGTCCCCCAGTTCGGCGTCTTCCTCGACGACGACGGCTTCTCGGTGATCGAGTTTCCGGCCTGCGGCCTGCACATTTCCCCCGGCGACCCCCTCACCCCTCGGGTGCTGCGGGCCCTCCTGGGGATCGCCCGCAACACCGCACGCAGCCCTGGTGCGGTACGCGGCCCACGGCCGCAGGACGTCACGATCCCCGACCTGGCACGTGACGAGGCGGCCCGCCTGGACGAGGTGCTGCGCCGCTTGGAGGAGCGCGAGCGTCTGCTGCAGCACCAAGCCGACCTCTTGGCGAGGTTGCGCGAACTCATCGTGACCGGCTTCGCCGACGGCACCCTCACGACTTTGTACGGTACGAACTCCTGAACGAGAGAACGGAACGCACAGTGCCCCCACGTAAACGTGCCACCGGACAGGCCGAGCTGTTCGGCGTGTCCAGCACCAAGCAGATCCAGGACATCCTGTGGAAGGCCGCCGACAAGCTGCGCGGCTCCATGGACGCCGCACAATACAAGGAGTTCGTCCTCGGCCTGGTCTTCCTCAAGTACGTCTCGGACGCGTTCACCGAACGCCGCGCCCAGATCGAGGCCAGCCTCTCCGACATCCCGGAGAACCGCCGCGCCGCCTTCCTCGACGACCACGACGAGTACACCAGCGCCAACGTCTTCTGGGTTCCCGAGACCGCCCGCTGGGACTACCTGGTGGAGAACGCGCCCGGTGGCGTCGGCGCGCTGCTCGACGAAGCCATGGACGCGATCATGCGAGAGAACCCGGCGCTGACCGGCGTCCTCCCGAAGATCTTCAACCGGGACAACGTCGACCAGAAGCGGTTGAAGGAACTCGTCGACCTGATCAGCGACGCCCGCTTCACCGGCCATGGCGACCGGAAGGCGCAGGACGTCCTCGGTGAGACGTACGAGTACTTCCTGGAGAGGTTCGCCCGTGCCGAGGGCAAGCGGGCTGGCGAGTTCTACACCCCGTCGAGCGTGGTGCGGGTTCTCGTCGAGGTGCTGGAGCCCTACGAGGGCCGGGTCTACGACCCGTGCTGCGGATCCGGCGGCATGTTCGTGCAGTCGAAGAAGTTCGTCGAGGCCCGCGCCGGGCGAGACCACACCCACGACATCGCCACCTACGGCCAGGAAGCCAACGAGCGCACCTGGCGACTGGCGAAGATGAACCTCGCCATCCACGGCATGGACCCGGTCGGCATCGGCGACCGCTGGGCTGACACGTTCTCCGACGACAAGCACCCGGACCGGCGGGCCGACTTCATCATGGCCAACCCGCCGTTCAACATGAGCGACTGGGCGCGCCGCGAGACCGACCCGCGCTGGCGCTACGGTGCGCCGCCGCAGAGCAACGCCAACTACGCCTGGCTCCAACACATTCTCTCCAAGCTAGGCGACCGCGGCAGCGCGGGCGTCGTCCTCGCCAACGGATCGATGTCCTCCAAGCAGTCCGGCGAAGGCGAAATCCGCCGCGCAATGGTCGAGGCGGACCTGGTGGCCTGCATGGTCGCCCTCCCGCCGAACCTGTTCCGCACCACCGCTATCCCCGCCTGCCTCTGGTTCCTGACGAAGGACAAGACCCCGCAGGGCGCCAAGGCGCTGGCCGACCGGCGCGGCGAAATCCTCTTCATCGATGCCCGCGCCCTCGGCACCATGGTCGACCGCACCGAACGCATCCTCACCGACGAGGACATCGATAAGATCGCCGACACCTACCACGCCTGGCGCGGCACCAAGTCCGCCAAAACCAAGGGCCAGACCTACGAGGATGTGCCCGGCTTCTGCTACTCCGCCAAGCTCGACGAGGTAGCCACCCACGACCACGTGCTGACCCCCGGCCGCTACGTCGGCGCTGCCGAAGCTGACGAAGACCCGAACGCCGAACCACTCGCCGACCGCATCGAACGCCTCACCAAGGAGTTGTACACCCACTTTGAGGAGTCCACTCGCATCGAGGACGTCATCCGTCAACAACTGGAGCGCCTCGATGCCTGACCGCACAACCACCTTCTTTGAACTAATCAGCGAGCACCTGATCGAGATCGGCGCGGGACGGCCACGGACCGTAAATATGAACGGGCACGACCTTCCCATCCTGCGTGTCGCGGATGTCTTGGATGGCAGGGTCGAATACACACTTCAGAATCACACGCCGAACAAAGATGTGCAGGGTGAAGGATCGAAGGTTTCAAGGCCTGGCGATATTGTTCTCACAACGAAGGGCACCGTAGGGCGAGTGGCTCTGATGCCGCCCGATGGACCGACCTTCGCCTACAGCCCCCAGCTTTGCTTCTTCCGCCCGTCTGCTAGCGGTCCACTGAGGTCGCGGTTTCTCTACTACTGGTTCAAGAGTGCCGAGTTTTGGATCCAGGCTAATGCGCTCAAGGGCCAGACCGACATGGCCGATTTTCTCAGCCTCGGGGATCTCCAGCGAATGCAGATTGGCATCCCGTCTCTTGATCGGCAGGATGCCGTAGTCGGTGTTCTCGGGGCGCTCGATGACAAGATTGCGGTCAACGATCGCATCGCCGCGTGCGCGTTGGCGCTTGCCGACGCGCACTTCATAGTCACTGTTGAGGGCCTCACTCCGGGGCCGGAAACATTCGGATCTGTTGCACAAGTGAGCGGAGGTGGGACACCCAGCACTAAGGTGCCGGAGTACTGGGACGGTAGCATTGCGTGGACAACGCCGTCAGATGTGACGTCCCTCAAAGCGCCCTACCTTTTCGACACCAGCCGCAAGATTGCCGACGCGGGCCTGGATAATTGCGCCTCAGCGCTGTATCCGGCGGGTTCTATCTTCATGACGTCGCGGGCCACCATCGGAGCGTTCGCGATCCCACAGGTGCCTGCTGCTGTGAATCAGGGCTTCATCGTGGTGAGCACACCGGACAAAGAACTCACAATGTGGTTGTTCCACGAGATGAGAGACCGCGTTGATGAGATGCGCAGCTTGGCGAACGGATCCACTTTCCTGGAGCTGAGCAGGAAGAACTTCAAAGTCATGGGCGTCCGATTGCCAGCACCTGACGTTATCAGCACCTTCGCTGAGAAAGCCATCCCATTACATCAGAAGGCTGCAGCGGCTTCGGCAGAAAACTCTACGCTTATCGAGTTGCGGGACACATTGTTGCCGGAATTGATGTCGGGACGGTTGCGGGTCAAGGACGCCGAAAAGGTCGTCGAAAATGCGGTCTAGGTAGAGAAAGATCGCGGGGAGAGGCTGTGATGGGCGGGAACGAGTGGATGAGCGAGGCGGGCTGGGAGGCGCTCGCGCTTGAGCAGCTCGGCGAGCTCGGGTGGGAGCCCGGGGCAGGGAAGGACTTCGCGCCGGGGTCAAGGCAGCGGCGGGACTGGGCCGACCTGGTGCTCTTCGAGGACCTCCAGGCGGCGGTCGAACGCCTCAACCCCGGCTTGCCGCCGAGGGCAGTCGCCGACGCGGTGCGGGCAGCCACCGACGTGGCCTCCCGGGAAGCGTTCGCTGAGAACCGCGAGGCGCACAGGCGGCTGGTCCACGGGATCCGCTCAGTCGTCTACCCCGACGCGTACGGTGCCGAGCACAATCCCACCGTGCGCCTGGCCGACCTGCATGACCCCGGCCGCAACGTCTACCGGGCGATTAACCAGGTAACGATCGTCGACGGTGATTTCCGGCGCCGGCTCGACATCGTGCTTTACCTCAACGGCTTGCCGGTCGCCATCATCGAGCTGAAGAACGCTGCCGATGAGAACGCCACCCTCACCGGCGCGCACGCCCAGCTCCAGACGTATCTCGCGGAGTTCCCGCTCGCTTTCCGGCACGCCGTGCTGTGCCTGCTCTCCGACGGGATCACCGCGAAGTACGGCACCCCGTTCACCCCGTACGAGCACTTCGCGCCTTGGAACATCGATGACGAGGGCGAGCGCGTCGACGCCACCACGCCCGACTACGACGGGCCGGAGGCGTTGATCGTCGCCCTTTACGGACTGTTCAACCAACGGCGCTTCCTAGAGCTCGCCGACGGGTTCGTCAACTTCACGTCGAAGAGCAAGCGGATCGCGAAGGCACACCAGTACTTCGCGGTCATCCGGGCTGTCGAGTGCATCGTGCGGGCATCGCAGAGCGACGGAAAGGCGGGCGTTGTCTGGCACACCCAAGGCTCCGGCAAGTCCGAGGAGATGGTGTGCACGGCGGCGCTGACCGCCCGCCAACCCGCCCTGAAGAATCCGACCATCGTGGTGCTCACCGACCGCACCGATCTCGACGATCAGCTCTTCGACACATTCCGGGACAGCCAGATGCTGCTCGGTCAGGAGTCGGAGCAGGCCGACACCCGCGCCGAACTACGGGACAAGCTTTCGAACCGGAACGCCGGCGGCATCATCTTCACGACGTTGCAGAAGTTCGGGCGTACGAAGGAAGAGCGTGAGGCCGGGAGGATGCATCCGCTGCTTTCCGATCGGCGCAACATCCTGGTGATCGTCGACGAGGCGCACCGCAGCCACTACGACAGCCTGGACGGCTACGCGCGGCACTTGCGCGATGCGTTACCGCACGCCACGTTCATCGCCTTCACCGGTACCCCGATCGCCACCGTCGAGAGAAACACCCGCGACGTCTTCGGCAAAGACATCGACAGGTACGACCTCAGGCGTGCCGTCGACGACGAGGCGACCGTACGGGTCTACCACGAACCGCGGATCATTCCGGTGTCGCTGCCGCCGGACATGGATCCGGACAGCATCGACGAACAGGTGGAGAAGCTCACCGCCAGCCTGGACGACGCGGAGCGACGCAAGGCCGAGGCGTACGCGGCCACCATGAACACCATCTACGGTGCCCCCGACCGGGTCGAGACCCTCGCGAAGGACCTGGTCGAACACTGGGAGAAACGACGCGAGCTGATGCGGCCGCAGCTCGGCGGGCCGGGCAAGGCGATGCTCGTCTGCGCGACCCGGGAGATCTGCGTTCGCGTCTTCGACGCCATCAAGGTGCTACGGCCCGACTGGGCGGATCCGGCCGTCGACAAGGGCAAGATGAAGATCGTCTTCCATGGGGTGCCCAGCGACAAGGAAGTGCTGCGCCCGCATCACCTGCGCCCGTCGCAGCAGAAGACCGTCCAGGCTCGCGCCAAGGACCCGAACGACGAGCTGGAGCTGCTCGTCGTCCACTCGATGCTGCTCACCGGCTACGACGCGCCGCCGATCCACACCATCTACATGGACCGGCCGATGAAGGGCGCCAACCTCATGCAGGCGCTCGCCCGGGTCAACCGTCGTTTCCGGGAGAAGCAGGACGGGCTGCTGGTCGGCTACGCCCCGCTGACCGAGAACCTGCGGAAGGCGCTCACCGAGTACACCCCCAGCGACCAGGAGGACCAGACCCTCGGCAGGGAGATCGACCGGGCGATCAGCGAGGTCCACAACGAGATCTCCGTCATCGAGGCCATGTTGGCCCCGGTGAAGTGGCGGGCGATTCTCGACGACGAGAAGAACCCGACCCGCTGGCTGCGGGCGGTGCGGAAGGTCGCCAACTTCCTGCGCGACCCGCGGACCCCCGGCAACGGCGTCGAGCCCGGCACGAAGCCGCTGCACCAGCGTTTCCGCGACTCGGCGGGCCGGCTGGAACGGTTCTACACGCTCTGCGCCACCAGCCGCGAGTTCGTCGACCGTGCCGGCGACATTCGGCGCCTGCGCCGCGACATCCACTTCTTCCGCGACGTCCGGGTCTGGATCGTGAAGGAGGAGGCCGCCGACCGGGAGGCGAAGGGCTTGCCCAACACGGCCGAGGTGGAACGCTACCTGTCCCAGCTCGCCGCCGAGGTGGTTGACGCCGCCGACATCACCGACATCTACGAGGAGGCCGGCCTCGGCAAGCTCGACATTACCGAGCTCAACGGGGTCGCCTTGCAGCGTCTGCAGAACTCGGACACCCCGCACCTCGCCGCCTCGGCGCTGCGCCGGCTGATCGAGCAGAAGATGCGTGAGGTCACCAAGCACAACGTGGTTCGGCATGAACGCTTCTCCGCCCAGCTCGAAGACCTGATGAACCGCTACATGCGCAAGCAGCTGACCAGCGCGCAGCTGATCATCGAGCTGGTCGAGCTGGCCAAGGAGGTGTCTGCGGACGCCCGGCGCGGCCAGCAGTTCGACCCTCCGCTCAACCACGCCGAACTGGCCTTCTACGACGCCGTCGCGCAGAACGGCGCGGCCACGGAGCTCATGGGTGTCGGCACCCTGGCGGAGATCGCCCGTGAGCTGGTCAAGTCGATCCAGACATCGATCTCGGTGGACTGGTTCTCTCGTGAACCGGTACGCGCCAAGCTCCGCAGCCACATCCGCCGCCTGCTCGCCCGCTACGACTACCCGCCGGACCACGAGCGCGCCGCCGTCGACCTGGTCATCCGCCAGATGGAAACCTTCGCCAACGAATGGTCGCCCGGAGCGACCGCGAAATAGCCACACGGAACTCGCACCTCGGCCGATGTAGGGAGGCACATTGGGTGGCCGCCAGTTGGGGATAGTTTTCGCCGACGATGCATGCATGTCGTATCTACAGGAGGTCGCTGACCGGCGAGCACGAGGTGCCGGTCCGGGTGACTGCCAAGTCTCCTTCCCGGTCCGGTCGCGGGTCGGAGCTGACGTAGTCCTGATTTCATATCGACAAGCCGTACATTTCATGGCGGGTGTCGATGACGACAGTAGGGCCGATGACATCCGCTGGGCGTTTCGGCTGCGAGAACTGACTCAACTCAAGCGTCCGTTGGAAATGAGCCGTCTGCGGGCCGCACTTCGGAAGGACCAGCGACAGCCGCTGGAGCGTCAGGGCAAGCTGACCGACAAAGCCAGCAGAGTCGTGCTCGAGGTCCTGTTGGCCGAGGAGCCCGAGCTTGATCCGGTGATTGGGTCACTGTTCGGCATCAGGGACATCGACCTGCCGGCGCCGCGCAAGGCGGCACTGGCGGAGGAGCGGGACTCCCTCGCATCTCTGTGTGCGTTCACCGGCGCTCCCGGCCTGCTGCCGGCCGACGGTTTCCTCACAGAGGACGAGATCGGCAGCATCTCCGACCGCGACTCCCTCCTTCCCTCGATGCCTGGCATCACGCCGCGAGAAGATCCAATGGTCGAACACGACGCGAACACGTTCCTCGGCTGGACCCGCCAGGAAGGCGACCGGCTGGCCGTTCGGAAGTTCACCGATGGTAACGGGCGCACGCTGGAAATCATGAACGTCAACCGGTGGCCGATCGAAGCCCGGCTCGGTACCGACCTCATCTACTACCACAAGCAACGACGCAGTTTCGTCCTGGTCCAGTACAAGCGGATGGTCCCCGACGGTTCGTCCTGGCGTTGTCGTGTCGATGACCACTTCCGGCAACAACTCGACGTGATGCGGACCCTCGACAACAAGTGCAGACAGGGCGAACCAGGTGGTGATTACCGCATGGTTCCGACGCCCAGCTTCGTGAAGATCTGCCGGCTCGACACCCTGGACGTCGACAGCATCTCGATGATCTCCGGGATGTGCATGCCTCGCGAGCAGGTCGAAAAGCATCTCGATCGCCGAGAGGCCCCCAAGTACCTGGACTTCCACACGGTCAGGGACTACCTGACCAGCACGCTATTCGCTCAGTTGGTCGCCTTGGGTTGCATCGGCACCAGTGGTTCCGCCACCGAACTCGTCGCTCGGGAGATCGAACTGTCGCTGCAGCAAGGGAAGTCCGTAAGCGTCGGCGTTTTCAGCGACGAATCCGGGCGGCGTCCTTCGTGGCGCACGTCCGGCAGGAGGCCCTCCCTACCGAGCCGAGCAGCAGCCCGGGCCGAGGACAGTCAACAGATGTCACTCTGGGAGTGACCACTTGATCAACCTGCGGGACAAACCCCAGGCCCATGGCGAGGTCGTCCCCATGCGAGCGGGGTCTTCCCCGAGAGTAGGAATTGGGCCGTCCGCCATGCGGCCGTCGTTCCCGCGCGTGCGGGGGTCTTCCCTGGGCGACCCGGTGAAGGAACGTGGCGGTCGGTTCGCGCGTAGCCGGATGAGGAAGCCGGTCCTGCACGCGACCCAGTCACGGCAGGCGAGCTCGTTGTATCTGGTGTCACTGCCCGAGCTGCCTGTTGTGGGGTGGCACCACCTGTTGCTGATCTTCGATGATGTGCGTGACCGCGATGTGGGGGAGGGTGTCGGCTGCGTCAGCGTGCTGGCGCGCCGCGCGGGCTCGGGTTACGGCGCCTCCGGCGGGGGCGCTCCGGCTCCAGGATGGCCGTGGGCCGTCTGCGGCCGCCGGCTTCGTGGGTGGGGGCGGTGGGCATCCTGTCTGCCATCGACCCGGGCAAGCCGAGCAGACCGCCGCCCGACCCGCCAGCGTCCGCCCGAGGGCCGCGAGGTCCGCGGGCCGTGGCGGGCCGGGCGGCGGCCTGCTCCCCGTCGGGCGGGTCGATGGCAGACAGGATGGCGAGAGCGGCATTTGGCGTTATGGAGTTGGGTGGCTCGCCGGGCTGCGCGACGCCGTCCTGTGCTGGATCAGCCACCAGCTCGGTCGTACGGCTTCGGCTAGGGTCGATGGCGGAACGCCTCGGACGCGGGTGAGGTGGCAAGCGTGGCAAGAACGGTGCAGATCCGGACCTACACAGTTCGGGAAGGGCTGTTGGACGAGTGGGTGGACAGGTGGCAGCGCCTGGTCGTCCCGCTGCGCCGTGATCTCGGCTTCGAGATCCACGGCTCGTGGAAGGACCGCGCACGCAATCAGCACATCTGGGTGATCTCTCACGACGGGCCCGAGTCGTTTGAAGAGGCCAATGCCGCCTATTGGGCCTCGGAGCGCCGTAAGACGCTCGGTCTGGACCCGGACGACTATCTGGTGGGTGAGGAGACCCGCGAGGTCGAGCAGACGCTATGAGTCCGCGTCGACCGGCAGCAGGTGGGCTCGCCGCTCGTCGTCAGTGAGCCCTCGGAACACCCGGGTACGTGCCACCGCGGTTAGTTCGTCCAGGTCGACGTGGTCGGCCCAGACACGGGCGGTGCCGTCCGCCGAGCCGGTCACGACCTGTCGTCCGTCCGGCAGCCAGGCCAGGCTGGTCACGCCGTCGCGGTGTACGCCGATCACCTCGCCCTGCTCGTCGTCCACACCCCAGACCCGCACGGTCCGGTCGTCTGAGCAGGAGGCCAGCCGCCCGCCATCCGGGGCCCAGGCCACCGCGCGGACCCGATTTTCGTGGCCGGTCAGCACCCGCGGCCGGTCGGCGCCGGTGAGGTCCCAGACGCGGACGGTCCAGTCGGCGGAGCAGGTGGCGAGTCGGCGCTCGTCCGGCGCCCAGCTGAGCCCGTCCACGTAGTTCTGGTGCCCGGAGTGCACGGTGCTGTCGCCCGGGTGTTCGATGTCCCAGACCCGGACGGTGCGGTCGTCCGATCCGGAGGCGAGATAGCGGCCGCTCGGTGACCAGGCGAGCGCGCCCACCCAGTCCGCGTGTCCGCGCAGGACGCTGGCGGCACTGCGGGTGCGGATTTCCCACACCCGTATGGAGTTGTCCTTGCAGCCGGCCGCCAACCGGGATCCGTCGGGGGACCAGGCCAGTGACTCGGCCTCGCCGTCGAGGCGTACGTTGCCGTCGGCGCCGGCCAGGTGGACCGAGCCGTCCCGCAGGGCTACGGCGAGCACGTCGGCCGCCGGTGAACAAGCGAGTGCCACGACCGGCTCCGGCCAGGTCGTCACGGCAGTGTTGCCGTCCCGCTGCCATAGCCGGGCGGTGCCGTCGGCGCCACCGGTCACGATCCTCGCCGTCCGGTCCAGTGCCAGGGCGGTGACCGGTCCCTCGTGCCCAGCAAGGAGTCGATGTTCGGCCCCGCGTGGCTGAACTGTCCACACCCGGGCCGTGCCGTCACCGGAGCCACTGACCACCCGTCGTCCGTCCGGGGACAGCGCGACGGACCAGGCAACTTGCATGTGTCCGCGCAGTTCGGCCACCTCGCGCAACCGCCGGATGTCCCAGACACGGATGCTGCCGTCGCCGCTGGCGAACACGACCGTCCGGCCGTCCGGGGACCAGGCGACCGACCAGACCGGCGATCCCTGACCGCCGATCACGTGCCGGGTCTCGCCGGTGCTCACGTCCCAGACCCGCACGGTGTGGTCACCGGATCCGGTGACGAGCCGACCGCCGTCCGGTGACCAGGCGACGGCCTCGACGAAGTCACCGTGCCCGGTCAGCCGCTGCTCCGGCCGGCCGGTCTCAAGGTCCCATACGACAACGGACCGGTCGTGGGAGGCGAACGCCAGCCGGCGGGAGTCGGGGGAGAACCGCAGACCCCACACGTCCCCCTCATGGCCGACCAGCCGGTTGGTGAGCTGCCAGGCAGTGGTGTCCCACATCCGGACCGTCCGGTCCCGGCTCGACCCGGCCAGATGGCACCCGTCGAGAGACCAGGTCACCCCACGTGCCATATCGCCGCAGGGCAGCACCGCGACCGTGGCCGCCGTCGTGGCCTCCCACACCCGTATGGTGCCGTCCCGGGAGGCGGTGGCGAGCCGAGTGCCATCCGGGGACCAGTCGATGGCTTCCACCATGCCGGTGTGCCCCCCGCAGCACCCGGACGACGGTGCCGGTGTCGGCGTGCCAGATCCGCGCGGTGCCGTCCGGGGACCCGGTTGCCAGGTGCGTACCGTCTGGCGACCAGGCGACTCCACGTACGGCGTCGGTGTGCCCGGTGAGCACTGCTTCGGTGTGGCTGAACGCCAACGCCGCCATCAGCGCCCGGCGAGCGACCGGCGTTGGCGGGCACTCCCGCAGCGCGGCCGACGTCAGCAGTACCGCCAGCTCCGGATACCGGTCCACGTTACCGAGCGCGAACTGACCGATCGTCTCCGACACCCGGTGCAGGAACGCGGTGTCCCGGCTGCGGGAGGCGTTGACCAGGGCGCGGGCGGTCGGGCTGTCCTGGCCGGCCGACTCCATCGCCTCCAGCCACTGCCCGGCCAGCGCAAGCCGCTCCCCGGTCAGCAGGTAGTCAGCGCTGCGCCCGGCGTGCACCCAGTCCGCCGCCCACCGCTCCAGCTCGGTACGCCGCCGCAGTTGCTCTGCCCGCGCTTCTACCTGCTGCCGCAGCGGCGCCCACCGGCGGAACAACGCCTCGTGCGCGACCTGGACGTACGGTTCACCATCGAGCACGTCGGTGGTCAGCAGCCGCGCATCGGTGAATACCGTGACCACGCGGCGCCGGTCATCGGACAGCTCCCGCAGCGGCACCCGACGCCGGGTCGGCTCGACGCCCTCCATCGCCACCAGACGCAACAGGGTGGCCAGGACGTCGTCGGTGCTGCTGTCGCGGCGTACCTCCGCCATGACCACGTCCGCTTGGCGGCCCAACGCCCCCGACACGCCGCCGAGAGCCTGGTACGCCTCGTGGGTGGCCACCCGGCCCGGCCCAGCCGCCAGGTACAGCTCCTGAAGCAGGTACGCCAGCAGCGGCAACGCGTCCGGCGTGGCCGTGTCGGCGACGATCTGATCGACGAGCCCTTCCTCGAAGCGCATCCCGGCGAGCTGGGCGGGCTGCTCCACGACCGTGACAAGATCCGCCGGACGCATGACACCCAGCGCTACAGGGCTGGCGACCAGTTCCGGGCGCGGACCCCCGAGCAGGTCGGCGAGAAACTCGACGCGGAGCGTCGCGACAACCCACAGCCTCCGGTCGGCGTCCAGCGCGGCAGCGACCCGCTCGAGGAACATGGCCTGTTCCGCAGTGCTGGACAGCGTGACCAGTTCCTCAAGCTGGTCGAGAACCAGCAGAACGCGCTTGTGCCGATGGCCCGTTCGGGCCCGCCACGCCGCCAGGTTGCGAGCGAGGCTGTCCGGACGCGACCGCACCTCCCGCAGCGCGGCGGCCCGGTCGGCGGCGCCCAACGCGACCGCCAGGTCAGCGAGCCCACCGAGCGGCTCGCCGGCCGGTGCGACCGCCCCCGTCGCAACCGCGGAACGACACCCGCGTGCACCAGCGACGACTTGCCGCTGCCGGAGGCCCCGGTGACGCAGACGAACCGCTCGGGTCCGTCCAGGCCCAGCTCGTGCAGCCGTCGCACCAGCTCAGTGGCCTGCTCCTCGCGGCCGAAGAACACCGACGCGTCCTGCTCTGTGAACGCCGAGAGTCCCGGATAGGGGCTGCGATCCGCTTGCCACACCGGCCGCGGACTACGCGGCGCCTCCCACCACAGCACCAAGCCGTTCCCGACGATCAGCACCACCAGCAGCACGATCAGCGCGGGACCAGCGATCTGACGGATCCCAGCAGCCAGCGGCGAGCCGTCGTCGTTGGCAAAGAAGTTCACCGCGACTTCCAGCAGGACAGCGATGATCAGGAGTGACAGCTGAAGGGTGATGGGTGGACGTCGACTCGGCCCCACCAAACCCTCCCCAGCGATGATCCCCGATGCGTCTCAAGCTACCGGGTACGAGCTCGCATAACCAGATGTGCCATCCGGAAAGGGTGGGGGACAGTCGACGGATGGGTCCACGGAGAGGCGCTGGCTGATGTGTGGCGATGGTCATCAATTCACTTGGGTGGCCAGGTCCAGGCATGTGACTTGCGTTTGTGGCGTGAGGACGTATCCTGTCCGGTTCACTCCGTTCGGGGGGTCATCATGATCAAGCCGCTAAACGAGCTGCGCAGGGTAGACGAAAGAGCCCAACGGTTCACACCGTTTGGGCTGGGGCTCGATCGTATGTTGACGCCCGAGTCAGCAGCCGAGTACCAGCAGTCGGTCGTCGCACAGTTCGAGCTTGCACCCGCAGTAGCAGAGGGCACGAGGCGATCCTTTGACCGCCTTCGCGCCATTTACGCCTACGGCGTGCTGTGCTACGACATCTACACGCTCGTCAACGACCACGCATTGCTGGTCCTCGAGCAGGCTCTTCGAGACCGGTTCATCGACTTCTACGAGGGCACAGCGACCTTCCTCGACCTCTCAACCAATGAAGAGATTCCGGTGCCGGCTGAGCGCTTCGAGCAGGTGCACGAGTTCATCACCAAGCAGCGGCGTAGGCGGCGCAACGTGCGGTTGCGTGTCGATGATGGACCCCTGACCGTCGACTTCAACGGCACGCTGTCGGGGCTCCGGAAGTGGGCTCGTGAGGCTGGCCTGCTACGCGGGCAGCGTAACCGTGGAGTAGAGCGAGCGATCGCGACCCTGCGCAACTTCGTCGCCCACCCGACCGCGCCGCGGACGCTGGCGCCTGTCAGCGCCGCCCGAACACTCAGCGATCTCGCCGAGATAATCAATCACCTTTGGGGGGTTTCCACCCCCGGCGGTCGACTGTACCCGTCACCAGTGCCGCGGGAGATCGTCGTCGTCGCGTGGGACGGCGCACGCAGTTCTCAAGTCTTTCTCGCTGACCAACTGGGCGACGGCCAAGACCCCACCGGCGATGGCTGGCGCTGCATTCTCGTCCGAGCAACCTTCAAGCCTGGAACTTACCCCTGCGACCCGGACCTGTGTCACTTCGACAGCCGCTACGAAACGACTCAGCTTCCAACCGACTACCTGTGGGGTCCTGGGTCTATTACCGAGGCAGCGAACTGGTACGCCGAGCACAGGCCGCAGCCTGACACCTCCGACCACCTTGACCGCCTGTTCGCCGTCAGATACGACATGGGTCGGCTCTACCGTCCGATGCGTCCGTCAGTGGCGGCATCCGCGGCGGCAGACCGGAGCGGTAGATGGGACCTCGTCCGTGCGGACTTTCCCCAGGACGCCTTGCTGCACGTTCACAACAAAATCGGGCGACTTGGCTGCAGCGAAATCGGAGAGTGCCCTAACTGTCACGCGCAGACGCTGGCGGCGGGAGACTTCGACGAGTTACTTCCGCTGCTCGACGCGGAGAGAGCGCAAACGGCCCAGGGCAGCGTTGACTTCCACCTGCCTGAGGCATACCCCCGTTGGCAGCCTCTTGAGTTCTTTCACAGGAACGACGCGGTTCTCGACGGAGTCGGCGGCGAACTGGGAACCCGTGACGATACCAAGCGCCCAAAACAGGTGCTGTAGTCGTCTATCCTAGGACGCTTTGCAGGTTGTGTTGTCCCTCAATAGCGCAATCTGGATGGGGTGGTGGCGGGGCGGGTTCTTGCCGTTCAGCGGAAACGGACCACGAGCAATCGAGGCACCGCGCCTCTGGCCGGCCCTACTGCGGCCCGAGACGGGCCGCACGCGCCGTCGCCTGGGCCGCTCCGCTGGCGCTCCGGCTCCGGCCACGCAACACGCCCGTCGGCTGGCGCGGATAGCGGAACCCACGAGGCCGCCGCAGACGGCAGCGCCGAGGATGGCTGAGGTTCGCGGGCCGGCAGCCGGCCTGGGCGCGGCGGCCGCCGTACTACGGCGCCGTTGAGCGAATCACCGCCGGCCGTGGTGGGGATGCGGCGCGGAGGGTGCGGGGCGGTGCCAGGCCAAGCCCTGCCCATGCGCGAACCAGGTCACCGAGTGTGGTCACCCGAGAGGAACTGCGCCAGGGCCAGCAATAGCGCGACTGTGCCGCCGAAAGCGCTGCCGCCAGCGACGATCGACAGGGGCACCGGCAACCCGCCGATGGCTGACAGCCAGCCGGTGGCGGTGCCGACAGGTACCGCAGCGAGCAGGATGATGGCGGTCCAGACGGCGCGCGGCGGACCGGGAGGCCCGGGTCGCTGTGCTGGCGGCGTAGGGGTGACTGGCACTGCCGGAGCCGGCCGGGGCAAAGTTCTTCTACTCGACACCCGGCCAAGGTTCATTGAACTAGAGCGACGGGGCAAGGTGGTGGACGGGTTTCGGCCCCCGCATCTCGTCCGAGCGGCTGGCCTGCGAAAACTCGAAATTTGCTAGTCAGGGAAAACCTGACACCATCGGGGCATGGCGCGGAAGTACCGAAACACCTTGAAGGCGCACGCGTATGCGCTGTCGAGCCTCGGCGCAGTGCTGGCCGACCTTGCCCACGAGCACAGAGTCGCTGCGAGCGCGATGGAGCAGCGGCCGTCGCAGGGCCCGCGGGGAAACGGCCATTTCGCCGACTGGATCGCGGCAGCAGCCGAAGTTTCGGCTGCAACCGAGCGGCTACTTGAGTTGGAAGTCGAGCTGGCCCGCCACTATGGCATGACCTGGGAACAGGTTGCCGATGCCCTCGGGGTCAGTCGCCAGTCCGCATGGGAACGGTTCCGCACCCACTCGCGTTGGGATCGCACCCAAAGGCTCTCGCGGCTGCGGCGTGTACGCCGTGCCGCGATGTTCCGTCGGATGGCGGCCGGCCAGGGCGAGGAATCTGCAATCGCCCTGCGACAGATGATGCAGGCCGATCTCGCCCCATCCGCGAGCCGGACCTAATCCCCTTAGCCTTGATCCACCGAAGCGTTGCTGCGGTCACCGGTTGATCCGAGCCGGTCGCGGGCCTGCTCGTCCAGATCGTGCAGCCAGTCGGTGATCGCGGCGAACGATGAAGCCCCCGCCAGGACCGCGCACACCGCGACCGCGAGCAGGCCCGACAGCGGATACCGCACCCCACGCGGGTCGCGGGGATCCGGGACCGCCGACAAGGCGTGCAACAACCCCGCGCACTCACCCTCGGTGACCACAGGTGGTGATGTGTCACGGGTGCAGCCGGCGACGGCGGACAGTGCGGAGATCGGGCATGATGACATCGGCGGGTGAGGTCCTCGGTGTGTCGTGAAGCGTAGAGAACTCCATGATCACCGACGCGATCTCACCCGCTCTTCCGGCCTCCACAGAGGCCACTAACCACGCACATCACCAGCTCACGGCACCCACCGATCGACTACGCAATCGCCCTGCCACCCGCCCACCGAGGGTCCAGGCTGGCCATCCCCATCTCGTTGAACCGGTGGATGACCTGCCGGATCGTGTCCTCGTCGGCTTGGACCAGGCGGGCGATCGCCGGCACCATGTTCCCGCCGGCAGACGCGAGCACGACCATCGCCCGCCGTAGTCGTATCGGTGAACCGGTTCCCCGGCGGATGATTCTGAGCAGCTGCTGACCTTCCTGATCACTCAGCCGCCGCACACGTACAAGATCTGCCACCGCCACAGCCTGACCGCCGCCACGCCGTCGCCCGGCCGACAGGCCGCACGGCGTGTCATCCAACACCGCGAACGTTCGTGGTCACGGCACTAGGTTCTGCCTTGCGGCACCGAAGCCCTGTCAACGGTCATCGGGTTTTCCGTGTGGGTGGACTTTTGGTCTCCGGTTCCACGGACATGGTTTTTCCGGGTGGGCGGACAGTTGTGGTCGGTT
>NZ_JBEZFI010000032.1:0-68768 GCF_040649295.1 Micromonospora sp. NPDC048999 | reverse complement strand
TCACGCCGCTCGTCATGCTCGTCATGCTGAGTGCACTGCAGAGTGTGCCGCACGAGCTGCGCCCTCGCCCCCAGCCCCCAAGAGCAACCACCCTCAAGAGTGACCAGCCAGGACAGCAGGGTGACGGCGATCACCCGAGACAGCGGAAGACCGGCGCACCTCGTACCGTTGTGCAGAGCGTCGGTGTGTCCAGTGTCCCCGGGCCTCACCCAATTTGCCTTCGCGGAATACCGTCCGGCTGGAGCCGCGTCGTGCCACTCGCCGAGAGGCGACCTGCACACCGACGCCCAGTGGCGCCCCGACCGGATGGTCGGGGCGCCACTGTCTCTGGGTACGAGTCGCGGGCGTGTGGCGGCTGGCCTAAGGTTCGAAGGTCAGCTTCCGTCGGCGGGGGAGGAGGTGTCCCAGTGGGCCTGAAGACCTTCATCGAAGGGTGGCCGGTCTACCGGCAGCTCACCGGCACCGACCCGCTCGGCCGGGGGGCCGCCGCCCAGTCGGCCCGATCGGCGGCCCTGACGCCGCGCACCGAGACCGCCGACAGCATGGCTCGGTCGGTCTGCCCGTACTGCGCGGTGGGCTGTGGGCAGCGGGTCTTCGTCAAGGACGGCCGGGTCTCCCAGATCGAGGGCGATCCGGACAGCCCGATCTCCCGCGGTCGACTCTGTCCGAAGGGCTCGGCCAGCAAGAGCCTGGTGACGAGCCCGCTGCGGCAGACCAAGGTCCGCTACCGCCGGCCGTACGGGACCGAGTGGGAGGATCTGGACCTTGACGTTGCGCTCGACATGATCGCCGACCGGATCCTCGCCGCCCGCGATGAGACCTGGGAGGACGTCGACGACGAGGGCCGGCCGTTGAACCGGACGCTGGGCATCTCCAGCCTGGGCGGGGCGACCCTCGACAACGAGGAGAACTACCTCATCAAGAAGCTGTTCACCGCGATGGGGGCACTCCAGATCGAGAACCAGGCCCGCATTTGACACTCCGCCACCGTCCCCGGTCTGGGGACCAGCTTCGGTCGCGGCGGGGCGACGGACTTCCAGCAGAATCTCGCCAACGCTGACGTCATCGTCATCCAGGGATCCAACATGGCCGAGGCGCATCCGGTGGGCTTCCAGTGGGTGATGGAGGCCAAGAAGCGGGGCGCGAAGGTCTTTCACGTAGATCCCCGGTTCACCCGGACCAGCGCGCTCGCCGACACGTACCTGCCGATCCGGGCGGGCTCCGACATCGCGCTGCTCGGCGGCGTGGTGCGGTACATCCTGGAGAACGAGCTGGACTTTCGGGAGTACGTGTTGGCGTACACCAACGCGGCGACCATCGTCAGCGAGCAGTTCGTCGACACGGAGGACCTCGACGGCCTCTTCTCCGGGTTCAACCCGCGGACCCGGGCGTACGACCAGCAGAGCTGGCAGTACGCGGGGCAGGAACGCGACGGCGGGGCCACGGACACCGGCACGGAGCGGGAGACCGCAGCCGGGCTGCGGCACGAGTCGCACGGCATGCCGACGCCCGGCCAGACCGAGCGCGACGAGACACTGCAGCACCCACGCTGCGTCTACCAGATCCTCAGGCGGCACTTCTCCCGCTACACGCCGGAGATGGTCGAGCGGGTCTGCGGCATCCCGCAGGAGAAGTTCCTGGAGCTGGCCCGGGCCTGGACGGAGAATTCGGGCCGGGAGCGGACCGGCGCGCTGGTCTACTCGGTGGGCTGGACCCAACACAGCGTCGGCGTGCAGTACATCCGCACCGGGGCGATCATCCAACTGCTGTTGGGAAACGTGGGCCGGCCGGGCGGTGGGGTTCTGGCGTTGCGCGGGCATGCCAGCATCCAGGGTTCGACGGACATCCCGACGCTGTTCAACCTGCTGCCGGGCTACCTGCCGATGCCGCACCACGCCCAGCACCCGACCTTTGCCGATTGGGTGGGGAGCATCCGCCACCCGAGGCAGAAGGGCTTCTGGGGCAACGCGGGTGCCTTCGCGGCAAGCCTACTCAAGGCGTACTGGGGGGACGCGGCGACGCCGGAGAACGACTTCTGTTACGGCTACCTGCCGCGGATGACCGGCGATCACGGGACGTACCAGCAGGTGCTGAACATGATCGACGGCAAGGTGAAGGGCTACTTCCTGCTCGGCCAGAACCCGGCGGTCGGCTCCGCGCACGGCCGGGCCCAGCGGCTGGGCATGGCCAACCTCGACTGGCTGGTCGTCCGTGACCTGTTCATGATCGAAAGCGCCACGTTCTGGAAGAACAGCCCGGAGGTGGAGACCGGCGAGATCGTGCCGGAGGAGTGCCGCACCGAGGTGTTTTTCCTGCCGGCGGCGAGCCACGTGGAGAAGGAGGGCACCTTCACCCAGACGCAGCGGTTGCTGCAGTGGCGGGAGAAGGCCCTGGATCCGCCGGGCGACTGCCGCTCCGAGCTGTGGTTCTTCTATCACCTCGGCCGCACGCTGCGCCAGAAGCTGGCCGGCTCCGACAAGCCGCGCGACCGGGCACTGCTCGATCTGGCCTGGGACTACCCGACGCACGGGCCGGAGGCGGAGCCGAGCGCCGAGGCGGTGCTACGCGAGATCAACGGCTTCGACGTACGTACCGGCCGTCCGCTCGGCGGGTTCGCCGAGGCCCGCGACGACGGCTCGACCGCGATCGGCTGCTGGATCTACTCCGGGGTGTACGCCGACGGGGTGAACCAGGCCGCCCGGCGCAAGCCCCGGCACGAGCAGGACTGGGTCGCCGCCGAGTGGGGCTGGGCTTGGCCCGCCAACCGGCGCACCCTCTACAACCGGGCCTCCGCCGACCCCGAGGGTCGGCCGTGGAGCGAGCGGAAGAAGTACGTCTGGTGGGACGCCGAGCAGCAGGAGTGGACCGGGTACGACGTGCCGGACTTCGAGAAGACGAAACCACCCACGTACCGGCCGCCCAGGGACGCCTCGGGCCCCGAAGGGATCGCCGGCGACGACCCCTTCGTCATGCAGGGCGACGGCAAGGGCTGGCTGTACGCGCCGACCGGGGTCTTCGACGGGCCGCTGCCGACGCACTACGAGCCCGCCGAGTCGCCGATGCGCAACCCGATGTACGGCCAGCAGGCGAACCCGACCCGCAAGGTCTACACCCATCCGGTGAACCGGATGAACCCGAGCCCGCCGGAGCAGCACAGCGAGGTCTTCCCGTACGTCTTCACGGTCAGCCGGCTCACCGAGCATCACACCGCCGGCGGCATGAGCCGTTTCGTGCGACCGCTGGCGGAGTTGCAGCCGGAGATGTTCGTGGAGGTGTCGCCGGCGCTGGCCGCGGAGGTCGGGCTGGCGCAGCTGGGTTGGGCGCACCTGATCACCGGCCGCGCGGCGATCGAGGCCAAGGTGCTGGTGACCGACCGGCTCACCCCGCTTCGTGTGGAGGGACGGGTGATTCACCAGGTCTGGTTGCCGTACCACTTCGGCCGGGAGGGGTTGGTGACCGGTGACTCGGTCAACGACCTCTTCGGGATCACCCTGGATCCGAACGTGCTGATCCAGGAGAGCAAGGTCGGCACCTGCGACATCCGGCCCGGCCGGCGCCCCACCGGGCCGGCCCTGCTCGACCTGGTCGGGGACTACCAGCGGCGCGCCGGGCTGACCCGGGAGTACCGTACCCCGATCATTACCACGGAGGCCGGCGCGGACGGGGGGAACGAATGACGCGGCTGGAGGGGAACAGCCTCTACGGGCCGCTCGACCCCGCCCCGGACGCCGGGTGGACCGACGCCCCGCCCCGGGTGGGCTTCTTCACCGACACCAGCGTCTGCATCGGCTGCAAGGCCTGCGAGGTGGCCTGCAAAGAGTGGAACGGCGTCCCCGACTCGGGCTTCGACCTGCTGGGCATGTCGTACGACAACACCGGCGCGCTGACGGCCAACTCGTGGCGGCACGTCGCGTTCATCGAGCAGCCGCGTCCGGCCGGGCAGCCGGAGGGCGCCGCCCGGGAGGCCGCCGGCCCGCAGTTCCTCGGCATGCCCGGCTCCGAGCCGCCCGGGCGGGCCACCGGCGTCGAGTCACGCACCGACTTCCGCTGGCTGATGATGTCGGACGTCTGCAAGCACTGCACCCACGCGGCCTGCCTGGACGTCTGCCCGACCGGCGCGCTGTTCCGCACCGAGTTCGGCACGGTGGTGGTGCAGGAGGACATCTGCAACGGCTGCGGCTACTGCATCTCGGCCTGCCCGTACGGGGTCATCGACCAGCGCAAGGGCGACGGCCGGGCGTGGAAGTGCACGCTCTGCTACGACCGGCTCGGCGCCGGGCTCACTCCGGCCTGCGCGCAAGCCTGCCCGACCGAGTCGATCCAGTTCGGCCCCCTCGACGAGCTGCGCGTACGCGCCGCCGAGCGGGTCGCCACCCTGCATCAGCGGGGAGTGCCGGAGGCTCGCCTCTACGGCCACGACCCGAACGACGGCGTCGGCGGCGACGGCGCGTTCTTCCTGCTGCTCGACGAGCCCGAGGTGTACGGCCTGCCACCGGATCCGGTGGTCACCACCCGGGATCTGCCGAAGATGTGGAAGCGGGCGGGGCTGGCCGCCCTGGCCATGGCGGCGGCCGCCGTCGCCGCGTTCGTTGGAGGTTCCTCGTGAGTCCGGACCGCCCCCCGGTCGGCGCCCTGTTCCGCCGCTTCCGGGAGCGGCTGGCCGCCGAGGGGCCGCAACGCCTCGACGGGCCGACCCCGCACCCGCCCCGCGACGCCGAGCCGGTCCGCCGGCGGGGGCGGCGGGGGCGGCGGGGCGGCGGCGAGCAGGTGAACGTGCCGCCGGCCGAGTTCACCTCCTACTACGGCCGGCCCGTCCTCAAGGCCCCGGTGTGGAAATGGGACATCGCCGCGTACCTGTTCACCGGCGGGCTGGCGGCCGGGTCGTCGCTGCTCGCCGCCGGCGGGCAGCTCACCGGGCGGCCGGCGCTGCGCCGCGCCGGCCGGGTCACCTCCCTGGCGGCGGTCACCGCCAGCGCCTACTTCCTCGTCAACGACCTCGGCCGGCCGAGCCGCTTCCACCACATGCTGCGGGTGGCGAAGCTGACCTCGCCGATGTCCGTGGGCACCTGGATCCTCACCGTCTTCGGGCCGGCCGCCGGGGTCGCCGCGATCGCCGAAGCCGCCCCCTGGCTGCCCGAGCGCGGGCCGCTCGGTCTGGGCCGCCGGCTGCTGCCCCCGGCCGGGCACGCCGCCGGGCTCGTCGCCGCCGTCACCGCCCCGGCGCTGGCCACGTACACCGGGGTGCTGCTGGCTGACACGGCCGTGCCGTCCTGGCACGAGGCGTACCCGGAACTGCCGGTCATCTTCGCCGGCAGCGCCCTGGCCAGCGGCGCCGGCGTGGGGCTGCTCGCCGCGCCCACCGCGCAGGCCGGCCCGGCCCGGCGGTTCGCGGTCGCCGGCGCGGCCCTGGAGCTGTGGGGCTCACACCGGGTGGAGCACCGGCTCGGCCTGCTCAGCGAGCCCTACACCACCGGCGCCGCCGGCCGGCTGTTGCGGGCGGGCCGGGCGCTGACCGTGGCCGGGCTGGCCGGCGCGCTGGTCGGTCGCCGCAGCCGGGCGCTGTCCGCCCTCTCCGGCGGCGCGCTGCTGGCCGCCGCCCTCTGCACCCGGTTCGGCATCTTCCACGGCGGGGTCGCCTCGGCGAAGGACCCCCGCTACACGGTCGTGCCGCAGCGAGAACGCGCCAACCGGCGCAGGTCCGAGCAGGACTGACACCTCACCGCGCGGGCGGTGCGGGCGCTGTGGTTGACTGCTGCGTGGAGGCGTTCAGGCGGCTGGTGCCCCTCCCGGTCTTCAAAACCGGTGTGGTCCGGGACCCGGGCCAGGCGGGTTCGATTCCCGTCCGTCTCCGCCAAGCAGCCGTGGGGCTCAGCCTCCCGCCAGGCATGCCAGGGAGACTGATGCGAGACGCCGACCCGCGACGGCGCGTGCCGCGTACCGACGCGTTGCTCGCCGACCCGGCCCTTGCCGCCGCCGCCGGCACGCTCGGCCGCGACCGGGTCAAGGCGGCGATCCTCCGGGCCCAGCAGCGTGCCCGCCACGGCGAACTCAACCCCGACGAGGTGCGCGACGCCGCGCTGGCCGACCTGCCCGCCCCGACGCCCCGCACGGTGCTCAACGCCACCGGGGTCGTGCTGCACACCAACCTCGGCCGCGCCCCGCTCAGCGCCGCCGCCGTCGCGGCCCTCGCCGCGGCCGCCGGGCACACCGATGTGGAGCTGGACCTGCGGACCGGGCGGCGGGCCCGGCGCGGCCGCACCGCCCTCGACGCGCTCGCCGCCGCCGTCCCCGACGCGCCCGCCGTGCACGTGGTCAACAACGGCGCCGCCGCCCTGGTGCTCGCGGCCACCGCCCTCGCGGCCGACCGGGAGATCGTGGTCAGCCGCGGCGAACTGGTCGAGATCGGCGACGGGTTCCGCCTGCCCGACCTGCTGGAGAGCACCGGCGCCCGGCTCCGCGAGGTCGGCACCACCAACCGCACCGCGCTCGCCGACTACGCCGCCGCGGTCGGCCCCCGCACCGGGTTCGTGTTGAAGGTGCACCCGTCGAACTTCGTGGTCACCGGCTTCACCTCGGCCGTGCCGGTCCGGGAACTGGCCACCCTCGGCGTGCCCGTGGTCGTCGACATCGGCTCCGGGCTGCTCGCCCCCGACCCGCTGCTGCCCGACGAGCCGGACGCCGCCACCACCCTGCGCGCCGGCGCCGACCTGGTCACCGCCAGCGGCGACAAGCTGCTCGGCGGACCGCAGGCCGGTCTGCTGCTCGGCGCGGCCGACCTGGTCGAACGGCTGCGCCGGCATCCCCTCGCCCGGGCGCTGCGGGTGGACAAGCTCACCCTCGCCGCGCTCGCCGCCACCCTGTACGCCCCGACCACCCCCACCCGCGACGCCCTGCACGCGGCCCCGGCCGCGCTGCGCGACCGGGCGGAACGGCTGCGCGACCGGCTCGGCGAGGACGGCTGCAAGGCCGAGGTGGTGCCCAGCGCGGCGGTGGTGGGCGGCGGCGGCGCCCCCGGCGTGGCGCTCGACTCGTGGGCGCTGAGCCTGCCGGAGCGGTACGCCGAGCCGCTGCGCACCGGCGAGCCGCCGGTGCTCGGCCGGGTGCTGCGCGGCCGGGTGCTGCTCGACCTGCGCTGCGTGCCGGTCGACGCCGACGAGACCGTCCACGCGGCGATCCTGCGGGCGGGCGACTGAGCATGTGGGTCGTCGCCACCGCCGGGCACGTCGACCACGGCAAGTCCACCCTGGTCCGGGCGCTGACCGGGATGGAACCCGACCGGTGGGCGGAGGAACGCCGCCGGGGCATGACCATCGACCTCGGCTTCGCCTGGACCACCCTGCCCTCCGGCGGGACGATCGCCTTCGTCGACGTGCCCGGGCACGAACGGTTCGTGCCGAACATGCTCGCCGGTGTCGGACCGGTCCCCGCCGCGCTGATCGTCGTCGGCGCCGACGAGGGCTGGATGCCGCAGTCCGCCGAGCACCTGGCCGCGCTGGACGCGCTGGGAGTGTCGTACGGCCTGCTGGCGGTGACCCGCGCGGACCTGGCCGATCCGGGGCCGGCCCTGGCCCGGGCCCGCCAGGAGATCGCCGCCACCGCCCTCGGCGAGGTGGAGGCGGTGGCGGTCAGCGGCGCCACCGGTGCCGGCCTGCCCGAGCTACGGGCCGCCCTGGACCGCCTGGTCGCCCGACTGCCCGCCCCGGCGCTCGACGCCCCGGTCCGGCTCTGGGTGGACCGCTCGTTCACCATCCGGGGCAGCGGCACGGTGGTCACCGGGACCCTCGGCGGCGGCCGGCTGCGGGTCGGCGACCAGCTCGAACTCGCCGCCACCGGCGAACCGGTCCGGGTCCGCGGCCTGCACTCGCTGGGCGTCGTCCGGGACCGGGTCGACGGGGTGGCCCGGGTCGCGGTGAACCTGCGTGGGGTGTCCCGCGACCGGATCGCCCGCGGCGACGCGCTGCTCACCCCGGGGCGGTTCCGCCGCACCGACCTGCTCGACGTGCGGCTCTCCGGTGACCCGGCGGCCGACCTGCCGGCCACCCTCACCCTGCACGTCGGCTCCACCGCCGTGCCGGCCCGGGTGCGCCCGCTAGGCCCGGACACCGTCCGGCTGCGGCTGGCCCGCCCGCTGCCGCTGCTGATCGGAGACCGGGCGCTGCTGCGGGATCCCGGCCGCCATCACGTGGCCGGCGGGGTGACCGTGCTGGACGTGGACCCGCCGCCGCTGCGCCGGCGGGGGGCCGCCGCTGCCCGGGCGAGCGTCCTGGCCGGGCTGGACGGCCGCCCCGACCTGGCCGGGGAGCTGCGCCGCCGGCACCTGATCCGGGCCGGCGACCTGACCCGGATGGGGGTGGCCGTCACCGCCGCCCCGGTCGCGGGAGACTGGCTGGCCGACCCGCGACACTGGCGGGCCCTGGGCGTACGCCTCGGCGAGGAGGCCGCCCAGTACGCCCGCGAGCACCCCCTGGAACCAGGCGCGCCGGTCGAGGTGCTGCGCCAGCGCCTCGACCTGCCCGACCGGGCGCTGGTGGCGGCGCTGCTGCGGCCACCGCTGCGGCTGCGCGCCGGCCGGGTCACCGCCGCCGCGGCCGACGCGCTGCCCGAACCGGTCGCCCGCGCGGTCGAGCGGGTGCGCGCCGAGTACGGCGACCGCCCGTTCCAGGCTCCCGAGGCACACCGCCTCGCCGACCTCGGTCTCGGACCGCGGGAGATCGGCGCCGCCGTGCGGGCGGGCGCCCTGCTGCGGCTGGCCGAGAACGTCGTGCTGCTGCCCGGCGCGTTCGACGCCGCCGTCCGGGTCCTGGCCCGGCTGCCGCAGCCGTTCACCCTCAGCGCGGCCCGGCAGGCCCTCGACACCACCCGCCGGGTCGCGCTGCCCCTGCTGGAGTTGCTGGACCGGCGCGGCGCCACCCGCCGGCTGCCCGATGACGCCCGCGAGGTGGTGGCAACACCGTCCGGTTGAGCGGTAGCGCGGCACGGGGGTGGCCAAGCGGCATCGGTGAGACGGCCGCGTCACCTACCGTGACGCCATGGACCCTTCAGCGGTCTGGCGGGACAAGAACCACAAGTGGCGGATCGAGGCGTACCGGGCCCCGGACCTGCGGTTCGCCATCTTCGCCACGAACGGCACCACCGAGTCGGCGCCGCTGTGGCTGTTCGGGATGGCCGCGCTGGCCCGGTGGCTGATGACCCACAAGATCTCCCTGGACGACCTGGAGAAGGACTGACCGTCGGGCCGAGAAGGGGGTACGGATGGCCGGGCAGCTCGTCCTCGTCCTGGTCCTGGTGCTGATCAACGCGGCGCTGGCCGGAAGTGAGATGGCCTTGGTGACGCTGCGTGAGGGTCAGTTGCGGCGGTTGGGTCGATCCGGGCGTGCCGGACAACGCCTGCTGCGGTTGACCCGGGAGCCGAACCGCTACCTGGCCACCACCCAGCTCGGCATCACCCTCGCCGGGTTCCTCGCCTCCGCGGCCGCCGCGGTGTCCCTGTCGCAGCCCCTGGTCGGGCGGCTGGGCTTCCTCGGCCGGGCCGCCCACCCGGTTGCGGTGCTGCTGGTGACCGTCGTGCTGACCTTCGTCACGCTGGTCCTCGGCGAGCTGGCTCCGAAACGCCTGGCCATGCAGGCCGCCGAACGCTGGGCGCTGGTCGCCGCCACGCCGCTGGATCTGTTGGCCGGGCTGTCCCGCGCGCCGGTGTGGCTGCTCAGCCGCACCACCGACCTGCTGGTCCGGCTCGCCGGCGGGGATCCGCGGGCAAGCCGGCCGGAGGTGACCGAGGAGGAGCTGCGGGAGCTGCTGGTCAGCCAGCGCGGGCTGTCGGCGCAGCAGCGGGAGATCCTGGCCGGGGCGTTCGAGATCGCCGGCCGTAACCTGCGCGAGATCCTCGTCTCGCGCCGCGACATGACGGTCCTGCCGGCGACAATGCCGGCGGCGGAGGCGATGCGCCGGCTCGCCGCGACCGGTCGCTCCCGCGCGCCGGTCACCGGCCCGGGCGGACTGGACGACGTGTGCGGGGTGGTGCACATCCGTGACCTGGTGGACGGCGACGGTGTCCCCACCGGGGAGCGGGCCCGGCCGCCGCTGCTGCTGCCCGCCACCCTGCCGGTCTCCGACGCGATCCACCAGCTGCGTCAGCGCCGCGAGCAGCTCGCCCTGGTGGTCGACGAGTACGGCGGGATCGACGGCCTGGTCACCATGGAGGACCTGCTGGAGGAGGTCGTCGGCGAGGTCTACGACGAGACCGACCGGTACGTGCGCCGGGCGGTCCGGGAACCGGACGGCGCACTGGTGCTGCCCGGCGACTTCCCGCTGCACGATCTGCCCGACGCCGGCGTCCGCCTGACCTTCCCTCTGTCGCGCGAGTACGCCACAGTCGCCGGGCTGGTCCTGGCCGGGCTGGGGCGGCTGCCCACCGGCCCGGGTGAGCGGGTGCAGTTGCCCGGGCTCACCGTCGAGGTGGTCGAGGTGGCCGGCCGGGCGATCCGCCGGGTACGCCTGCGCGGCCCTGCGGTGGGCTGCCGGGAACAGTGAGCCGCACCGGTGCTCGGTCCGCTGGGCGGGTGGCTCGTACGGGGGAGAGCCACGCCAAAACGGCACGAACCGGAGACAACAGAACGTACCGTCCGAGACGTGAGGGACCGAGGATTTCGGACGATCGTCGCGGTGCTCGTCGGGCTCGCGGTGATCTACTTCGGCGTTACCGGGCACCGCAGCAACGGCGGACAGGGCGGCCTCTCCGGCGGCGTCGTGCTGCTCGCCCTGCTCGCCGCGCTGCTGGTCTGGTGGCTGCTCAAACCCGGCGCGGCCAAGTGACGGCGATCCGGCCCGTCACGTCACGCCCGGTGCCGTTCAGCGGGCCGCGGCGGTCCGGCTGACCTCGCCCGCCGACTCCTCGCCGAGCGCCACCCGGACCAGCGCCGACGCGAGTCGGCCGAAGTCGGCCTCGCCCACCAGGTCGGCCAGGCCGCCCGGGTTGGCCGGCAGGCCCAGCTGCCGTGCCCCGGCCAGCGTCCGGCGGTCCGCGTACGGGCGCACGTCCGGCCAGACTGTCTGCGCCTCGCGCAGGAAGATGTCCGCCCCGGTGGGGCCGATGCCGGGAAACTCGATCAGCAGCCGGCGCAGTGCAGTGCGGTCGCCGTCGGCCTCCCGGTGCATCCGGCGCAGGTCCCCGTGCCACCGTTCCCGGCAGAGCCGCGCGCCGGTGCCCAGCATCGTCGCGGTGCGCTCGTCGTAGCGTCGGTAGTGGCCGCGCCCGAGCGCGTCGACCCGGTCCTGCCAACTCGCCGCCTCCATCGCCTGCGGGGTGCGGAAGCCGGCGGCGAAGAGCTCCCGGGCCGCCGCGAGCGCCACCCCGGCCCGGATCCGGGTGCTCAGCAACGTGGTGAGCACGAGCAGTTGGTAGAGCGGCCCGGGCCGGTCGGCGAGGCTGATCCCCGCCTCCTCGGCGTACGTGCGGCCCTGCCGGTCCAGCAGTGCCCGCGCCATGTTCCGATCGTTCGCCACCCTGTCGGGATACCCGCCCCGGTCCGGGCCAGACGCCGACCGAGCCCGGAATGCGGCCGACGGGGGCGGGTACCCCGGTCGGGTGCGCGGGCAGTCGCCGCGTGCTCCACCGGAAGGAGAGACCTGTGGTCAAGCCGCAGCAGGAGGAACTCCGCCGCAACGACAAGGGCGCGACCAGCCAGGACAGCCGGGAGGCTTTCCAGACGCGGGGGCACTCGCGCAGCAAGGGCAGGTCCAACGCCGACGTCGGCCGACCGGTCCCGAAGGGGCAGGTGTCCCCGTACGGTCCCGCCGGGGAGCCGGTGGCCGACGACGAGAGCGGCCGGCGGGGCTAACGGCCCCGCCGCGACGGCGGCCGCAGCCTCCGCCAGGTGGCTGCGGCCGCCAACCCGTATGCCACGTGCGGCACGATGTCCGACAGCCAGTCCGTGGGTCGCCAGGTCCGGGGATCGCTGACGCCCAGCGCGGCGAGCGACCCGTCCGAGGTCGCCATCACCCCGCCGCCGAGCAGCCCTGCGGCGACGGGCAGCGGCAGCCGCCGCCGGGCGGCCAACACGCCGAAGGCGGCCCCGGCGGCGATGCCGGTGGCGTAACCGATGATGGCCCCGATGCCCGATCGCCGGTTGGCCGCTTTCTTCTCCGGCCCCAGGTTGACGTGGGCCTCGTCGGCCAGCCGCCCGGCGGTCTCCTCCGGCGTGCTGCTGATCGGGCGGGCCCGGACGGCGATGTCCAGGTAGGTGACGATGTTCAACGCGGCGCTGCCGACGGCGCCGGCGATGGCGCCGTCGACCACGGGCGTGGCCCTCACTTCGGGTCGCCCGGTTCGCGCTCGCTCTTGGGGCCGAACGTCCGTTCGCCCCGTACGACGCCCCGCTGGCCGCGATCGTCCTGGAGGATCCGGTTCGCGACCTGGTTCGCCTCCTGGTCGGCGGCCCGTCCGGAATTCTCGATCAGATCGCGCAGTCGGGCCCGTTCCTTGTCGTAGGCGCTACTGCCCGGCCGTGGTCCTGGCATCCCTGCCTCCTCCGGTCGCTGTGGCTCTCCGGAGGCGTCTACCCGACGGGGGCGGCGCCAACCGTTCAGGCGGGGGAGCGGACCACGGCGACCGGACAGTCGGCGTGGTGCAGCACCCCCTGGCTCACCGATCCCAGCAGCAACCCGCTCAGCTCGCCCCGGCCCTGGCCGCCGACGACCACCAGTTGGGCGGTGCGGGCGGCCTCGCTCAGCACGGCGACCGGCCGGCCGCGCACCACCTCCCGGGTCAGTGGCACCCGAGGGTGGCGCTCGGCCAGCCCGGCGAGCGACTCGGTCAGGATCTGCTCCTCCTCGTCGCGCAGGAGGCGCTCGTCGTAGACGAGCGGTTGCATGTCCCCGGGGCCCCTGGAGCTGGGGTGGGTGTAGGCGTGTACGGCGTGCAGCGGGGCGTCCCGGGTCGCCGCCTCCTCGGCGGCGAACTGGATCGCGGCCCGGGACAGCGCCGAGCCGTCCACCCCGACCACCACCGGGCCGGCCGTGCGCGGGGTGCCCCGGGCCACCAGCACCGGACAGTCGGCGTGCGCGGCGACCTGGATGGCCACCGAGCCGACCACCAGAGAGGCGAAACCGCCCAGGCCGCGGTCGCCGAGCACGATCATCGTGGCGGTGGGGGACTCGCTGAGCAGCACCGCGGCCGCCTGCCCGTCGATGATCTCTCCGGAGACCGGTAGCCCGGGCGCGACCGCCTCCGCCTCGGCGACCGCCGCGGAGACCATCTCCTCGGCCTGGTGCCGCAGGCCGCCGCCGGGTGGCGCCCCGGCCGGCGGCGACCCGGGTACGCGCAGCAGCGGCCAGATGAACCCGTGCACCACCCGCAGCGGTCGGTGCCGGCGGGTGGCCTCGGCCGCCGCGAGGCGCACGGCGCGCAGCGCCGGCTCGGACCCGTCCACGCCGACCACCACGGCCGCGCCGTTCGCCGAGTTCACCGCCGCACCTCCTGCCGCCGACGCCCGCGCGGCCAGTATCGCGGCCGGCGGGGTGTCGGCGCGGCGATACGGCCGGAGCCGGGCGTCCACCCATCCTTCCTAGGATGCCTTAGAGGTGGTGCGCCAGCGCACGACAGAACAGCACGAAAAACCACCCAAAGCAGGGTCCGAGCTACGCCGAGGCAGCCCGATATAGTGGCAGCGCAACTGGCCGGCCCATGATCGACGCGATCGTGGGCCGCATCGGGGGAGGTCCCAGCCCGGGATCGCAAAAGGCGCCGGCGATGACCGGCCGGCAACGCGCACGTCCTCCAGGAGGAGCGGCCGACCGCGGTCGGCCGCTGGACCGTGCCGCGAAGGGAGGGTTCGGTGTCGCGTCGGCCGGCTCCGTCGGAGCACTCGACTCCGGGTGGTTCGACCGCGGTGGTGGGGGACCGTGTCCTCACCCTGCCAAACTTGATCAGTTTCGTCCGGCTCGTCGGCGTACCGCTGTTCCTCTATCTCTTCCTCGTCGCCCGCGCGGACGTGGCGGCGATCGTCGTGCTGGCGATCGGTGGTACGAGCGACTGGGTGGACGGCTGGCTCGCCCGCCGGCTGAACCAGGTCAGCCGCCTGGGTGAGCTGCTGGATCCGCTCGCCGACCGGCTCTACATCCTGGCCACGCTGCTGGCGTTCACCGCGCGCGAGGTGGTGCCGTGGCAGTTCACCGGGGCGCTGCTGGCCCGCGAGTTGCTGCTGCTCGGCTCGCTCGGGGTGCTGCGCCGCTACGGCTACGGGCCGCCGCCGGTGCACTACGTCGGCAAGACGGCGACGTTCCTGCTGTTGGCCGCGTTTCCGATCCTGCTGCTGGCCACCGCGTCGCCGGCCATCGCCACGGCGGCCGCGGCAATCGGCTGGGGGCTGGCCTGGTGGGGTCTGGTGCTTTACTGGGTGGCCGGCGTGATGTACGTGATGCAGGCCGGCCGGCTGGTCCGGGCGATGCGGGCAGGGCGGGCGGGGGCGACGGCGTGACCGCGGCGGGGGACGGCAGCCGGGACCCGTCGGCGCGGGTGTACGTGCCGGACTTTCTCACCGAGTTGTTCCGCAACCCGCTTGAGCCGGGGTACGCCGCCGCGACGGCGCGGCGGAAGCAGGCACCGCCGTCGCGGTGGCGCCGCGTGCTGTTCGGTCCGGTCAGCCTGGTGGTCCTTGCGACGATCGGGCTCTTGCTCGCGGTGGCGTACCGGGAGACGGTCGCGGAGGAGCCCAGCCGGGCGAAGGCGCGGGCCGGGTTGATCGCCGAGATCAAGCGGCGGGAGGCGGAGACGGACCGGCTGACGGACCGCGCGGACCAGTTGCGCGAGGAGGTCGGCCGGGAGCGGGACGCGGCGTTGAGCGGTTCGCAGGCGTACCGGCTGCGGAACCTGGAGGCCGGCACGGGCCTGGGCCGGGTGCGCGGCGACGGTGTGGTGGTGCGGCTGGCCGACGCGCCGGCGGACAAGAATACGGTGACCGGTGCGGATGCCGGCCCGTCCCGGGTGTTGTACTCGGACCTGCAGAAGGTGGCGAACGATCTGTGGGCGGCGGGCGCGGAGGCGGTCGCGATCAACGGGCAACGGTTGACGGCGACGTCGACGATCCGTTCGGCGGGTGAGGCGATCCTGGTGGATTACCGGCCGGTGACAAGCCCGTACGAGGTGACGGCGATCGGGCCGGGGTCGATGCGGAACCGGTTCGACGACAGTCGGGCGGCGGCGCTGATGCGTGAGGTGGCGAGGACCACCGGGTTGTCGTTCGGGGTGAAGAAGGCGGGGGGTCTCACCCTGCCGGCAGCCCCGCAGCCGCGGCTACGCTACGCCGTGCCCTCGGTGAGTCCGAGCCCGTCGCCGTCGGGTTCGAAGGCCGCCGGTACTTCCAGTTCCGGGCCGTCCCGCTCGGGGACGTCTCCCAGCCCCTCCGGAGGTGTTCGATGATCGCGGTGCTGGCGTTGCTCGTCGGTGTGGCGCTCGGGGTGTATCTGGACCCCACCGTGCCCGCGGCGTTGCAGCCGTACCTGCCGATCGCTGTGGTGGCGGCGCTCGACGCGCTGTTCGGCGGGGTTCGGGCGAAGCTCGACAAGATCTTCGACGACAAGCAGTTTGTGGTGTCGTTCATCTCGAACGTGCTGGTGGCGGCTCTGATCGTGTATCTGGGTGACCAACTGGGGGCGGGCAGCGCTCTGTCCACCGCTGTGGTGGTCGTGCTGGGGGTTCGCATCTTCGGAAACGTGGCGGCGATCCGCCGGCACCTGTTCCGGGCGTAGGTTTGGGGCGATGAGCGAGGAACACAGGGAGACGGGTACCGGCTGGCCCACGCCGGATGAGCCGGCGCGGCCCTCGGGTCCGGCGGGTGAGCCGGATCCACGGCCGGAGGCGCCCGATCCGGACGAGTTGAGCCCGTTGGCACCGGCCGAGCGGGAGGTGGACGCGTCGCCGGCTGAGGAGTCGGTGGAGGGTGGGCCGCGCGGGTCGGTGGCGCGGCGGTTGACGTCGGCGGGCGCGATGATCGCCGTGCTGTTGGCGTTGCTGGGGTTCACCCTGGTGGTCCAGTTGAAGACGACGTCGACGGATCCGACCCTGGCGGCGATGCGTGAGGATGATCTGGTCCGGATCTCGTCGGATCTGGATTCGCGGGAGCGGCGGCTTCGGCAGGAGATCGCGACGTTGGAGGACAGCCAGCGGCAGTTGCGTTCGGGTGAGCTGGGTCAGCAGGCGGCGTTGGAGGAGGCGACGCGGCGGGCGGACGAGCTGGGCATCCTGGCGGGTAGTTTGCGCGCGGTGGGGCCCGGGTTGTCGGTGCGGTTCGAGGCTGGCGGTAAGGCGATCTCGTCGACGCGGCTCCTGGATGCGGTGCAGGAATTGCGGGGGGCGGGCGCGGAGGCGATGCAGATCGTCGGGTCGGACGGCGCGGCGGTGCGGGTCATCGCGTCGACGTATTTCGTCGATGCGCAGGGCGGTGGCCTGGTGGTGGACGGGCGGCGGTTGACCGGTCCGTACACGATTCTGGTGATCGGTGATCCGGCGACGATGCGTACGGCGTTGAACATCCCCGGCGGGGTGGTCGCATCGGTGGCGGATGACGGCGGTAACGTGATCGTTGAGGATCGTGAGGTTGTGGAGGTTTCGCAGCTGCACGCGCCGATCAAGCTGGAACACGCCCGGCCGGTTTCCTGACTGGTCGTGGCCGCGCCGGTTTCCCCGGTGCACCGATGGATGAAGGATGCAGCTGGTGATTCCTGAGGATCTGCGGTACACCGCCGAGCACGAGTGGGTGGCTGGTGGGGACGGCGGGGCCGTCCGGATCGGTATCACGCACTTCGCGCAGGAAGCGCTGGGTGACATTGTGTTCGTCCAGTTGCCCGAGGCGGGTGCGGTGGTGGCCGCGGGTGAGTCGTTGGGTGAGATCGAGTCGACCAAGAGCGTGTCGGAGATCTACGCCCCGCTGGGTGGCCGGGTCGTGGCGCGTAATGAGGCGTTGACCGACGCTCCCGAGGCGATCAACACGGATCCGTACGGTGCTGGGTGGTTGGTGGAGATTTCTCCGGATGATCCGGTGGCGGTTGAGGGTTTGTTGACCGCTGGTGCGTACCGCGAGCTCACTGAGAGCTGATGTGTCGTTCCGGGCGGCGGGCTTGTCTCCGCGCGTCCGGTTGCCCTGCATTTCGGCGCTGGCTAGGCTCGCCCAGTCGACCGAGAACCCAATAGTTGAGCGTTGTGGAGTGCGCCTTCCCGGGCACGGGGAGCCAGCCGCCGGGTGTGGGACTGCCCGGCGGCCAGACCCGCCATTACCCGACGCCGACCGAAACAGATCCGTGAGGTGGTCCGCATGACGCGCCCAGGCGACGAGTTTCCCCCGCTCGACGTCACTTCGACGCTCAATCTCGGTTCGCTCGAAGAAGTGCTGGAGGGACCGGACACCGATGTGGTGCCGAGCCGGATGTCCGGTTCGTTGCCGCCGGGGATGGCGCTGCTGGTGGTTCGTCGGGGTCCGAACGCGGGTGCCCGGTTCCTGTTGGATCATGATGTGACGACCAGCGGCCGGCATCCGGACAGTGACATCTTCCTCGATGACGTGACGGTTTCTCGGCGGCACGCCGAGTTCCACCGGGACGGTGGCACGTTCACGGTGCGGGACGTGGGCAGTCTGAACGGCACGTACGTGAACCGGGAACGGGTCGAGGCGGCCACGTTGAGCAACGGTGACGAGGTGCAGATCGGCAAGTTCCGGGTGGTGTTCATCGCCGGTCCGCGTCCGGAGGAGGCCGGCCGGGGGTGAACGAGCCTGCGGCTTCGGCGTCGTCCGCGGCGGCGCATTCCACCGCGCTGATGAGCATCGGTGAGGTGTTGGCGCAGTTGCGGGTGGAGTTTCCGGACGTCACCATCTCGAAGTTGCGGTTTCTGGAGGCCGAGGGCCTGGTGGAGCCGCAGCGGACGCCGGCGGGGTATCGGAAGTACAGCTGGGACGATGTGGCGCGGTTGCGGTTTGTGTTGACCGCGCAGCGGGACCAGTATCTGCCGTTGCGGGTGATTCGTGACCAGTTGGCGGAGTGGGACGGGTCGGGCGCGGCGTCGGGGCGGCAGCGGCCGACGTTGGTGGCGGTCGGTCCCGGTGGTGAGGTGCCGGGCCGGGGGGCGGCGGAGTCCGTCGAGCCGGCCGAGGTGCGGCTGGGGCGGGCGGATCTGCTGTCCCGTAGTGGGCTCGACGAGTCGACGTTGGCCGAGTTGGAGCGGCTGGGTGTGCTGGTGTCGGATCCGCCGGGTTGGTATGACGCGGATGCGTTGATCATCGCGAGTGCGGTGGCGGGGTTGGCGGCGTACGGGTTGGAGCCGCGGCATCTGCGGGGGTATCGGACGGCGGCGGATCGGGAGGTCGGTCTGTTCGCGCAGTTGGTGGCTCCGGTGGCGCGGCAGAGTGATCCGGCGGCGCGGGCTCGCGCGGCGGAGACGGCGCGGGAGCTGGTGGCGTTGTCGCAGCGGTTGCACGCGGCGTTGGTGCGGGTGGGGCTGCGGTCGACGTTGGGCCGGTGAGATGTGGGGCCGGGTGCCGTGGGGCGCCCGGCCTCGGCCGTTGGTGGGGTTCGGAAAGATCTGGCTCGGGGAGCGTGTCGTAGGCTTGCCGGGGTAACCCCTTCCTGGCGAGGCGTGGTGCACGTAGCGCATGGGGCTCTCGTGTCGCGGTCCGTGTACCGTGCAGGGAAGGGCGCGGTGCGTAGGCGACGACGACACGGAGGCGGCGGTGCGCGAGCTGAGCGTGGTCGGAGTTCGGGTGGAGCTGCCCAGCAACCAGCCGATCGTCCTGCTGCGGGAGGTCGAGGGGGACCGCTATCTGCCGATCTGGATCGGTGCGGTCGAGGCGACGGCGATCGCCTACGAGCAGCAGGGGGTCAAGCCGGCTCGACCGTTGACGCATGATCTGCTGCGGGATGTGTTGGCGGCGTTGCAGGCGCCGTTGCGGGCGGTGGAGATCACCGAGTTGAAGGAGAGCGTCTTCTACGCCGATCTGTTGATCGGTGACGGGGTGCGGGTGTCGGCGAGGCCGAGCGATTCCATCGCGTTGGCGTTGCGGGTCGGGGCTCCGATTCGTTGTGCCGAGCAGGTCCTCAGTGAGGCGGGGATCGTGATCCCGGACGAGCAGGAGGACGAGGTGGAGAAGTTCCGGGAGTTCTTGGAGCAGGTTCGGCCGGAGGACTTCGCGGGTTGAGTGGTGGCCGGCCGGGTGGTCGGTGTGGACCGGCAGCGTCCGTTACCGTGGGTGACGGTTGGTTGCTGTGGGCGATCTTCCAAGTTGGTGCGCGGCGTGTCGCGGTGCTTCTTGCGTGGTGGCTCTCGATGGCGGTTATAGGGTTGCGGTATCGAGGGGTGCGCGTACGGGGAGATGACGTGTCACCGCACGGGCGGGGAGGTTGTCCGGATGCACGAGCCGCGGGATCCTGGTCCGGGTACGGAGCAGCAGGCGGGTGTGGTGGGGCCTGTGCCGGGCGGTGACGGTGAGGTCGGTTACCGGGGTGTGACGGCCTGCCACGCGGTGGGTATCAGTTACCGGCAGTTGGACTACTGGGCCCGGACGGCTCTGGTGGTGCCGAGCGTGCGGGACGCGTCGGGTTCGGGGACGGCCCGGTTGTATTCCTTCCGTGATCTTGTGGTGTTGAAGGTCGTGAAGCGGCTGTTGGACGCCGGGGTGTCGTTGCAGAACATCCGGAGGGCGATTGAGGCGCTGCGGTCGCGTGGGGTGGAGGATCTGGCGGGCATCACGTTGATCTCCGATGGGACGTCGGTCTACGAGTGCCGGTCGCCGGAGGAGGTGGTCGACCTGTTGCAGGGCGGCCAGGGGGTGTTCGGCATCGCGATCGGTGGCGCGTTCAAGGAGATCCAGGGGTCGTTGTCGCATCTGCCGGCGGAGCAGGTGGGTGGTCCGCCGGTGGTGGCGGATTCGCCGGAGTCGGCGGAGTCGGCGGGTGACGAGTTGGCGGCGCGTCGGGCGCGGCGTCGGGCGGGTTGAGCCGGCGGGAACATTCAGCAATAGATCGCGTCGTGGCAGGGGCCCGGCGCGATCTTTCGTTGGTGACGCAGCGTGTTGCGCGGTGGGCGGTTCGGTGCGCTGGGTGGGACTGCCGTCCGGTGGCGGGCCGTGCCTGGTTGCGGTTGGCGTTGGTGCTGGTCAGTGGCAGTGTTCGCGCCCTGGCCGGGCGGCGCGGGGGCTGCTCCTCGGTGGAGGGTGTGGCGTTGGCGGGCCGCCCGTCGATGACGGGTTGTTGTGGTGTCGGCGTGTTGTCGGCGATGGCCCTTGTGGACGATGAGGATGCTGGCCGGTCGGTTGTTGTCAAGAATCTGATAGGCCGGTCGTGACCTTGTCCGGTTGGCGCGCTAGGGTCCCACACTGGTCGTCCGGCAATGACGTCACGGCACCTGTTCGCCAGGCGACCGGCTGCCCCTCCGCGCATCGGCGCGGCCCTGTGATCTGGAAGGAACGACCGTGACGGTTGCTGCAGAAACCGTGCCCTCCCACTACGAGCGCATCGGCGGCGCCAGTTCGGTGAAGGCGGCGGTGGCCTTGTTCTACGACAAGGTGCTCGCCGACCCGGAGCTGGCCGGCTACTTCGCCGACCTCAACATGCCGGAGCAGCGGCGGCACCTGGCGTTGATGCTGACCGTGGTGCTCGGCGGACCGAACGAGTACGACGGTCGTGAGCTGGCCGAGGCGCACCAGCCGTTGAACATTCCGGTGGCGCATTACGTCAAGGTGGGTGAGCACCTGACCGCGACGCTGACGGAGCTGGGTGTGCCGGGGGACATCATCGGTGACGTGCAGGTCGTTCTGGAGAAGGTGCAGGACCAGGTGGTGGCGCAGGGGCACGGGACGGGCGTCTGAGGGTGGACGCGGCACGGCTGAAGGAGAGTTGGTCCCTGGTCGCTGCGCACGGCGATCAGGTGCCGCTCTACTTCTATTCGACGTTGTTCCTGGCTTATCCGGAGACCCGGCAGATGTTCCCGACGAACATGGCCGGGCAGCGGGACCGGTTGGTGACCGCGTTGGGGCACATCGTGTCCCACGTCGACCAGGTCGACGGCCTGGTCGGGTTTCTGCAGGATCTTGGCGCCGATCACCGTAAGTTCGCGGTGCGCGCGGAGCATTACCCGGCGGTCGGTGAGGCGTTGGTGGCGACGCTGCGGCATTTCCTCGGCGAGGCGTGGACCGACGAGCTGGCCCAGGACTGGACGGCCGCGTACGGGTTGGTCTCGCAGGTGATGATCGACGCCGCTCAGGCGGCCGAGACGAAGGCCCCGCCGTGGTGGGTGGCCGAGGTTCTCGGGCACGAGCGGCGGGCGTTCGACCTGGCGGTGCTGACGCTGCGCCCGCAGTACCTGCTGCCGTTCATACCGGGCCAGTCGATCGGGGTGTCTCATCCGGCGGTGCGGTCGTGGCGGTACTACTCGCCGGCGAACGCGCCGCGTGCTGACGGCACGCTGGAGTTGCATGTGCGGGCGGCGCCGGGTGGCGCCGTGTCGTCGCGGCTGGTGTACGGGTGCGCGGTGGGTGACCAGTTGCATCTGGCCGCGCCGGTGGGGGACCGGTTGACGTTGTGGCCGGCCGGGTCGGCTGATCTGCTGCTGCTGGCCGGCGGCACCGGTTGGGCGCCGTTGAAGGCGCTGGTGGAGCAGGTCGCGGCGGAGGGTTCCCGCCGTCGGGTCGACCTGTATCTGGGGGCCCGTTCGCGCAGCGAGTTCTATGACAACGAGGCCATCGACAAGCTGGCCGCGTCGTACCCGTGGTTGACCGTCACCTACGTGGTGGGGGTCGACTTCCAGCGGCCCGGGGAGTTCGCGCACGTGGTGGACCAGGCGTTGGTCGACGGGGACTGGCGGTCGCGGCATGTCTACATGTGCGGCTCGGACGAGATGGTCAGCCATTCGGTGGCGGCGTTGACCGGGGCGGGCTACCACGCCGGTCAGCTGCACCACGAGGGTTTCGGCAAGCACTGGTACGGGCCGATGTGGCGGACGGCGAACGCCCCTGACGAGTCCGGAGGTGTCCGGTGAGGGCGAACAGTGAGCTGGCGAGCCTCGCAGCCGCGGCGGGAAGGGAGACCCGGTGAGCGCGACCCCGATCAGCAGGTACGACGGCGGTCAGGTGTCCAGCGTGCAGTTTCGAATGACCGCGGATCGGGTGCGTCGGTGGGAGTTCGACGGGGCGTCGTTCACCCGCCGCGGTTACGATCCGGCGGATGTGGACCGGTTCCGGATGCAGGTCGCCGACGAGTTGGATGTGCTGGCGGCGCAGGTGGCGAATCTGCGGGCGGAGAATGAGCGGCTCAACGACCATCTGGAGTTGCACCGGCACGGGGTGATTCCGAGCGCCGGCGCGGCGGCGAAGCTGCCGGCGGCGAAGGAGGTGAACCTGCTGTCGGCGGCGCAGCGGGAGGCTGAGCAGATCATCGCCCAGGCGCACGACTACGCGCAGCGGGTGGCCGAGTACGCCCGGATGCAGTACGAGAGTTACCTGCGGGCGGCGGCGGAGGAGGCGAAGCAGGAGGCCGAGCGGGCGGTGGCGGATTACCGCAGCAACGCCGGCGCGAGTTTCGACGACTCCGTGGCGGCGCGGGAGGCGTTGCGGATCTTCGGCGAGATGATGATCTCGCACATGCAGGCGGCGGCTCGGCACCTGGACGACGGCAGTGAGCAGTTGGCGCGGACGATGGAGCGGATCGCCGCGGAGGTCACCGGCGCCGCGGTGGCGGTGGGTGGCGCGGCGGTGAACGTCGGCAGCGCGGCGGTCGGTGGCAGCGCGGCGCCGGCGGGTGGCGGTCGGGTGCGGGTCGCCGTGCCGCCCCGTCACCAGCGCTGACCCGGGGTTCGGCCCGCCGGTCGGCGGCGGGCCGAACCCGCCTCGCGGGCGGCGGCTGCCCGAGTCCCGCCGCGCCGGCGGCGCTGCGGCCGGTGCTGGCGGGGCGGCGCACACGGCGGCGCCGGCCGGGATGACGGGTCAGCGGGCGGTGGCCGCGTGGATCGCGTCGGCGAGTGGCGTTTCCCCGCCGGTCAGTTCCAGGGTCAGCCCGGCGGTGGCCGGCTCGTAGAGGAACGCGAGCAGGACCCGGGCCACGTCGGCGCGGGTGACCTCGCCGGGCTCGACGTGTCGGGCGAGGGCGATCCGCCCGACGGGTTGGTCGTCGGTGAGGCGCCCGGGTCGCAACACGGTCACCTCCAGGTCCCGGCCGGTGACGTCCTGCTCGGCGGCCTTCTTCGCCCGCAGGTACGCCACCCACGCCTCGTCGCTGCCGGGCCTGGGCGGGGTGTCCACGCCCATCGAGGAGACCAGCAGGTAGCGGCGGACGCCGGCGCGCTGGGCGGCGTCGGCCAGCAGCACGGCGGCGGCCCGGTCGACGGTGTCCTTGCGGGCGGCGCCGCTGCCCGGTCCGGCGCCGGCGGCGAACACCACCGCGTCCGCGCCGGCGAGGTGGGCGGCGACGGTGTCGACGTCGGTGTGTTCCAGGTCGGCCACGATCGGTTCGGCGCCGGCGGCGTGCAGCGCGGCGGCGTGGTCGGGGTTGCGGATCAGCCCGACGGCGGTGTCGCCGCGCCCGGCGAGTTCCCGCTCCAACAGCTTGGCGATCTTGCCGTGGCCTCCGGCGATGACGACTCGCATGGTGTCAAACTATCCGCCGGGCGGGCGTGTCCTCGGGGTAACCGCGGGCTGGTCGTCGATGGGGTGCTGGTTGAGGCAGCATGGACGGGTGAGGCGGACTTTCGACGCGTTGACCCGGCTGGTGGGCGGCGGGGACGTGGTGGTGCTCAGCGGCGCCGGGTTGTCCACCGAGTCGGGCATCCCGGATTATCGGGGGCCCAGCGGTGCGGCCCGCCGGCATGCCCCGATGACGTATCAGGCGTTCACCGGGGATCCGGATGCGCGGCGGCGTTACTGGGCGCGCAGTCACCTGGGGTGGCGGTTGATCGCGCGGGCCGCCCCGAACGTGGGGCACCGGGCGGTGGCTCGGCTGCAGCACGCCGGCCTGGTCAGCGGGATCATCACGCAGAACGTCGACGGGTTGCACACCGTGGCGGGCAGCACCGGGGTGGTCGAGCTGCACGGCTGTCTCGAGCAGGTGGTCTGCCTGGGCTGCGACAATGTGACCTCCCGGGAGGAGTTGGACCGGCGGCTGCGCGAGGCCAACCCGGGTTTCGTCGCCCGGGTGGCCCAGGTCAACCCGGACGGCGACGTCGACCTGCCCGACGAGGCGGTCGCCGGGTTCCGGACGGTCGACTGCGGTGTCTGCGGCACCGGCCTGCTGAAACCGGACGTGGTGTTCTTCGGCGAGACCGTGCCCGCGCGCCGTGTCGCGGACTGTTTCGCCCTGGTCGAGCGGGCCCGGGCGGTGCTGGTGCTCGGCTCGTCGTTGACGGTCATGTCGGGCCGCCGGTTCGTGATCCGGGCGGCGAAACTGGGCATTCCGGTTGCCATCGTCAACCAGGGGTCGACCCGTGGTGACGGGTACGCCACCGTGCGGCTGGACCGGCCGTTGGGTGAGGTGCTGCCCGCCCTGGCCGACCGGGTCACCGGCCCGGCGACGTCGATCAGCGTCGGCCCGGCCGGGCCCGTCGGTGCTGGCGTGGTGGCCGGGGGCGCGTCGGTGGGGTAGCGGGCGGCCCGGCGGGGAGGACGTGAGCCGGAAACCTGGCCGCTGGTAGCGTTGACCTTGCCGGTACCACCCACGCGGGAGAGACCGCCCGGAACACCCGGGCGGCGCCGAAGGGGCAGATTCCTCCCCGGAACCTCTCAGGCAAAAGGACCACGTGGGCAGGCACTGTGGAGTGCGTGAGCGCGACTCAGGGGGAGGCCGACCTGTCGACCTCGCCCCGACAAGGAGCGCACGCGCATGACCGCAGAGCAGTTCGCCGATCGGCACATCGGCCCCGATCCGGACGACGAGCGCCGAATGCTGGAAACCGTCGGCTACAGCCGCGTCGATGAGCTGATGGACGCGGCGATTCCCGAGGTGATCCGCTGGCACGGCACGCTGGACCTGCCGGCGCCGGCCAGCGAGCGGGAGGCCCTGGCCGAGCTGCGTGCCCTGGCCGGCCGGAACACGGTCGCCGTGTCCATGATCGGCCTGGGTTACCACGGCACGCACACTCCGGGGGTGATCCGCCGTAACGTGCTGGAGAATCCGGCCTGGTACACCGCGTACACGCCGTATCAGCCGGAGATCAGCCAGGGCCGGCTGGAGGCGCTGCTGAACTTCCAGACGATGGTCACCGACCTGACGGGGCTGGCCACCGCGAACGCGTCGATGCTCGATGAGGCCACCGCGGCGGCGGAGGCGATGACCCTGGCCCGCCGCGCGTCGCGGAGCAGGAGCAACGTGTACGTGGTGGACGCGGACGTGTTGCCGCAGACCCTGGCGGTGATCACCGGCCGGGCCGAGCCGCTCGGCATCGACGTGCGGGTGGTCGACGTCGAGTGCGACGAGCTGCCCGGTGAGTTCTTCGGCCTGCACCTGCAGTACCCGGGTGCGTCCGGGGCGGTGCGTGACCACGCCGGCCTGGTCGAGGCGGCCCACGGCGTCGGGGCGCTGGTGTGTGTGGCCGCGGATCTGCTGGCGTTGACGCTGCTGCGCCCACCCGGCGAGATCGGCGTCGACATCGCCGCCGGCACCACCCAGCGGTTCGGGGTGCCGATGGGCTTCGGCGGGCCGCACGCCGGCTACCTGGCGGTGCGGGCGGGTCTGGAGCGGATGCTGCCCGGGCGTCTCGTGGGCGTGTCGAAGGATGTCGACGGCAATCCGGCGTACCGGTTGGCGTTGCAGACCCGGGAGCAGCACATTCGCCGGGAGAAGGCGACCAGCAACATCTGCACCGCGCAGGTGCTGCTGGCGGTGATGGCCGGCATGTACGCGGTCTACCACGGGCCGGACGGGCTGCGGGCGATCGCCGGGCGGGTTCACCGGATGGCGGCCACCCTGGCGGCGGGCTTGTCCGGTGGGGGCGTCCGGCTGGAACACGAGACGTTTTTCGACACGGTCACGGCGGTGGTGCCGGGCCGGGCCGGTGAGGTCGTGGCTGCGGCCGCGCAGCAGGGCGTGAACCTGCGCCTGGTCGACGCCGACCGGGTGGGTGTCTCCTGCGACGAGACGACCACCGCGGCGCATGTCCGGTCGGTGTGGGCGGCGTTCGGGGTGTCGGCCGACGTCGACGCCGCGGCCGGGGCCCCGTTCGGTTCGCTGCCCGCGGCGTTGGCCCGTACGTCGGAGTTCCTCACCCATCCGGTGTTCCACCGCCACCGGTCGGAGACGGCGATGCTGCGCTACCTGCGGCGGCTGGCCGATTTCGACTACGCCCTGGACCGGGGCATGATCCCGCTGGGCTCGTGCACGATGAAGCTGAACGCCACCACCGAGATGGAGGCGATCACCTGGCCGGAGTTCGCCCACCTGCACCCGTTCGCGCCGGCGGAGCAGACCGCCGGTTACCGGGAGCTGATCGGCCAGTTGGAGGACTGGCTGGCGGAGGTGACCGGGTACGACGCGGTCAGTGTGCAGCCCAACGCCGGTTCGCAGGGGGAGTTGGCCGGGCTGCTGGCCATCCGCGGGTATCACCGGCAGCGCGGTGAGGGGCACCGGGACGTGTGCCTGATTCCGTCGTCGGCGCACGGCACCAACGCGGCGTCGGCGGTGATGGCCGGCATGCGGGTGGTCGTGGTCGGCTGCGACGCGGACGGCAACGTCGACCTGGTCGACCTCGACGCGAAGATCGACAAGCATCGGGACGCCCTCGCGGCGATCATGGTGACGTATCCGTCGACGCACGGGGTGTACGAGACGGGCATCGCGTCGCTGTGCGCGAAGGTGCACGATGCCGGCGGTCAGGTGTACGTCGACGGGGCGAACCTCAACGCCCTCGTGGGGTTCGCCAAGCCGGGCAGGTTCGGGGCGGACGTGTCGCACCTCAACCTGCACAAGACGTTCTGCATTCCGCATGGTGGTGGCGGGCCGGGCGTGGGGCCGGTGGCGGTGCGGTCGCACCTGGCGCCGTTCCTGCCGGGTGACCCGGCGGGGGCGCGCGAGGACGGCCGGCCGGCGATCTCGGCGGCGAATCACGGGTCGGCGGGGATCCTGCCGATCCCGTGGGCGTACCTGCGGATGATGGGCGCCGAGGGGCTGGCCCGGGCGACCGGGACGGCGGTGCTCGCCGCGAACTATGTGGCGGTGCGGCTGCGTGACCACTTCCCGGTGCTGTACGCCGGCAACAAGGGCCTGGTGGCGCACGAGTGCATCCTGGATCTGCGGCCGTTGACCAAGGCGACCGGGGTGAGTGTCGACGATGTGGCGAAGCGGCTGATCGACTACGGGTTCCACGCGCCGACGATGTCGTTCCCGGTGGCGGGGACGCTGATGGTGGAGCCGACCGAGAGTGAGGACCTGGCCGAGCTGGACCGGTTCTGCGACGCGATGATCGCGATCCGGGGGGAGATCGACAAGGTCGGTTCGGGTGAGTGGCCGGCCGGTGACAATCCGTTGTCGAACGCTCCGCACACGGCGGCGATGGTTTCCGGGGACGAGTGGCCGCACCCGTATCCGCGGTCGGTGGGCGCGTACCCGGCCGGGGTGGACCGGGCGGGCAGGTACTGGCCGCCGGTGCGGCGGATCGACGGTGCGTACGGTGACCGGAACCTGGTCTGCTCGTGCCCGTCGCCGGAGGCGTTCGAGGAGTGAGGCGGGGACGCCGGGGCGGTCGTCGGGCCGCCCCGGTCGGGGCGTCGACCCGGGGTGGGGCCGGGTCGACGGCCCACGCTGCGGTCACGCAGCGTGGTGAGATCAGGCGACGAGGGCGTGGCGGGCGGGCCCGCGGTGCGGGGCGATGCTGCTGCCGTCGGGGAGTAGTTCGCCGGTGTCCTCGAAGACGATGACGCCGTTGCAGAGCAGGCTCCAGCCCTGCTCAGGGAAGCAGGCGAGGACGCGGGCGGCTTCCCGGTCGGTCGCCTCAGCGGAGGGGCAGGTGGGTTGGTGCTGGCACATCGGGTTCTCCGGGCTTGGGGGGCGCTGTGGCATGGTTCACATGACCAGTGACGCACAGTACCAAGCGGAAGCGCGCGCTATCGAGCAGGCTTCCGTCTTGTTCACCTTAAATCGGCCGAACGGATGAGCGAGGATGGGCCAGACGGCGTGGAAGCGCTCCCACAGAGGGTGATCGACGTGCCCGGCGTCCCCGCCGGCTGCCGGGAACGGCTCGTGGAACGGGCGCGCCTGCAGTGGCGGCCCGCCGACGGCGGCGACCCGGCCACGATCGCGCAGGAGTTCCTCACCGCCCACGGGATCGCCCTGGACGACCTGGCCCGCCCGGACGCCCACGACCCGTACGGCGTCTGCGGCGCCGCCCTGTACCTGTCCGCCGCCGGCGGCGCGCACGCCATCGGCGGCCCACCCGGCGCACCCACCCCGGTCCCGGCGCTGCCCGACCTGGTGGTGGTCGTCTACGGTCACGCCGACCGGCCGTCCGCACCCGAGCACCCGGCCGCGGGCGGCTGGCGGCTGGGGGACTGGCGGGACAGCTGGACCCCCGCCCAGCACGCCGACGCCGTGGCGGCGGTGCGCGCCGCCATCGGCCGCGGCGACGTCTACCAGGTCAACCTGGTAGGCCACGCCGCCGCCCCGTACGCCGGGGACCCGCGGCCGGCTCTGGCCCGGCTGGCCGCCCTGCCCGGCGCCCGTTACGGCGGCACCCTGAGCGGCGCGGGTTGGGCGATCGGCTGCGCCTCGCCGGAGACGCTGATCGCCCTGCACCGCGGTCGCCTGGTCAGCCGGCCCATCAAGGGCACCCGGCCGGCCACCCCCGCCGGCCGGCGGGAACTGCTCGCCTCGGCCAAGGAACGCGCCGAGCACGTGATGATCGTCGACCTGGAACGCAACGACCTGGCGCGGGTGGCCCGCACCGGCTCGGTGCGGGTGGACGAGCTGTTCGCCGTACGCCGGTGGTGCGACCTGTGGCAGGCGGAGTCGACCGTGTCGGCGGCGCCCGCGCCCGGGCTGGGCCTGGCGGCGCTGCTGCGGGCGGTCTGCCCCGGCGGGTCGGTGACCGGCGCGCCCAAGCTCGCCGCGCTGGAGCGGATCGCGGCCCTGGAACCGGTCGGCCGGGGCGCCGGCATGGGCGCGTTGGGCTGGGTCGGGCCCGGCCGGGTCGACCTGGGCCTGACCATCCGCACCGCCGCGGCGGACGCGCAGCGGCTGCACCTGTGGGCCGGTGGCGGCATCACCTGGGACAGCGACCCGGCGGCCGAGGTGGCCGAGGCGGCGGCGAAGGCCGCCCCGGTGCGCGCGCTGCTGGCCACCGGCGCGGGTGTGCCCGCAGGGTGAGCCCGGCAACAACCCGCGGCCCCCTGCGGCGCGAACCGGGCGCTTGAGCTGCGGAATCGCGGGAAGGCGTGGAACTGAGCCGCGCCGATGCCTTTGACGGGTGAACGGCGCTCACCATACCGTTCCGGCGTTTGGTGAGCGCCGTTGTCCGGGCTGCGCCCAGGCGCCGAACGACGCGCACCCAGGATGATCAAAGAGAGAGACCATATAACGATGACCAGCATCGATCTGGCCGCCGGGGCCGTGACGCGCGTCGCCGCCGCCCGCGCCGAGGTGGCGCGCAAGGAATACGGCAGCGAGGGCGCCTCGGTGGTGGCGCTCGACGACGTCACCGTCGAGTTCGCCACCGGCGCGTTCACCGCGATCATGGGCCCGTCCGGGTCCGGCAAGTCCACCCTGCTGCACTGCCTCGCCGGCCTGGACACCCTGACCTCCGGTCGGGTGTACGTCGGTGACACCGACCTGGCCACCCTCTCCGACAAGCAGCTGACGCTGCTGCGCCGGGACCGGCTCGGCTTCGTCTTCCAGGCCTTCAACCTCCTGCCGACGCTCACCGCCACGGAGAACATCACCCTGCCGGCCGACCTGGCCGGGCGCAAGGTCGACCCGGAGTGGTTCGACACCGTCGTGACGACCCTCGCGCTCGGCGACCGGCTCGGGCACCGCCCGTCGCAGCTGTCCGGCGGGCAGCAGCAGCGGGTCGCCGTCGCCCGGGCCCTGGTGTCCAAGCCCGACGTCGTCTTCGGTGACGAGCCCACCGGCGCGCTCGACTCGCGTACCAGCGCCGAGCTGCTGGGCTTCCTGCGCTCCGCGGTGGACGATCTCGGCCAGACGGTGGTCATGGTCACCCACGACCCGATCGCCGCCGCGTACGCCGACCGGGTCATCTTCCTCGCCGACGGCCGGATCGTCGACGAGATGACCTCGCCGACCCGCGACAGCGTCCTGGAGACGATGAAGCGGCTGGGTGACTGAGGTGCTGAAGATCTCCCTGCGCAGTCTGCTCACGCACAAGCTGCGCCTGGTGCTCACGATCGCGGCCGTCACCCTCGGCGTGGCGTTCGTCTCCGGCACCTTCGTGCTGTCCGACACCATGGGCAAGGCGTTCGACCAGCTCTACGCCGGCCTGGCCAAGGGCACCGACGTCACGGTCCGCGCCACGGCCGCCTACACCGACATCAGCACCCAGGGCCAGGCCCGGCCGCTGGACGAGAGTCTCGTCGAGCGGGTGCGCCAGGTGCCCGGTGTGGAGTCCGCCGAGGGCGGGGTGACCGGGTTCGCGCTCATGCTCGACAAGCAGGGCGAGCCGATCCAGCCGGGCGGAGCGCCGACGCTGGGCGGGAGCATGGCCACCGACCGCAACCTGGCCGGGAACTTCAGCTTCCGGCAGGGCGGCGCGCCGACCCGCCCTGACGAGGTGGCGATCGACGCGGCCACCGCCGGCAAGGCCGGCTACCAGGTAGGCGATCGGCTCAAGGTCGTCTTCCAGGACGGCACCGGTGAGTTCACCGTGGTCGGCATCGTGGGCTTCGGCGAGACCGACAGCCTCGCCGGCGCCACCCTGGCCGCCTTCGAGACGCACACCGCGCAGCAGTTGCTGGGCAAGGCCGGCAAGGTCGACGAGATCTCCGTGCGCGCCGCGGCCGGGGTGACCCCGGCGCAGCTGCGTGAGCGGATCGCCGAGATCCTCCCGGACGACACCGAGGCGATCACCTCCCAGGAGGCGGCCGACGAGAGTTCGAAGGCGGTCCGCGACGGTCTCGGGATCTTCACCACGATCCTGTTGGCGTTCGCCGGGGTGTCCCTGCTGGTCGGCTCGTTCGTCATCTGGAACACCTTCAACGTGCTGGTCGCCCAGCGCCGACGCGAGGTCGCGCTGCTGCGCGCGGTCGGCGCCACCGCCGGGCAGGTCCTGCGCGGCATCGTCACCGAGGCCGTCGTCATCGGGCTGGCGTCGGCGGCGCTCGGCGTGGGCGCCGGCGTCGGGCTGGCCGTCGGCATCCGAGGCCTGTTGAAGGCGATCGGCGTCGAGGTGCCCACCACCACGGCCGTGGTGGCGCCGCGTACCGTCGTGGCGGCCCTCGTCGTCGGCGTCGGCGTCACCGTCGTGGCGGCCGTGGTCCCCGCGTGGGGCGCCACCCGGGTGGCCCCGATCGAGGCGCTGCGGCAGGCGACCCCGGCGACCGGCCGCATCGGCGCGCCTCGACGCGTCGTCGGTTCGGTGCTGCTGCTGGCCGGCGCCGCCGGGCTGGTCACCGCCGCGGTGGTCGGCAACCAGCCGGCGCTGGCCGGGCTGAGCGCCCTGGCTGCCTTCGCGGGCCTGGTGACGGCCGGGCCGGTGCTGGCCCGCGGCATGGCGTGGCTGGCCGACCGGGGCCGGCCGGGCGGCGGCTGGCGGTTGGCCGCCCGCAACGTGGGGCGGGCGCCCAAGCGGGCCGCCGCGACGGCGCTGGCGCTGACCATCGGGCTCGCGGTCGTCTGCGCGGTGTCGGTCGCCGCGTCGTCGGTCAAGACGTCGGTCGCCGACGCGGTGACCGGCGGCAACCGCGCCGACCTGATCCTGGCGCCGGCGGGTGCCGGCAGCGGGATCAGCGCGTCCGTCGCCGACGTGCTGCGCGAGCGCGACAGCGGCGCCACGGTGGTCGAGATGCGCTTCGGCGCCGCCCGGGTGAACGGCCAGAACGGGTATGTCGCCGGCCTGGACACCGCCGGGCTGTCCCAGGTGGCTGACCTGGACATCCGCTCCGGGGCGTTGGCCGACTTCCGCGACGGGACGGTGCTGCTGTCGAGCAGGCAGGCGAAGGTGCTGGGGGCGAAGGTCGGCGACCAGGTGACCGTGACCTTCCCGGAGACGGGGCCCCGGACGCTGCGGGTGGCCGCCGTGTTCGAGCGCGAGTCGCTCATCGGCACCGGTTACCTCATCACCCTTGCCGACTTCGCCAGCAACGTCACGTCCCGGCTCGACCAGTCGATCCTGGTCACGCACGCGGCGGGCGCCGACCGTGCGGCGGCCAAGACCGCGGTGACCGAGGCGCTGGCCGCCTACCCGAACGTCAAGGTGAGCGACCCGGCCGAGCTGACCAAGGACGCGCAGGCCTCCGTGGACCAGCTGCTGGGCCTGGTGACCGCGCTGCTGCTGCTGGCGGTCGTGGTGGCCGTGCTCGGCATCGTCAACACCCTCATGCTGTCGGTGGTGGAACGGACCCGGGAACTGGGCCTGATGCGGGCGGTCGGCGCGACGCGCCGGCAGGTCCGCGGCATCATCCGACGCGAGTCGGTGCTCATGGCGCTGCTCGGCGCCCTCGCCGGCGTGGCGTTGGGCACCGGCGCCGGGGTGGCGCTGGCCCGGTCGCTGACCGACGAGGGCATCACCACGGTGACCGTGCCGGTCGCGACGCTGGCGCTCTACCTGGTCGTCGCGACGATGGTCGGTGTTCTGGCCGCCGTCGGGCCGGCCCGGCGGGCCAGCCGGGTCGACGTGCTGCGGGCGGTGGCCGCCGGCTGACGGGCGGGCGGATCGGGGGCGGTGCGGCACGCACCGCCCCCGGCGTCGTTGCGCCGCCCGCGGCCGGCCGGCCCCCTCTCAGGCCCGGGCGAACTCGTCGAGCGCGGCGACCACCCGCTCGCCCACGCCGTGGCCGCTGCCGTGGCCGCCGGACTCGACGATCTCCAGCCGGGCCTGCGGCCAGGCCTGGGTGAGCTGCCAGGCGATGTCGGGCGGGCCGCTGACGTCGAGGCGGCCCTGCACCAGCACGCCCGGGATGCCGGCGAGCTTCCCGGCGTCGCGCAGCAGTTGCCCGTCGGGCAGGAAACCCAGGTTGCTCCAGTAGTGGGTGACCAGCCGGACGAACGCGGCCCGGAACATCGGGTCGGCGTAGCGGGGGCTGGGTGTACCACCGCCGGCGAGGCTGACGTGCACATCCTCCCAGTCGCACCAGTCCCGCTCGGCCCGCTCCCGCACCGCCGGGTCCGGGTCGTTGACCAGCCGGGCGTACGCGGTGGACAGGTCGCCGTCCCGGTCGGCCTCAGGTACGCCGTCACGGAACCGGGCCCACTCGGCGGGGAAGATCCGCCCCATGTCCCGGGTCACCCAGTCGATCTCCCGGCGGGTGTTGGCGACCACGCTGAACAGCACCAGCGCGGTGACCCGCTCCGGGTGCCGCTGGGCGTACGCCAGGGACAGCGAGGAGCCCCAGGAGGCCCCGCACAGCAGCCACCGGTCGATGTCCAGGTGCGCGCGCAGCCGTTCCATGTCGGCCAGCAGGTGCCCGGTGGTGTTGACCGACAGGTCCACCGCCGGATCGCCGGCGTGCGGGGTGCTGCGTTCGCAGCCGCGCTGGTCGAACAGGACGATCCGGTAGGCGGCCGGGTCGAACAGCCGCCGCCAGGACGCGGTGGCGCCGGAGCCGGGGCCGCCGTGCACCACCAGGGCGGGCCGGCCGTCGGGGTTGCCGCAGGTCTCCCAGTACACCCGCTGGCCGTCGCCGACGTCGAGCAGGCCGTGCGCGTACGGCTCGATCGGTGGATACATCGCCGGTTCCCTCCCACACGCCAGATCCAACAGCGCTGTTACATTAGCGGACGTGACCGCCACCCCCGACCGCGAGGCGCTGGGCACCCTGCTGCGCCACGTCCTGGAACTGCTCGACGGCGACGTCGCCGCCGTCTACACCGACCTCGACCTGGCCGACTACCGACCCCGGTACTCACCGCTGGTGCGGGTGCTGGTCGCCGACGGGCCGCTGCCCATCCGCGACCTCGCCGCCCGGGTCGGTGTCACCCACTCCGCCGCCAGCCAGACCGTCGCCCAGATGAGCCACGCCGGCCTGATCACCCTCACCCCCGGCGCCGACGCCCGGCAGCGCATCGTCGCCCTCACCGACCGGGCCCGGGCGCTGCTGCCGGTCATCGAGGCCGAATGGGCCGCCACCACCAGCGCCGTGCGGCAACTCGACGCCGAACTGCCCGTACCCCTCGCGGACGAGCTGTACGCGGTCCTCGCGGCGCTGCGCCGCCGCTCGTTGCGCGACCGGATCGCCGACACCGGCCTGGCCCCCACCAGCGCGCCCTGACCCGCCGCGCATCGGCCAGCCCCGCGGGCTCCCGCGGGTGCGCACGCCGCCGCGGGTAACGTCCGGATAGCCTTCCGGGCATGACTATGCGCCCGATCCGGATCATTGGCGACCCCGTGCTGCGTACCGCCTGCGAGCCGGTGACCAGCTTCGACGCCGACCTGCGCGCGCTCGTGCAGGATCTGATGGACACGCTGCTCGGCGAGCCCGGCCGGGCGGGCGTGGCGGCCCCGCAGATCGGGGTGAGCGCGCAGGTGTTCGTCTACGACGCCGACGGCCACCGCGGACACCTGATCAACCCGACGCTGGAGTTGTCCGAGGAACTCCAGGACGACGACGAGGGTTGCCTGTCCATCCCCGGCCTGTACTTCCCGACGGCCCGGGCGATGCACGCCACCGCACGCGGCCTCGATCAGCACGGCGAGCCGCTGACCATCTCCGGCAGCGGTTTCCTGGCCCGGGCCCTGCAACACGAGACCGACCACCTGCACGGCCGCCTGTACGTCGACACGCTGCGCGGCGACACCCGCCGCCGGGCGCTGCGGGAGATCCGCGCCGGCCGGTTCGACTCGCCCCGCCGGGGGCTGTGACCCCGCCCGACCGGCGGGCGCGTCACGTACGACGGCGCAACGCGCACTCGGTGAAATCGGCGACCCGGGTGAATCCGAGCCGCTCGTAGAGGCGCACGGCGGCGGTGTTGTCCGCCCGGACGTTGAGCGTCACGTGGTCGACGTCGGCGCGCAACCGGGCGCACACCGCGGCCACGGCGGCGCCGGCCCATCCCCGGCCTCGGACCCGGGGATGGGTGGCGACGTTGCCCACCGCGGCCACCCGCCAGGTGGGGGACCAGACGTGCACCCCGGCCACCGCGACGAGGTCGCCGCCGTCCCGGATCCCCACGTACGGGCCGCTGTCCAGCATCCGCGGTTCGAACCAGTTGCCCGGGTACGCGACCGCGTACAGGTCGAGCAGCGCCGGCAGGTCGGCGCGGTCGAGCACCTCCCCGGCGGGGGTGACCCGGGCCAGCCGGTCCGGGTCGGTCAGCGCCATCCGGTGGTACCCGGCGGCGTCGGACACCTCGTACCAGCGGGCCACGGTCACGTCCAGGCCGGGCGACAGGTGCGCCCACAGCCGGGCCGGCAGCACCGGCGCGAGTTCCTCCAGCAGCTCCGCCAGCTCCCCGGTCCGCTCCGGCGCGGTCAACGCGAGCAGGGTCGGCAGCTCGACACCGTGGAACAGCAACGCCACCTGGTCGCCGCGGCGGTACCACGAGGTGTACGGCCAGAAGAAGTCGTCCAGGTCGCCCAGCTGGTACGCGTGCAGCAGCGGGTCCCGGCGCAGCAGCTGCGCCAGGACGGTTCGGTCGTGTTCGGCGCGGACGGGCATCCGTCGATGATCACACGCCGGTGGTCAGCAGCCGCCGGCGCGCCCCGCCTCGGGCAGGTGGTCGTGCGCCCACCGGGCGAGTGCGTCCAGGGCCGGCAGCAGCGCGGAGCCCCGGTCGGTGAGCTGGTAGCTGACTCCCAGTGGCGGCCCCTCCCGCACCGTGCGGGAGACCAGGCCCACCCGGCACAGCTCGCCGAGCCGGTCGGACAGCACCGACTCGCTGATGCCCGGCAGCGCCCGGCCCAGCTCGGCGAAGCCGGCCGGACCGTTGGCGAGGGTGCCCAGCAGCATGCCGTTCCACCGCTTGCCGAGGAACGCGAAGGCCCGGGCGAGGCCCCCGTCGCAGGACCGTGGGGTACGGCTCACTTCCGGCCTGACTGTCACCCCTTCAGGATACGGGGCTACCCTGACAGCCGAGGCACTACTAAAAAGCTAGCTGCTGCCATCTGAGTAGCAGTTAGCCAAGAGCGAGGAACCACATGAACCACCTGATGACCCTGCACCCCGACGCGCAGGCCCTGCTGTTCACCGACGCCCGCACCGCCAACACCTTCACCGACGAACCGGTCACCGACGAGCAACTGCACGCCATCCACGAACTCGCCAAGTACCCACCCACCGCCGCCAACATCCAGCCCCTGCGGGTGCTCTACGTCCGCGACGGCGAACCCCGCCAGCGGCTGCTCACCCACATGAACGACGGCAACCGCGCCAAGACCGCCGCCGCGCCCCTCGTCGCCGTCCTCGCCGCCGACACCGACTTCCACGAACTCATCCCACGGGTCTTCCCGATCCGCCCGCAGATGCGCGACGCCCTCGCCGACGACCCCGCCGGCCGCGAACAGATGGCCCGCTTCAACGCCACCCTGCAAATCGCCTACTGGCTGCTCGCCGTCCGCGCCGCCGGCCTGGCCGCCGGACCGATGGCCGGCTTCGACGCCGCCGGCCTCGACAAGGAATTCTTCGCCGACAGCAACTGGCGATCCCTGCTCGTGGTCAACCTCGGCAAGCCCGGGCCGGACGCCTGGTTCCCGCGCCTGCCCCGCCTCGACTACGACGACGTCGTCCGGCACGCCTGAGCACAACCCGGCCGACCGGCCCGGCCACACCCCGGGCCGGTCAACCGGCCACCCACTGGTCGTAACCCAACTTGCCCACCAACGCCACCACCACGACCAGCAGCACCACCCGCACGAAACCCGCACCGCGACGCAACGCCATCCGCGCACCCAACGCCGCACCCGCGACATTGCACACCGCCATCGCCGCCCCCAGCAGCCACCACACGTGCCCCGTCGCCGCGAACACCACCAGCGCCCCCAGGTTCGTACCCGCGTTGACCACCTTCGCCATCGCCGAACCCTGCACGAAGTCCGCGCCGATCAGCGCGGTGAACGCCAACACCAGGAACGTGCCCGTACCCGGCCCGATCAACCCGTCATACAGGGCGATACCCAAGCCGGCCACCGCCACGGCCACCACCACCCGCGCCGGCGTACGCCGCTGCGGCTGCGACACCACCCCCAGCCGCGGCCGGGTCAACACGAACACCGCCACCCCCACCAGCACCACCAGCACCACCGGCCGGTAGGCCCCCGCCGGCACCGCCCCCGCCAAAGCCGCACCCAGCCCCGCCGTCAGCACCGCCAGCCCCGCCGCCGGCCCCGCCACCGCCCAGTCCAGCTTCGTACGCCGCGCGTACGTCACCGCCGCCGTCGACGTGCCGAAGATCGCCGCCAACTTGTTCGTACCCAACGCGGTGGCCACCGGCACCCCCGGCGCCGCCACCAACAGCGCCGGCAACAACAACAGGCCCCCGCCGCCCACCACCGCGTCCACCCAGCCCGCCATCGCGGCCGCACCCAACAGCGTCGTCAACGACACAAGATCCACAGGCGGCCATTCTTCCCACCGGCACCGCCCCGAACAGCCCCGCTGTGGCCAGACTCACCGCCCCCGGCGCCGCCGCAACCACAACCCCACCGGGGCCACCGCCACGAACACCAGCACCGAACAAACCAACGCCTTCAGCACCCGGCCAGCCTGCCACGCCCACGTAGGGTGAACTCGTGCGCCTGGTCACCTTCAACCTGCTGCACGGCCGGTCCCTCACCGACGGGCTCGTCGACCCCCACCGGCTCACCGCCGCCGTCACCGCACTCGACGCCGACATCCTCGCCCTACAGGAGGTCGACCACGAACAGTCCCGCAGCGGCAACCTCGACCTCACCGCCATCGCCGCCCGCGCCCTGCACGCCCCCGAACACCGCTTCGCCGCCGCCGTCATCGGCACCCCCGGCGAACAGCTCCGCCCCCTCACCCACGACGACGACGGCCACGACCAACCCCGCTACGGCATCGGCCTGATCAGCCGCCACCCCGTCCGCTCCTGGCAGGTCACCCGACTACGCCCCGCCCCGATACGCTCCCCGGTCTACATCCCCGGCCCCGACGGGGGACTGGTGCTGCTACGCGACGAACCCCGCGTCGTCCTCGCCGCCGTCCTGGACACCCCACACGGGCCGCTGACCGTCGCCGCCACCCACCTGTCCTTCGTCCCCGGCTGGAACATCCTGCAACTACGCCGCGTCGTACGCGCCCTGCGCACCCTGCCCGCCCCGCGGATCCTCCTCGGCGACCTCAACCTGCCCGCCGGGCCCGCCGCCCTGCTGTCCCGCTGGCGGCCGCTGGGCCGACGCCCCACCTACCCGGCCGGGCAACCCCGCGTCCAACTCGACCACATCCTCGCCGACCGGCACGGCCTCAACCGGCTGCCACCCGTCACCCACGTCGACACGCCGCTGTCGACCATCTCCGACCACCGGCCCCTCATCGTCGACCTGGCCCCTTCCAACTGACCCTCAGCCACCACACATACCGTCAATGCCCCGCCACGCAGGCGCGACGGCCCGGAAAACACCCCGGCCACCGGCCACCCATGGTGCGATGAGGCAACGAGGGGAGGGCCATGTCGCTGACCGGCCTGCCGCTGCTGCTGCTGGCCGCCGCCACCGCGGTCGCCGCGGTCGTGGCCACCGCCCGCACCTGGCGCCGCCACCGCCGCTGGGCGCCGCTCACCCGGGCCGCCGCCGTCCTGCTCACCGAAACCCTCGCCCTGCTCACCGCCGGCCTCGCCGTCAACCGGGCCGCCGGCTTCTACCCCACCTGGGCGGACCTGCTGCCCGGCGACACCATCCGCCACGACACCGGCCCCGCCCACCCCGGCCACCTCGACCGCTTCATCAGCAGCCGCGCCGCCCACACCGCCGGCGCCCCCGTCAGCTTCACCTGGCACCCACCCCGCTGGACCAGCTGGCCCGTCACCGCCGCCCCCACGGTCGTCGTCCCCGCCGACTACCCGCAACACCCCACCTGGCGCTACCCCGTGGTCGTCCTCGCCGACCCGGCCACCCCCGCCCAGGAGAACAACGCCGCCCACGCCGCCGAGGAGCACGCCGGACCCGCCATCCTCGTCTTCACCCACCTGCGCCCCACCGCCACCCCCGACATCCTCACCGACACCCTGCCCACCGGCCTCACCCGCGACCTGCGCGTCACCACCCACAGCTGGGCGCTCGTCGCCAGCGACCACCTCACCCCGCTCGCCCTGGCCGCCATCCGCGCCACACCCACCCGCTATCCCACCCTCGTCCTGATCAACGACACGGACGATCCCGCCACCGACGCACCCGCCGACCTGCCCACCACCGAAACCGTCGCCGTCACCGGCGGACCCACCCGACCCGGCGACCCGGCCACCCACCTCGACGCCCCACCCGACGACCGACTCACCGCCGCCCTGACCTGGGCCTGCCAGCAGACACCCGCGCCGCTCAGCGCACCCGCCCAGCTGATCCCCGCGCCGCCGCGCCACACCCCCCGCCACCCGTCCCACACCATCCCCCCCGGACGCTGACCAATGGCCCCCGACAGCCTCGCCACCGCCCTGTCCGCCACCACCGCCGCCGCCCTCGCCGCCGTACTGCTCTGCGCCACCTGGGACCGCGCCACCGGCCTACGCCGCGCCGCCCTGCGCGCCGCCACCACCGTCTGCTGCCTCACCACCGCCCTGGCCGCCACCGGCCTGTGGATCAACCACCAGATCGACACCTTCCCGACCTGGTCCGCCCTCGCTGGCCAGAAGACCGGCGCCGACCCGACCCCCGCCACCGGCCACACCGACGGACAACTCGTCACCCTCACCGTCCCCGGCACTGCCAGCGGCCTCACCCTGCCCATCCACGCCTACCTACCCGCCGCCTACCGAGACCAGCCCACCGCACGCTTCCCCGTCATCGAAGCGCTGCACGGCTTCCCCGGCTCACCCTCCGGCTGGCTCAACCGGCTCGCCGCCACCCGCCACCTCGACCAGGAAATCACCGCCGGCCGGATGGCCCCCACCGTCGTACTGTTCCCCCCACAAACCCCCAACCCGCTGCTCGACACCGAATGCACCGACCTCACCGGCGGCCCCAGGACCGAAACCTTCCTCACCGTCGACGTCCCCGCCGCCGCCCAGACCCACCTACGCATACGCGCCGACCGCGCCGGCTGGGGACTGATCGGCTACTCCGCCGGCGGCTACTGCGCCACCAACCTCGCCCTACGCCACCCCGACAAGTACGCCACCGCCGCCAGCCTCTCCGGCTACGCCACCCCCGGCATCACCATCGGCGACGGCACCGAACACACCCTCAACGACGACACCTGGCGACTACGCCACCTGCCCCAACCCGCCATCGCCCTCTACCTCGCCAGCGGCCGCGCCGACCACAAAGCCCACCACGACGCCGAGACCCTCGCCCACCTCGCCCACCCGCCACTGACCGTCACCACCAACTACGCCGACGGGGGCGGCCACAGCATGGCCGTCTGGGAAGCCGCCGAAGCCCCCGCCTTCGACTGGCTCTCCACCTGGCTCGGCCGCCCCCTCCACTGACCCAGCTCAGCCCAACCCGGACGCCCGCCGCGCGACGGTCCACCGCCGACCCCACCCCCAGATGCGCCACCGCCGCCTCGAACACCGGCCGCAACACCCGCTCCCGCCCCGGGGCGTCCGCCGCCAGGATCGCGTGACACCGCGCGTACGACGCCACGATCCAAAACATCGCCTCCCGGTGCGCACCCACCCCGACCAGCTCCGCGCTACCGTCCACCACCGGCCGCCCCGCCGGCGTGATGTCCGCGCCGAACGGAAACCGGGTACGCGCCACCCGCACCGCCTCGTCGAACGTCACCGCCAACCCGACCCGCGTTCGGGCGTACCGGCCAGCACGATTCGCGCCGCCCCGATTCCTTGGCGCTGCCCTCAACCCGGAAGCAGATGCGCCTGCTGAGCCAGGAAAATCACGCTGATCGCGGCGACCACCACGGCGACCACCCAGCCCCCCACCTTGAGACCGACATGAAGCCGGGCCGGGCCGACCAGCCCGGGATTCCCCGCCGCCAGCACCAACAGGACCAGCCCCAGTGGAGTCGCGATACCACCGATCAGACTCGCCAGAAACAGCAGACGGATCGGACCGATACCCGTCAGGGCCAGCGCGACGCCGGCCAGCGTCTGCGCCACGATCACCGCGTAGAAGCGGGGCGCCCGGCGAGGCGTACGGCTCAGCCCACGCGGCCAACCAAAAGCGCTGGCGGTCACGTACCCGCCGCTGGCCGCGATCACCGGCACGGCGATGACCGCGGAGGCCAGCAACCCGCCGGCGAACATCGCACCCGCCAACGGCCCCGCCAACGGCCGAAGCGCCTGCGCGGCCTGCTCAGCCGTCTCGACCTGCTGATGATGCTCGCCGAGGGTCGCACCGCTGGCCACCAGGATGCACCAGAAGACCACCGCGGCCAGACCAGCGCCCACCACCGCGTCGAACTGGCGGAACCGGAGATGCTGCCGGGAACACCGATCCTCGACCTGCCCCACCGTCTGCCACACATACATGTAGCTGGTCAGCGTGGTGCCCAGGATCGCCAACATGCCGGCCACGTGCTCCCGAGTCAACGGCACCCGCGGAACCAGGCTGCCCCACGCCACCGCCCGCCAGTCCGGCCGCGCCAGCACCGCCGCCGCCCCGTACGCCAGCAGCCCCAGCATCACCACCTTCAACACCCGCTCGACCTCGTCGTACTTGCCGAGCAGTAGCAGAACGAGCACCCCGGCGGCGAAAGCGGGAATCAGCCAACGCGACTGACTCCCGATCAGCAGCCCGATCGCCGTCGCCCCGGCAGCCACATCCGCGGCGATCGTCACCACGTTGACCGCCAGAATGGAGACCAGCAACAGGGCACTCACCAGGCGGCCGTACCCGTCATGCACCGCCCGCTGAAGGTCACGCCCGGACAACACGCCCACCCGCGTGGCGAGAACCTGCACCACCACCAGCGCCGGCATTATCAACAAGGTCAGCCACGCCAGCCCGAACATCGTGCTCGCCCCGACCACGACCAACGTCGCCACCGTCGTCGGATCGGTGTCGGCAGCCCCCGACACCAGTCCCGTACCGAGCGACCGGAACCCCAACCGGCCGGAGCCCGCCGACGGCTGCGCCCCGCGCCCGCGACCAGCCCGCGACAGCCGTCGCTCACCCACCGCGATCCCAGTCCACAGCGCCACCCCGGCACAGCCCGACAAGACGGCCGGACCAATCGCCACCGGCCGCTGCCCGATCCTCGAAACCGTCAGTGATCGCGCACTGTCAGAGTGTGACAGTGCGCCGACGGCCGAGGAGCGGGTTCCGGAAAGCATCACCTCGTCAACGAGCCGGCCCCACCAACTCCGCCAACGCCCGATTCGTTCGATTCGACCGCACCGCCGCCCGCTGCTGACCCGCCGTCACCTCGATGTACGTCTGCGACGACGCCAACGACGCATGCCCCAGCAACCGCATGATCTCCGCCGCGTTCGCCCCGTCCTCGGCCAACCGGGTCGCGAACGTGTGCCGCAACGCGTGCAGCCGCGCCCCGCGCGGCACCCGGTCACCGATGCCCGCCCGCCGGTAGCAGGACTCCACCAGATACTGCAGTCCACCCCGGCGCAGCGGCTCACCCCGCCGGTCCACCAGCAACGGCGAGGCCGGCCGCACGCTGCGCGCCCCGAACCGGCGACGACGGCTGTCGAGGTAGCCCAGCAGCACCCGGTCCACCCCCGCCTCGATCGGCACCGTCCGCGGCCGCCCACCCTTGCCGGCCACGTCCACCCGCCGCTCACCGTCGCGCCCGGCCAGCGATGCCACCCGCAGCGCCAGCAACTCGGACAGGCGCAGCCCCGCGCAGAGAGCCAGCGCCAGCACCGCCAGGTCGCGCTCCGGCCACGGGTCGCGCTGCCGGCCCTCCGCGCGGGCGACCGCGGCCAGCAACTCCTCCGGGGTGTCCTCGCCGCGCAGCGGCTTGGGCTGGGGGAGCGGCGCGCGGGGCCGTCCCACCGCCGGCATCGGATTCCCCGGTACGACACCCTCGGCGACCAGGAACGTGAAGTAGCTGTTCCAGGTGGACCAGGCGCGGTGGACGGAGGCGGCGGCGCGCGGGGCGGCGAACCGGGCGAACGCCGCCCGCATGACCCGGGGGGAGAGGGCGGTGATCACCAGTTCGTCGAGGGGGAGGGGAGGGGCGGCGTCCTCGGCCACGAGCTGGGCGACCGTGAGCAGGTCCCGCCGGTACGCCGCGAGGGTGTGGGGGGAGGGCTTGCGAGTGGCCCGGGCGGTCAGGAACTCGTCGATCAACCGCCCTACCAACTCGTCCGGTTCGTCATGCATAAGTCATATTATGCATGATTTTTCGTGTTCGGGCCGGCCGGGCTGAGGGGAGCGGGGGGCGGCGATCCACCGTCGTGTCCAGTGGTCGGTCCTGGCGCGGGCTCGGCTGCGGCCCGCCGAGCCCGACGGCCCGCCCGCCATCCGGCGACCGCCCAGTAGATCTGGCCCGCTCCGATCCCGCCGAACAGGCGGGCCAATAGATACGGCCAGCTTTGCCGGTCCGTAACGGTCGCCTCGACGGCCGTGCTGCCGGCGATCAGGGCCAGCCCCACGATCACCCGTCGGACGGTCGTGCCGGTCGGCGCCGGTTTGACGAGCTCCCGGGCCCGGGGTCGCCGCTGCGCGGGTACGCCCGCCTGCAGGCGCTCGAGCTCGGCGCGGGTGCCGATCGCGTGCCGGCGGTCCGGCTCGGCGGCGTACGTGGCGATCACCGTGGCCACGAAGTCCGGATTCCCGTCCTCGAAGACGACCTCGTCGCGCTCCAGTGTCCATCCGGTCGAGGTGACCAGCTCCGGCCGGGCGTAGGGCAGCTTGAGCTTCCACAACTCGTCGCCGCGGACCGGCCGCTCCGGTGCGACCGCTTCCCAGGGGATGAGCAGAACGCCGGCCATCTTGTCGGCCTCGATCCCGGTGGGCCGCAAGGTCAACCCGGCGCCCCGCCACAGCGCCCGCCACATCCCGGCGAGGATGCCACTGAGCAGCAGCCCAGCGGCAAGACCGACCCATGCCTCGCGACTGAAGGCCAGGCTAAGCCCGGCCAACTGCAGGCAGGACAGGCCGAGAAGGACATTGCTGGCGTACATCGGGGTGCGGAAGCTGCCGTCGCGCTCGTCGACCAGAAACGTCGCCCAGGGCCGTCTGCTGCGCCACCAGACCGGGATCAGGGCCGCGACGAGCAGGATCAGCCCGCTCGCGGCGCAGGCGATGTAGATCGGCACCGGATACCAGATGCTGATGATCAGCTCGGCGCCGAAGACCCCGAGCCCCGCCACGATGACCGCGCGTCTGTCCACCCGGCGACGGTACGGGCGCGTCGGCGGGCACGGTACGACCGACCGGCCCGCGGATGATCATCCGATCTGCTGCCCGCTGCCCGGCAAAGAGAGGGCTCACCTCTCGTCACTTGACATAATGTACATTATCGAATCTGGAATCACTCCGGCGTGCTTGAGATCTCCGGGAGTCCCGTGGGATTGTTGTGCGTCGATGACATGCCGCGCGCGGGGCTGACCGCCGTCCAATGGGGCAACCGGGAACCAATTCCGGTGGACGGCGACAAGCACAGGAGAAGTCCGTCCCTGGTCCGCCCGCCGCGTCGTCGCGAACTACCCGTCACCGGCTGGGCGAATCTCTGTCGTGAAGGAACAGTCATGAGAAACCCCAGCATGTACGAATATCGAGGGGGCGCCGGGCCGGCGCGTCGTGCCCGGCCCGGACGACGTCGCTGGACGTCGCTCGCGGCGAGCCTGCTGCTCGCCACCGGCGCGCTGTCCGGGATCCACCCGCCGAGTGCCGGCGCGGCGACCACCACGGCGACCGTGACCGTGAACGCGCGGGCCGGGCTGGCGACCATGCCGGGCACCGCGCTCGGCGTCAACCACGCCATCTGGGACCAGCAGCTCGGCAGCACTGCGACGTCGGACCTGTTGCGGGCCGCCGGCGTCCAGATGATGCGGTACCCGGGCGGCTCGTACGCCGACATCTACCACTGGCGGGACCACACCGCGCCCGGCGGGTACGTCGCCCCCGGCACCGACTTCGACACCTTCATGGCGGCGGTGCGCCGGGTCGGCGCCCAGCCGATGATCATCGCGAATTACGGCACCGGAACTCCGGCCGAGGCCGCGGAGTGGGTGCGGTACGCCAACCTGACCAAGCGCTACGGCGCCAAGTACTGGACGGTCGGCAACGAGAACTACGGCAACGGCCACTACGGCTCGGACTGGGAGGCTGACAACCACCCCGACAAGAGCGCGACCCAGTACGCGAAGCTGGTCGTGGAGTATGCCGACGCGATGAAGGCGGTCGACCCCACCATCAAGGTCGGCGCGGTGCTGACCATGCCGGCGAACTGGCCGGACGGGCTGACCGCCGGCAGCGATCCGGGCCCGTGGAACCAGACGGTCCTCTCCCTCGCCGGCCCGAAGATCGACTTTGTCGACGTGCACTGGTACCCGGGTGGCAGCGCCGCCGAGTCGCTGGCCCGGACCAGCCACATCAGCGACGCGATGTACCTGCTCCGGCAGCAGCTCAACCGGTACGCCGGGGCGAACGCGGCGCGAATCGGCATCAGCTTCACCGAGTTGAACGTCGACGCCGGCCGAACCACCCAGCCAGGCGCGTTGTTCCTGGCCGACGCGTACAGTGGGCTGCTGGAGAACGGGGCCTTCACGGTCCACTGGTGGAACGTGCACAACGGCATCGGCACGGTGTCGACCGTGGCGGGACAGACCGACTACGACGACTTCGGCCTGCTCTCCAGCGGCGGCTGCACCTCGGACGGGACGGTCTGTGAACCGCCGTTGAACACGCCGTTCGCGCCGTACCACGGGCTGTCCATGATGAACGTCTTCGCCCGGGCCGGTGACCAGTTCATCCGCGCCGGCACCGACCAGCCGCTGGTCACCGCGCACGCCGTCCGGCGGGGCAACGGGGAGCTCGCGGTGCTGCTGGTGAACAAGGACCCGAACAACGCGTATCCGGTCACCATCGACTACGCCGGGTTCACCCCGTCGACCGCTGCGCCGACGGTCTACACGCACACCAACGGCGCCACCTCCATCGCCACCGGCCAGAACGGCACCGCGACCAGCCGTACCCTGCCGCCGTACTCGCTGACCACGCTCGTGGTGCGCCCGGCCGGCGCGGTGACCGGTCAGCCTGGTGCGCCGGGCCAGCCCACCGCGAGCGGCGTGACCGATCGGCGGGCGACCATCTCCTGGCCGGCGGCCGCTGCGGGCGGCAGCCCGATCGCCAAGTACGAGGTGTACCGGCAGAACGGGGCGATCAGCGAGCAGCTCGGCGAGACGACCGGCACCACGTTCACGGTCGGCAACCTCAACTCTGGCAGCAGGTACACGGTGAACGTGTTGACCCGGGACACCGCGGGCCGGGTCTCCTGGGCTTCCCCGCCGCTCACCTTCGCCACGGGCAGCCCGGCCGCGAGCACGTGCGGCGTCCGCTTCACCAACAGCACGGACTGGGGCAACGGCTACATCGGCGCCGTCGACATCATCAACAATGGGGCAAACCCCATCAACGGCTGGACGCTCACCTGGACCTGGCCGACCACCTGGCAGGAAGTGAGCGGCGGCTGGAGCGCCAACTGGGAACAGGTCGGCAACACGGTGAGGGTCACCAGCAACAACGACAGCCGGCAGATCGCCGGTGGTGGGGGTAGCACCAGCGTCGGCTTCGTCGGCGCGTACAGCGGGCCGAACGTCCTGCCCACCGCGTTCACCCTCAACGGCACCCTCTGCACCACCATGTGAGATCACCACTGTCAGCCCTTGCCCGGACCGGCGCCATCGTTCCGGCTCGGCTCGGCGCGCGCGATGAGGCGCTGCGACCAGGCCGAGCCGGAGTGCCGGCAGGACGACGTGTGCAAGTGCCGGTCCTGTACCGGCGCCTGAGACTTCCATCCTCGCTCGGCTCAAGATAGCGAGAAGAGTTGATGCTTCGAAATTCTCACTATCTTGAGCCGGCTTAGGTCAGGGGGGTGCTGCGCTCCCCCAAGGTGCGGCGGGAGCGGCACCCGCTCGTCGTGGCCCTCGGCAAGGACATCGAGGGCGGCTACATGGCGGCCAACCTTGCGAAGATGCCCCACGTGCTGGTGGCAGGGGCAACCGGGGGCCGGGAACAGCAGCTTCCTGAATAGCCTGCTGGTGTCGATCCTGGCCCGGGCCACGCCGGACGAGGTGCGGCTGCTGCTGATCGATCCGAAGCGGGTTGAGCTCACCGGCTACGCGGGCATCCCGCACCTGGTCGCCCCGATCGTCACCAACGCGAATATGGCCGCCGACTCCCTCGAGTGGGTCGTCCGTGAGATGGACATGCGGTACCACGACATGGCCGCTCACCCGTCCCGGTCGCGCCACATCGGATAGAAGGGGGCACCGTCGGGGATGCGGAACGGCTCAGCGGCCCGGTAGCCGTGCCGGGCGTACAGGTCGCGGCTGCGTTCGCTGCTCGCCTCCAGGTACGCCGGCACACCCTCGGCGTCGAGCAGGGCGTGATGGTGCCGCAGCAACGCGGTGCCCAGCCCCCGTCCCTGGCGGTCCGGCGCGACCGCCAGGAACGCCAGATGGTGGTGGTCGACGTGCGGGTGGTGTGCCTCGAACAACTCGTCGAGGTGCTGGAACCGCGGCGTCCACTCGCCGCAGGCGGCGGCGAGCCGGGCGTCGTAGTCGGCCGGCGGCGGGGCCGGCTCGCCGGCCTGCGGGAACCAGACCGCCACCGCCGCCCGGTCGGCGGTGCCGTGCACGATCCCGTGCCGCATCGCGTGGTCGACCAGGATCTCGAAGTTGTCGGCGAGCACCGCCTCCCGCTTCGCCTCGTCCGGCACGAGCCACCGGGTGACGGCCAGGAACCGGAAGGCCTGGGCGATCCGCTCGGCGACCGCCCGGGTGTCCGCCGGGCCCAGCCGCTCGACCGGCACATTGGTCATCGGGGCACCTCCGCGCCAACCGGGGCCACCTCGTCGGGGTCCTGCGGCAGATCGACGACGGCGCTCTGGGCGCCCAGCCCGATCCGGGCGTACACGTCCGGCCGTGAGCGGCGCAGCACCAGCCCCCAGAGCAGCCCGAGGAGCGCCGCAACCGGGTAGACCGTCGGGATCACCCAGCGCAGCGGCGAGTCCGGGGCGACTCCGAGCAGGACGGCGAAGTTGTCCACCGCGACCACGATGACGGCGATCAGCGCGATCGCGGCGAGGGCGGGGGCGATCGCCCGTCGCCACAGCGTCTCCTCGGTACGGGTGCGGGCGAAGAAGGCGATCACCGCCACCGCGGTGGCGGTGATCAGCAGCAGCACGCCGAACCCGCCCCCGGTGCCACACCAGAAGAACAGCTGCACCAGCGGGTCCCAGCCCGCGACCGCGTAGAGGGCGATCACGACCAGGCCGAGGGCGCTCTGCGCCAGCGAGGCGACCCGCGGCGCCCCGGTGAGCGGCGAGGTCCGCCCGAATAGCGCCGGCAGCACCCGCTCCCGGCCGAGCGCGAAGGCGTACCGGGCGGTGGTGTTGTGGAACGAGATCATCGCGGCCAGCAGCGAGGTGAGGAAGAGCGCCTCGCCGATGGCCACCGCGGTGTTGCCGAAGTGCGCGCCGGCGAGACTGAAGATCAGGCCGGTGCTCTGTTCCTGGGATTCCTCGATGATCCGGTCCGGCCCGGTGGCGACGGTCATCGTCCAGGCCGAGAAGGCGTACAGTCCGGCGATGATCGCCACCGACAGGTAGGTGGCCATCGGGACGGTCCGCCTCGGGTCCTTGCTCTCCTCGCTGAACACCACTGCGGACTCGAAGCCGGTGAAGCCGGTCGTGGCCAGCACCAGGACGGCGCCGAATCCCGGGACCAGCAGGTTGCCCGGCGACAGGTTGGCGAAGCTGACCGAGCCGCCGGCCGGGTGGGTGACCTGCCCCAGGTCGAAGACGAGGATCACCGTGATCTCGGCCAGCAGCAGCACGGCGAGCACCAGGGCGTTCACGTCCACCCGCAACACGCCCAGCACCGCGACCAGCGCCCAGGCCACCAGGGCCACCACCCACCAGGCGGGCGATCCGCCGAAGAGCCGGTCCAGCACCGGCTCGGCGGCGGCGCCGATCGCGCCGTAGAGCCCGACCTGCAGCGCGTTGTACGCGATCAGCGCGACCCACGCCGCGCCGACGCCACCGGGTCGGCCGAGCCCACGTGCGATGTACGCGTAGAACGCGCCGGCGTTTGTCAGCCGGCGGGCCATCGCCACGTAGCCGACCGCGAAGAGGGTGAGCACCACCGCGACCGCCAGGAACGCCAGCGGGATGCCGGTGACCCCGGTGACGGCGTATCCCGTGGTGATCAGGCCGGCCACCACGGTCAGCGGAGCGGCGGCGGAAAGGACGAAGAAGATGACCGACGGTACGCCGAGCCGGCCGCGGGCCAGGGCCTCGGAGGCGTTGCTCGGACGTTCGGCCGTGGGTGCAGGAGGCATGGGGGCTGCTCCGATGGGAGGGCGGGATGGGGGCGGGACCCGGAGGTCAGGGGATGCCGCGCAGCACCGCGGCGCCGACGGCGGCCTCGGTGTGCCCGACCAGTTCTTTCAGCGGCGCGGGCAGCGCCGGGATGAGCGCGCTCAGCCGATGGTGGGCCTGCGGTCCGGCGCCGAACAACACCTCGCGGGCCAGCCCGGTGGCGGCGGCCAGACCGAGCAGCAGCGCGTCCGGCGCGGCGATGGGCTCCGGGCGCTCCAGCAACGTCCACAGCCGGGCCGCCGGCCAGGCCGCCGTGTTCGAGTCGACCGGTACGTAGCTGAGGCTGGTCCGCAGCAGCCGGCGGTTCTCCTGGCGGCGCAGCACGCCGGCGCGGGCCAGCTGCTCGCCGACCGCGCTGACCCCGGTCTGAGCCAGGAAGCTGAGCCAGGTGCGGACCGCTCGGTGCTGGGGCTTGCCGATCAACTGGTCCAGCACGGGGTGCGCGAGCGCGTCGTCCGGCGGTCGGCGGTCGACCACGGTGACCAGTCCGGATTCGATGGTGATCCCTCGGAAGAAAAGCAACTCGCCGAGGAGGCCGGCTGGGAGCCCGAGTCCGGTGGCCGTCGGGTGCAGCTTGCCTTTGCCTCGGCCGTCGTTATGGGCCACCAGAAAGAACTCGTCAGCGATGAGCAAACGAGCCTCCTGGCTGGTCCACAAACGATCGATACCGCAAAGAGAATCCACCTCAGGCTCCTGCGGTGCAACTCCCGCTCTCGATGGTTGCACTCCGTACCGGCGCGACCTGCGAATCTTGCCGCGACAGACTCGGAGGGTGACCGCCAGCCCCACGTCGCACGAGCCCCGATCACCCTGCCGGACGGGCGCGCTGCTGTTGTCGCACGCACCGTGACAGATGTGACACTCCCCCTCGTCACGTTCGAGGGTTCGATCTCCGTTGGAGACGAGATCCTTCGATCTGCCTCGGCGCTGCGCTTCTGCGGGCGTGACGAGGTTGAACCTGGTCTTCTCAACCACGGGTTCAACGTCGTTGAGGTCCGTCAGGCCCCTGACCAGTTCGGAAGGAACTTGTCTTCCTCGCCCAGACCGCCAAGGGCTGCGACGACCGCCGATCCTGACTGACTACACGGTGACCTGAGGCAGAGCTGGCGGAAGCTTCGGGCAGCACGATCTGCGGCGACATGGTCCATTCTTCGGTGCCCCTGCGGCCGGTGAACCTGGACGTGCAGCTACGGCCCCGTTGGAGCGGAGTTGATCTGGCGGCCGCCTGCCTCGAAGCATCCCCATTCCGGGGATGCGCATGCGCCTCTCCCCTTGATCGGGATCCGTTGCCGGGTGGCAGTGAGGCGCCTCGTTGGATGCCGAGGGTAATGCTTGCCTTTTGTGGAGGGGTAAGAGCGATATGCCTGTGAGTCATAAATATTCCGCACAGGCATATCGCTTCAAGATGAGGCGCACCTCGCCCACGACAGCCCGGTGTCGCCACATTCCCAGCGGCGGTAGTGGCGGCCTTCCCTACTTCCTGCCACTGCCCACGTAGGTCGCGAGGTGTTCGCCGGTGAGGGTGGAGCGGGCGGCGACGAGGTCGGCGGGTGTGCCTTCGAAGACGATCCGGCCGCCGTCGTGGCCGGCGCCGGGGCCGAGGTCGATGATCCAGTCGGCGTGTGCCATGACCGCCTGGTGGTGTTCGATGACGATGACCGACTTGCCGGAGTCGACGAGTCGGTCGAGCAGGCCGAGTAGTTGCTCGACGTCGGCGAGGTGCAGGCCGGTGGTCGGTTCGTCGAGGATGTAGACGCCGCCCTTGTCGGTCATGCGGGTGGCCAGCTTGAGTCGTTGCCGTTCGCCGCCGGACAGTGTGGTGAGTGGCTGGCCGAGGCTGAGGTAGCCGAGCCCGACGTCGGCGAGGCGGTGGAGGATGGCGTGCGCGGCGGGGGTGCGGGCCTCGCCGGAGCCGAAGAACTCCTCGGCTTCGGTCACCGACATCGCGAGTACCTCGCTGATGTCGCGGCCGCCGAGGTGGTATTCCAGCACCGAGGCCTGGAATCGCTTGCCGTCGCATTCCTCGCAGGTGGTGGCGACGCCGGCCATCATCGCCAGGTCGGTGTAGATGACACCGGCGCCGTTGCAGGTGGGGCAGGCGCCTTCGGAGTTGGCGCTGAACAGGGCGGGCTTGACGCCGTTGGCCTTCGCGAACGCCTTGCGGATCGGGTCGAGCAGCCCGGTGTACGTGGCCGGGTTGCTCCGTCGTGAGCCGCGGATCGGGGTCTGGTCGACCGACACCACCCCGTCGCGCCCGGACACCGAGCCGTGGATCAGGGAACTCTTGCCTGAGCCGGCGACCCCGGTGACGACGACGAGCACGCCGAGTGGGATGTCGAGGTCGACGTCCCGCAGGTTGTGGGTGTTGGCGCCGCGTACTTCCAGCACGCCCGATCGGGTCCGCGGCGACGGTTTCAGGGTGGCTCGGTCGTCCAGGTGCCGGCCGGTCAGGGTGCCGCTGGCGCGTAGTCCGTCGATGGTGCCCTCGAACATCACCTCTCCCCCGGCGGTGCCGGCGCCGGGGCCGAGGTCGACGACGTGGTCGGCGATGGCGATGGTTTCCGGCTTGTGTTCGATGACCAGCACGGTGTTGCCCTTGTCGCGCAGTTGCCGCAGCAGGCGGTTCATTCGCTGGATGTCGTGGGGGTGCAGGCCGATCGTCGGCTCGTCGAAGACGTAGGTGACGTCGGTCAGCGAGGAGCCGAGGTGGCGGATCATCTTGACGCGTTGCGCCTCGCCGCCGGAGAGTGTGCCCGAGGGCCGGTCGAGGCTGAGGTAGCCGAGCCCGATCTCGACGAACGAGTCGAGGGTGTGCTGCAGCGCGGTCAGCAGCGGCGCGACTGAGGGTTCGTTCAGTGCGCGTACCCACGCGGCGAGGTCGCTGATCTGCATCGCGCAGGCGTCGGCGATGTTGATTTCGTTGATCTTCGATGATCGGGCCGCCGCGGACAGGCGGGTGCCGCCGCAGTCGGGGCAGGTGCTGAACGTGACGACCCGTTCCACGAAGGTGCGGATGTGTGGCTGCAGCGCGTCGATGTCCTTGGAGAGCATCGACTTTTGGATTTTCGGGATCAGGCCTTCGTACGTGAGGTTGATGCCCTCGACCTTGATTTTGGTCGGTTCCTTGTAGAGCAGGTCGTTCAGCTCTTTTTTGGTGAATTTGCGGATCGGCTTGTCGGGGTCGAAGAAGCCGCAGCCGGTGAAGATGCGGCCGTACCAGCCGTCCATGCTGTAGCCGGGGATGGTGAGGGCACCCTCGTTGAGCGATTTGCTGTCGTCGTAGAGGGCGGACAGGTCGAAGTCGTTCACTCGGCCCATGCCCTCGCAGCGCGAGCACATGCCACCGGTGATGTTGAAGCTGCGCCGCTCCTTTGTCGTCCTGCCTGCTCGTTCGACGGTGACCGCGCCGGCGCCACTGATCGAGGCGACGTTGAAGGAGAAGGCCTGGGGCGAACCGATGTGCGGTTGCCCGAGTCGGCTGAAGAGGATGCGCAGCATCGCGTTGGCGTCGGTGGCGGTGCCGACGGTGGAGCGGGCGTTGGCGCCCATCCGTTCCTGGTCGACGATGATCGCTGTCGTCAGCCCTTCGAGGACGTCGACCTCGGGCCGGGCCAGCGTCGGCATGAAGCCCTGTACGAAGGCGCTGTAGGTCTCGTTGATCAGCCGCTGCGACTCCGCGGCGATGGTGCCGAACACCAGGGAGCTCTTGCCTGAGCCGGAGACGCCGGTGAACACGGTCAGCCGGCGTTTCGGGATCTCGATGCTGACGTCCTTGAGGTTGTGCTCGCGGGCGCCTTGGACGCGGATCAGGTCGTGGGTGTCGGCACCGTGCGGCGCCGGCGACCGCGGGTCCGTCGTCGTGGCCATCTCTGCGTGTCTCCGTCTCTGTGGGGCGGGGCCGCGTGCGTGACCCCCGTCTTGCGCCGTTTGGTGCGATCTGGTCAGCTTCGAGTGGATTCGGGGTGCCGCGATGCCCCCGGTTGACGCTGGGCCGGACGTCGCGGCGCACCCCAAGGTAGCCGGACATCCGGCCCGGGCGTCAGACCAACCTGCCGTGGCCCGTGGCGGCGCGTCGATGTCGCGGGACGGCTCAGCGCAGTTCCTGGATGCGGATCATGTTGCCGGCGGGATCGCGGAAGGCGCAGTCGCGGACGCCGTACGGCTGCTCGGTCGGTTCCTGGACGACCTCGGCGGCGCTGGCCTGCAGCCGCTCGAAGGTGGCGTCGAGGTCCGGGGTGGCCAGCAGGAGCATGGCGTAGGTGCCCTTGGCCATCATCTCGGCGATGATGCGCCGCTCGTCGTCGGTGAGGCCGGGGTTGACGGACGGCGGGGCCAGGACGATGGACGTGTCGGGCTGATCCGCAGGGCCGACCGTGATCCAGCGGATCTTGCCCTGCCCGACGTCGTTGCGGACCTCGAAGCCGAGGGCGTCGCGGTAGAAGGCCAGCGCGGCCTCCGGATCGTCCTGCGGGAGGAAGCTTGCGTGAATGGTGATGTTCATGCAGGTCAGGCTAGTTGCGGCTCGGTGGGTCGCGCTTCTCGATTCCTGACCGGTCGGGTCACCTGTTTCGCCACGCACGGCGGGATCCCCGAAGTCGTGCGCGTCGCGTGACGGCGGTAGGTGCTGGGCGGCATGCCGACCAGTTCGGTGAAGCGGGTGCTGAAGGTGCCCAGGGAGGAGCAGCCGACGGCGAAACAGACTTCGGTGACGGTGAGGTCGCCACGGCGCAGCAGGGCCATGGCGCGCTCGATGCGCCGGGTCATGAGATAGGCGTACGGTGACTCGCCGTATGCCTGCCGGAACTGGCGGCTGAGGTGCCCGGCGGACATGTTCACGCCGTGGGCGAGGGCCTCGACGTCCAGCGGTTGTGCGTACTCCCGGTCGATCCGGTCGCGGACGCGGCGCAGCCGTGCGAGGTCGCGCAGGTGCTGGGCTTCGGCGGGTCTGCTGCTCACCTGCGAAATCGTGTCATATCAGGCCCAAATTTGCACAGCTACGCGGAGGGCCGGGGCGGTGGAACAGGGGCCGCGTGGGCCGGTCAGAGGCCGCCGGCGATGCGCAGGACGGCGCCGGTGGTGTAGGAGGCGTCGGGGCCGAGGAGGAAGGCGATGGCGCCGGCGATCTCGTCGGGTTCGCCGGCGCGGCCCAGTGGGATGCGTCCGGCGGCGCGGTCGGCGCGGTCGGGTTCGCCGGAGAGGGCGTGGATGTCGGTGCGGATGATGCCGGGGGCGACGGCGTTGACCCGGATGCCGCGTGGGGCGAGCTCCTTGGCCAGGCCGACGGTGAAGGTGTCGGTGGCGGCCTTGACGGCGGCGTAGTGGAGGTATTCGCCGGGGCTGCCGAGGGTGGCGGCGGCGGAGGAGACGTTGACGATGGCGCCGCCGCGGGTCATCCGGCGGGCGGCCTGCTGGGCGCAGAGGACGTACCCGATGAGGTTGACGTCGACGACCTGGCGCAGGTCGTCGTGGCGCAGGTCGGTGAAGGGGCCGATCGGGCTGGTGATGCCGGCGTTGTTGACCAGGCCGGTGACGGGTCCGAGGTCGGCGGCGGCGTCGAAGAGGGCGGCGACCTGGTCGGGGTCGGTGGTGTCGGCGGGGAGGGCAACGCCGCGCCGGCCGGCGGCGTGGACGTCGGCGAGGACGGTCTTCGCGGCGTCGTGGTCACGGCGGTAGCCGATGACGATGTCGTGGCCGGCCGTAGCGAGTCGGCGGGCGGTGGCGGCGCCGATGCCGCGGCTACCGCCGGTGATGATGGTGACGGAGGTCAATGCCCTCTCCCCTGCCCTGGTGGTTGCGGTGACGTTACCGCGAGCGGAGCGGCGACCGGGTGGAGAGGACGGTCACACCGTGACGCTGCGTGGGGTTGGTCGCTTAGGCTCAGCGCGACGGTGGCTTCGTTCCTGGGAGGTACGCGTGACGGTGGGTGCCGGTGACCTGGTCGAGGATTTCGAGCTGCCGGACGAGACGGGCACGACGCGGCGGTTGTCGGACTTTCTGGCGGCGGGGCCGGTGGTGTTGTTCTTCTATCCGGCGGCGATGACGCGGGGCTGCACGGTAGAGGGTTGCCACTTCCGGGACCTGGCGGCGGAGTTCGGGGCAGTCGGCGCGCAGCGGATCGGGATCAGTCGGGACCCGGTGGCGAAGCAGGCGGAGTTCTCCCGCCGGCACGGCTTCGACTATCCCCTGCTGTCGGACGTCGACGGGACGGTGGCGGCGGCGTTCGGGGTGCGGCGCCGGCTGCCGTTGGGGGCGTTGAGCACGCGGCGGATGACGTTCGTGATCGGCCCGGACCGGCGGGTGCTGGCCGTGGTACACAGCGAGTTGAGCATGACCGAGCACGCCGACGTCGCGTTACGCGCCCTCGGGGGCTGATCTTCCGGTTGTCGCAGCCGGCTGGTATCAAGGCTGCACATCAAACACGTGTACGGAAGAGGGCGTGATGGCGGGCCAGGGTTTGTCCACTGACGAGGTACAGGGGATCCGGGAGGCGTTGGCGGCGGGCCGCAAGCCGAAGGTGGTGTTCACCGCGGCCGCCGGGCAGATGGCCGGTCAGCTCGGGCAGGTGGTGGAGCTGACCGATCCGGAGGTCTCCGAGGAGTTCGTGGTGGTGCGGTTCGGCCGGGACGAGTTGCCCTTCTCCCCCGCCGACGTGGCGATCGCGCCGAAGGGGGCCGGGCGGAAGCCGGCGGAGTCGAAGCCGGAGCCGCCGGTAGAGGCGGAGTCGGCGCCGGAGCCGGAGTTCGTGTTGGACACACCGCCGGTGCCGGCGCCACGGGAGGAGCCGAAGGTGGAACAGCAGGCGCTGGCGAAACCGGCGAAGCGGGCGGTGAAGGCGGTCAAGCCGAAGAGCCCGGCCGGGCTGACCGTGACGTTGGCGTACGCCGAGGGCGAGTGGACGGTGGCGGCGCAGCAGGGCGTGAAGGCCCTGGCGAAGCCGTACGTGGTGAAGCCGGCGGAGGCGCTGCGGATGGTGGCGCTGGTGGACGTGCCGGGCGTGCAGGAGGCGGTGGAGCAGATCCTGGCCGCGGAGCGGGCCGAGGCGGAGCAGCAGGCGGAGAAGCTGCGCGCCGAGCTGGCGGAGATCGAGGCGCGGCTGGCGGAGCTGCGCGAGGCCCACTGAGACCAGCGGGCCCCGGCCGAGGAACGCCTCGGCCGGGGCCCGGGCCGTCTGGCACGGTGCCGCCGCGGCGTTTCTCGGCCGGGGCCGAGTCAGTGCCAGGCCAGGTTGATGGCGCGCTCGAAGTTGACGTAGCCCGCGCGGGCGAAGGCGTTCGCCATGGGGGTGTTGCCCAGGTCGGTGGCGGCGCGGATGCGCGGGACGTTCTCGCCTGCCAGGATGCGGGTGCCTTCGGCGAGGACGCCGTGAACGTAGCCGTGGCCGCGGTGTTCCGGGACCACCCCGAGGTAGGCGATCACCGGGTGGTAGGCGTTGCGGGCCGGGAGGATGAACCCGACCGGCTCGCCGTCCTCGCCCAGCGTGGCGATCCGCCACCATTGGCGAGGGCTGGAGTAGGTCGCGAGTTCCTGTTCGTAGTGCTTGGTGGCGGCGTCGTGGGCGGACATCTGCGCCAGGTCCGCGCGGCTGTGCGCATCCAGGGTGCCGTCCAGGGCGCGGGTCATCAGCGCGATCAGCTCGTCGGGGTCGCCGGCCGGGCGGAAGGCCAGGCGTTGATCGGGCGCGGGCAGCGCTGTGCCGGGGCGCCATTCCAGGCGCAATCGTTCGACTGTCAGGCTGGCGCCGGTGCTTTCCACGACGGCCATCCGGGATCGCACCGCCCGGTACGTGGCCGGGTCCTCGCGCCAGTTTGCCGGGATGAAGCGGCCGTATTCGGGCGGGATGGCGCCGGGTGGTACGACCTGGGCCGCCGCTGTCGCGTACAGCGCTCGCGCGACCTCGGTCAGGTCCTCGCCGTCGTCGTCGATGTCGAGGATGTCCAGCAGCAGCGGGGTGGGGTCGCCGGGGCGACCCCACCAGGCGACTCTGGCCAGCAGGCGTTCACCGCGCAGGGCCATCCACATCCACTCGGGTCGGCGGCGGTGTGCGGCGAGGTCGTCGGCGAGTTCGTGGTTGATGGTGTACGGCAGGCGGTTGAACATCGCGATCTCGTCCGGCCCGTGGATGGGGCGGATCGTGACGTCGCCGGTGGTGGTGCCGCTGTTGGTCATGCTGACTCCGGTCCGGCGTTCGTGCGGGTGTAGGTCAGGAAGAGCGCGCCGCTGTCCAGTACGGTGTGGTCGGTCAGCTGCCAGGTGCGCGGCGCGAAGACGGCCTCGCGGCCGAACAGTGGGATGCCGGCGCCGACGGTCAACGGGGCGAGCTTGACGATCAGCTGATCGATCTCGGGATACAGGGCGCCGGCCAGGGCTCCGCCGCCGATCACCCAGATGTCCTTGCCGTCGTGCCGTTTCAGCTCGCGTACCGTGGCGATCGGGTCCCCGGAGATGATCTCGACGGCCGGGTCCGGGCTCTGGGCCAGGGTGCGCGAGAACACCAGGTGGCGCAGGTGGGGGTAGGCGTCGGTCACCCCGACCTTGAGGCCCAGCTCGTAGGAGTGGCGTCCCTCCAGGACGGTGTCGAAGCGGGTGCCCTCGGCGAGGATGCCGAGCGCCTGCCGGGCCGGGCCCGGCAGCGTCTCCGGGTATTCGGCGACGAGGTGGTGCAGGTAGTCCTGCGGGATCGGCCAGAATCCGCCGGGGCCGGTGGGATCGGCGCCGTCGGGACCGGCGATGAAGCCGTCCACGGTGGCGGCGATGTAATACACGAGCTTACGCACGAACATCTCCTTGCCTGGGGTGCCGGCTGGTGTTCCGGCTCCCACCAGCCTCGCCCATTCGCCAACTGTTGATCAAGGCGGTTTGGCAAGCGCAGTTGATCTCCCCAGGAGAGCCACGCGGGGCCGGATGCGACCTTCTCGCACCCGGCCCCGCGCCTGCGGTCAGTGCTGCGGGATGTTCTGTACTCCGATCCGCTTGCGGAACACCCAGTAGGTCCAGCCCTGGTAGGCCAGCACGATCGGGGTGAACACCACCGCCACCCAGGTCATGATCTTCAGGGTGTACGGGGTGGAGGCGGCGTTGGTGGTGGTGAGGGTGCCGGCGGCATCCAGGGTGGACGGCAGCACGTTGGGAAACAGCGCGGCGAACAGGGTGGCCACGGCCAGGGCGATGGCCACGGCGGTGCCGGTGAACGCCCAGCCTTCCCGGCGTACCCGGGCGGCGGCAAGACCGGCGACCAGGGCGAGGGCCGCGCCGACGGCGAGCACGACGGCGGCGGTGCTGGAGCGGATGGTCAGCGTCCAGGCCAGGAAGGCCACCGCCACCACGGCGGTGCCGGCGCCGACCTTGACGGCGAGGGCGCCGGCGCGGTCACGGATGTCGCCGGTGGTCTTGAGGGCGAGGAACACCGCGCCGTGGGTGAGGAACAGGCCCAGGGTGGTCAGGCCGCCGAGCAGGGCGTACGGGTTGAGCAGGTCGAGCAGGCCGCCGGCGTACTCGTGGTCGGCGGACAGGGGTACGCCGCGCAGGATGTTGGCGAAGGCGACGCCCCACAGGACCGCCGGCAGCAGGGAGCCGAGGAAGATGGCCTGGTCCCAGCGGCGTTTCCAGGATGCCTCGGGGCGCTTGTGCCGGTATTCGAAGGCGACGCCGCGGGCGATGAGGGCCAGCAGGATGAGCAGCAGGGGCAGGTAGAAGCCGGAGAACAGGGTGGCGTACCACTCGGGGAAGGCGGCGAACATGGCGCCGCCGGCGGTGATCAGCCAGACCTCGTTGCCGTCCCAGACGGGTCCGATGGTGTTGATCATGACGCGGCGTTCCCGGTCGTCGCGGCCGAGGACGGGCAGCAGCATGCCGACGCCGAAGTCGAAGCCTTCGAGGATGAAGTAGCCGGTGAAGAGGACGGCGACGAGGAGAAACCAGACGGTCGTCAGTTCCACGGTGGGCTCCGGTCAGTAGGCGAACGCCAGCGGGCGCTCGGCGTCGTCGGTGGCGTCGTCAACGGGCGCCGGGGTGACGTCGGGTACGCCGGCCTTGGCGTAGCGGACCAGCAGTTTGAACTCGATCACGGCGAGGGTGGCGTAGATCAGGGTGAACGCGGTGAAGGAGGTGAGCACCTCGGTCAGTGAGACGCTGCGGGAGACGCCGTTGCGGGTGAGCATCTCGCCGAAGACGATCCACGGCTGGCGGCCCATCTCGGTGAAGATCCAGCCGAAGGAGTTGGCCAGCAGCGGCAGGACGGGCATGACCAGGCCGGCGCGCAGCAGCCAGCGGCTGCGGGGGGTGCGGCCCTTGCGCTGGGTCCAGAGCACGAGCAGGGCGATCGCGGCGGCGGCGAGCCCGAAGGCGATCATGAAGCGGAAGCTCCAGTAGGTGACCGGGATGATCGGGGTGTAGCTGCCGGCGCCGTACTGGGCGGTGTACTGGGCCTGCAGGTCGTTGATGCCGTGCACGGTGCCGTTGGGGTCGCCGGTGCCGAGGAACGACAGCAGGTACGGGATCTTGATGGCGAAGATCTCGCGGCTGCCGTCGAGGCTGCCGACGGTGAGCACGGAGAACGAGGCGGGGCTCTCGGTGGTGTAGAGGCCTTCGGCGGCGGCCATCTTCATCGGCTGCACGTCAGTCATGATCTTGCCTTGGATGTCGCCGGTGAGCAGCACCAGCGCCGAGGAGATGAGCACGACCCAGGAGCCGAACCGGGTGGCGAAGCGGTAGGCGCCGGTGTCGGCGCTGTCGCGGTGCCGGATGACGTGGTAGAGGCCGACGGCGACGATCAGCGACCCGGCGACCAGGAACGCCCCGGCGAGGGTGTGCGGGAAGGTGATCAGGGCGACCTTGTTGGTGAGTACGGCGAAGAAGTCGGTCAGTTCGGCGCGGCCGGTGGTGGGGTTGATCCGGTAGCCGACCGGGTGCTGCATGAAGGAGTTCGCGGCGAGGATGAAGTAGGCGGACAGGTTGGTGCCGATGGCGGCGGCCCAGATGGCGGCCAGGTGCAGGCGTTTGGGCAGCCGGTCCCAGCCGAAGATCCACAGGCCGATGAAGGTCGATTCGAGGAAGAAGGCGACCAGGGCCTCGATGGCCAGGGGGGCGCCGAAGATGTCGCCGACGAAGCGGGAGTAGTCGCTCCAGTTCATGCCGAACTGGAACTCCTGCACGATGCCGGTGACCACGCCCATCGCGAAGTTGATGAGGAAGAGCTTGCCGTAGAACTTGGTGAGTTTGAGGTACCGCTCGTTGCCGGTGCGGTGCCACATGGTTTGGAGGATGGCCACCAGGATCGACAGGCCGATGGTCAGCGGCACGAAGAGAAAGTGGTAGACGGTGGTGACACCGAACTGCCAGCGGGCGACGTCCAACGCGTCCACCTGAAACCCCCAGCCGTACATACTACGAGACGTAGTAAATACTACCCGGCGTCGTAGAAGGAGCGGCAGGGCCGGGGGGCCCGACCCGGCCCGGGACCAATGGCCCTGATCACCTCTGCCGCACGGCCCGGGACCGGGGTCTCCCACCCACCCCGACGCGTGCGACGATCCAGCACTGATGAACACCCCGACTGCCCCTTGGCGCGCGCCGCTGCTGTGGCGGGCCGCGCAACTGCTCGCCCGCGTCGTCGTCGCCCTGCTGGGGCGCCTCGAGGTCACCGGCGACGTGCCGGCGCAGCTGCGTCACGGGCCGCTGATCCTGGCCGCCAACCACATCAGCCCGTTCGATCCGCTGGTGCTCGCCGCCGCCTGCCGGGCGCGCGGCGTCGCACCGCGGATCATGGCCACCGGCGGGCTGTTCCGCGCCCCCGTGGTCGGCCCGCTGATGCGCCGTGCCGGGCACATCCGCGTCGACCGGGGCACCACCTCCGTGCGCCAGTCGCTCGAGGTCGCCGCCGCGGCCGTGGCCGGCGGCTCGGTGGTGCTGCTCTACCCGGAGGGGCGCATCGGCCTGGACCCGGGGATGTGGCCGGAGCGGGGCAAGACCGGCGCGGCCCGGCTCGCCTTCGCCAGTGGCGCCGCCGTCGTCCCGGTCGCCCAGTGGGGCTCGCACGAGGTGCTGCCGTACGAGGCGCCCAAGGGCCTGCTGGGTGGCGTCGCCCGGGCGCTCGTCCGGCGACCGGTGATCCGGGTGCACTTCGGCACTCCGGTGGTGCTGAGCCACCTGAACCCCGGCACGCCCGGTGCCGCTCGGCGGGCCACTGACCGGATCATCGACGCGATCACCGACAACCTGGCGCCGCTGCGCCCCGCTGAGCCGTACTGGCCGCGCCACGTCGACCCCAGCCGCCCGGCCGACACCGCCCGCTCCCACCGCCGCCCGCCCAAGGGTTGACTCGGGCGGGCAGGGGCGCCTCAGGTGGCGGCGGCGAGGCGGGCGTCCAGCGCGTCGAGGTCGGGGACGAACCACACGTGGTCGTGCCGGTTCGACTCGGCCACCAGGGCGCGCAGCGCCGCGCTGGCCGCCAGATGCGCGCTGATGTCCCCGACCACGACCAGCCGCAGCCGGTAGTTGACGAACTTCTGCATGATCTCCCCGGCGAAGCGGGTGCCCAGCGAGAAGAAGCTCGGGTCGAGCCGGCTGGCGGGCACGGCGACCACCTCGGCGCCGCCGAAGGCCGCGCCGATCAGGTCGAGGGCCTGCTCGGTGGTGGCCACCGGCGGCCCGGCCGGGTCGCAGACCAGCACCGGCACCCCGGCCCGCTCCTGGATCAGGTCAGGCATCGCGCACCTCCCCCGCGAGCAGGCCGTTGTCGCCGCGCAGCACCGCGTCGACCAGCTGCAGCAGGTCGGCGGTGGTGGCGGCGTCACCCAGGATCACGAGCTTCATGCGGTGTCGCTCCTCGTCGTGGACGGTTTGTACGCGCAGCGGGCGCGCAGGGTCGTGGCCGGTGTTGACGCCGGCCAGCACCAGGGTGGCGAGCCGGTCGGCGGCGGCCCGATCGATCCCGTCGACCTGCACGATGCTCGACACCTCCAGCGTCGGCCGGCCGGCCGACGGCGCCGGCTCGGGGTGGCCGGTCAACGCGTCGAGGTCGGCCCGGGCGATCCGGTACTGCTTGCCGATCCGCACCGCCCGCAGCCGGCCGGCGCGGATGTAGCCGCGCACGGTGCGCACGTGCAGGCCGAGCAGCTCGGCCACCTGCTCAACGGAATACAGATCATTACTCATCGCCCCCTATCGTACGCACGATGGGGAAGGATGGGGAAGTTGGTTTGCGTGACGCCGGCCGGTCACCCCACCGCCATCCGCGCGCGGCATACTGCCGGCGTGCAGCCCCGCTACGGCTACCTCGACGCCCCCGCGCCCCTCGCCTTCGCCCACCGCGGCGGCGCGGCCGACGGCGACGAGAACACCGCCGCCGCGTTCGCCCGGGCCATCGCCCTCGGCTACCGGTACGTGGAGACCGACGTGCACGCCACCGCCGACGGCGTGCCGGTGATCTTCCACGACGCCACCCTGCGCCGGGTCACCGGCGAGCCGGGACGCGTCGCCGACCTGCGCTGGGCCGACCTGGCCTCGATCCGCGTCGGCGGCGCCACCATCGTCCCCCGCCTCGACGAGGTCCTCACCGCCTGGCCGCAGGTGCGGTTCAACATCGACGTCAAGGCCGACGGCGGCGTCGCGCCGACCCTCGACACCCTCGACCGGGCCGGCGCCGGCGACCGGGTGCTGCTCGCCTCGTTCAGCGACGCCCGGCTGGCCCGGCTGCGCGCCCTGGCCGGACCGAACGTCGCCACCAGCCTCGGCATGCGCGGGGTGGCCCGGCTGCGGATGGCGTCCCTGCACGGGCGGCCGCTGCGGCTGCCCCCGTCCGTGGTCGCCGCCCAGGTCCCCGTCCGGTACGGGCGCATCCCGGTGGTCGACCGGCGGTTCGTCGCGTACTGCCACCGGATCGGGTTGCAGGTGCATGTCTGGACCATCGACGAACCTACCGAGATGCACCACTTACTTGATCTCGGTGTGGATGGCATCATGACCGATCACGTCGGCGTGCTGCGCGACGTCTACCGCAGCCGCGGCCACTGGGCCGCCTGAACTTCAAAGGACACCGATGGCCGAGACGGTCCGCCCCGCCGTCACCGAACCCGCCCAGCCGGGCAGCACTCGCCGTGAACGCACCGGCTGGTACTTCTACGACTGGGCCAGCGCCGCCTTCCAAACCACCGTGATCACGGTGTTCCTCGGCCCGTTCCTCACCACCCTCACCAAGCTCGCGGCCGGCTGCGAGCTTGGCGCGGACAGCTGCGCCGGGTACGTGTATCCGCTGGGCATCAAGGTCGCCGCCGGCTCCTTCTTCCCGTACCTGGTCTCGCTGTCGGTGCTGCTCACCGTCTTCGTGCTGCCCGTGGTCGGGGCGGTCGCCGACCGGACCGTGCACAAGAAGCGGCTGCTGGGGGTGGCCACGTTCGTCGGCGCCGGGGCGACCCTCGGGTTCGCCTTCGTCACCGGCGAGCGGTATCTGCTCGGCGGGGCGCTGTTCCTGATCGCCAACATCTGCTTCGGCGCGGCCATCGTGGTCTACAACTCGTTCCTGCCGCAGCTGGGCGGCCCGGACGAGCGTGACGGCATCTCCAGCCGCGGCTGGGCCATCGGCTACCTCGGGGGCGGGCTGCTGCTCGCGCTCAACCTGGTCGCGGTCAGCATGTTCAGCGAGGAGGGCAACCCGCAACGCACCCTCGACCTGGCCCGCTGGTCGATCGTGTCGGCCGGGGTGTGGTGGGCGGCGTTCACCCTGCTGCCGCTGCGCTGGCTGCGCGAGCGTCCCACCGCCGCGGCGCTGGCCGGTGGCGGCGGCAACGTGCTCACCGACGGGTTCCGGCAGCTCGGCCGCACCCTACGCGGGATCAAGGCGTACCCGCTGACGCTGTTCTTCCTGCTGGCCTTCCTGGTCTTCAACGACGGCATCCAGACCGTCATCGCCCTGGCCAGCCAGTACGGCAGCGAGGAGCTGCGGCTGGAGCAGAGCACCCTGATCGTGACCATCCTGCTGGTGCAGTTCGTCGCCTTCGGCGGGGCGCTCGCCCTCGGCGCCCTCGCGCGGCGGATCGGCGCCTGGAAGACGGTGCTGCTGTCCCTGGTGGGGTGGACGGGGGTGATCATCGCCGCGTTCTGGCTGCCCGCCGAGGCGCCGCTGCCGTTCATGATCCTCGGCGGCTGCATCGGCCTGGTGCTCGGCGGCAGCCAGGCGCTGAGCCGATCACTGTTCAGCCAGCTCATCCCCGCCGGCAAGGAAGGCGAGTACTACGGCTTCTACAAGATCAGCGACAAGGGCACCAGCTGGCTCGGGCCGCTGTTCTTCGGGCTGGTGTTCCAGCTCACCGCCTCCTACCGGGTGGGCCTGATCTCCCTGCTGATCTTCTTCGTGGTCGGGTTCGCGCTGCTGGCCGCCGTGCCGATGCGCCGGGCCATCGTCGCGGCCGGCAACACCCCGCCCCGGGTGCTGTAGGACCGCCGCCGCACCGACCTGATCAAGGGTGGTCGATCGACTAGGCTGCCCGGACGTGACCGACGACGACGCTGCCGCCCCGACCTGCCTGGCCCGGCCCCTCCCGGGCCCCGGCGACGACCGTCGCGGCGGCTGCGCCGCCGCCCGTGGCGTCGACGGGCGGCCGCTGCACGCCGCCGCGCTGAAGTTCTTCTGGGGGCCGATGGACTGCGGCAAGTCCACGATGGCGCTGCAGATGAACCACAACCACGCCCGGCAGGGCCGCCGCGGCCTGGTCACCACCCGCATCGACCGCTCGCTCGGACCGCAGGTCACCACCCGCATCGGCCTGGCCCACGCCGCCATCGAGGTCACCGACGACCTCGACCTGCGCGACCTGGTCCGCGACGCCCTCGACCAGGGGGCCCGGGTCGACTACCTGATCTGCGACGAGGCGTCCTTCTACAACCTGGACCACGTCGAGCAGATGGCCGAGCTGGTCGACGACTACGACGTCGACGTGTACGCGTTCGGCCTGGCCACCGACTTCCGGTCCTGCCTGTTCCCCGCCGCGCAGCGGCTGTTCGAACTCGCCGACGAGGTGGCCCGCATCCAGGTCGAGGTGCTCTGCTGGTGCGGCCGGGAAGGGCGGCTCAACGCCCGGGTCGTCCAAGGGCGGGTGGTACGCCAGGGCGAACAGGTCGTCATCGGCGACACCGTCGACGACGCGGACGTGCGCTACCAGGTGCTGTGCCGCCGGCACTACCGCTCCGGCGACCTCGGCCCGCGCGGCTGATCACTCAGAACGGGTCCCCGCACACCCGCCACTTGCCGTCCTCCTGCACGATCGACAGCGTCCGCTCCTCGCTGGCCCCGCCGTCGCGGGTCAGCCGCGCCTTCACCGTAGCGCGCGGGACGCCACGCTGGGTGGCCACCGACACGTCGGTGATCTCGTAGCCGCGGACCTCCGGCGGGGTACGCACCCAGCTGCCGAAGCCGACCGCGCTCCACTTCTTGCGCGCCTGCCGGCACAGCCTGTCGTAGGCCCGGTCGGTCTCCCCGGCGGCGACCTCGTGCAGGAAGTTGTCGGCGGTCTCCCGCACCGGGCCGTTGGCCCGCCACAGCACCTGCACGTTCCACAACGCCAGGCCGGCCACCCCGATCAGGCACACGCCGATCCCGAGGCCGCCGAACAGCAGCCCGGCGCGTCCCGGCCGGACGCGTCGGCCCGGCTTGCCCCACTCCCGCTCCTTGCCCATCACCTGCACCGTAGGCAGCGGCACCGGCGGCGCGCAGGAAGTTGCGCCCTGTCGCCGGTGCGACCGCATCGACTACCGTCGGTGCATACCCTCAAAGCAGGAGCCACGGATGACCCGTTACGTGCAGCCGGTGCCCACTCCCGACGACCCGTACACCGCGGACCCGTTGCTGCACTCCTGGCTGGACCGGCACCTCGGCCCGGCCGGGCACGCCGCCGCGAAAGGGCGCCTGGCCGACCTGGCCGCCGACGTCACCGGTCCGCTGCGGGCCGCGCACACCGACGCCGAGACCCACCCGCCCGCCCTGGTCCGCTATGACCCGTGGGGCGCCCGCGTCGACCGCATCGACACCTCCGCCGGCTGGCAGGCCCAGCGGGCCGCCGCCGCCCGGCACGCCGTGGTCGCGCTGCCCTACCTGGAGTCCGCGCGCGGCACCTGGGGGGCCGCCGCCCGGGTCGTCCAGCACGCCCTGCTGCACCTGTACGCCCCGGAGTCGGCCACCTTCTCCTGCCCGGTGGCCATGGCCGACGGCGCCGCGGCGCTGCTCAGCCTCCCCGAGGTCGACAGCGGCGTCCGCGACGCGTGGCTGCCCCGGCTGATCTCCACCGACCCGGCCGCCGCGATCGTCAGCGGGCAGTGGATGACCGAGTCGCAGGGCGGGTCCGACCTGTCCGGCTCCAGCACCATCGGCCGGCCCGCCGCCGACGGGTCGTGGCGGCTGACCGGGGAGAAGTGGTTCTGCTCCGCCGCCGACGCGGCGATGGCCGTCGCGCTCGCCCGGCCCGACGGGGCCGGCCGGGGCAGCCGGGTGCTCGCGCCGTTCCTGGTGCCCCGCTACGCGGGCGACTCGCCCCTGGCCGGCGCGACCGTCGCCGCCGACGCGCCGGCGCCCGGGGTGACCGTGCACCGGCTCAAGGACAAGCTGGGCACCTGGGCGCTGCCCACCGCCGAGATCGGGCTACGCGACGCGTACGCGCTGCCGCTGGGCGACCCGGCCGTGCCCGGCCTGGTCCGGGCGATGACCCTGGTGGTGGTGACCCGGGTGCACAACGCCTCCGCCGCCGCGTCCGGCATGCGCCGGGGCCTGGCCCGCGCCCTCGCGTACGCGCAGGCGCGGCAGGTCGCCGGCGGGCGGCTGGCCGACTCGCCGCTGCACCGGGCCACCCTCGGCGCCCTCGCGGTCGACACGGCCGGCGCGTTCGTCCTGGCCGGGCACGCGTTCGCGCTACTCGGCCGAGTCGAGGTGGGCGGCGACCCGGCCGCCGCCGACGAGCTGCGGGTGGTGGCGCCGCTGGCCAAGCTGGCCACCGGCCGGCTGGCCGTGGCCTGCGCCAGCGAGTACGTGGAGGCGTTCGGCGGCGCCGGCTACGTCGAGGACACCGGGGTGCCGCGGCTGCTGCGCGACGCGCAGGTGCTGCCGATCTGGGAGGGCACCACCAACGTGCTCGCCCTGGACGTGCTGCGCGCGGTCGCCCGGGAGGACGCCGGCGTACCGCTGCTGCGCCGGCTGGCCGCCGCCGTCGACCTGGCCCGACCGCTCTCCCCCGCCCTGGCCGACACCCTGGCCGCGGTCACCGACGAGCTGCGGACCAGGCTCGGCGAGGTCACCGCCGACCCGACCGCCGTCGAACTGGTCGCCGGGGCGCGCGGGCTGGCGCTGCGGGCGGCGTACGCGCTGACCACCGCGCTGCTGGTGGAGCACGCGGCGTGGGGCGACGAGCAGGCCGAGGTGGCGGCCCGGCTCTGGGCGCGCCGCCGGCTGCGGCACGAGGACATCGCCGCCGACGCCCACCGGCACCTGGAATTGCTCTGCTGAAACTCCGGACGGTACCTGCCAGAGGATGTCAGGATCTGCCGGCAGGATCGTCGGCATGACAGTGCACGCTGACCTCGCGATGGTCAACCTTGACAGCTGCGACCCGGCCGCCCACGCCGCGTTCTACGCCCACGCCCTCGGCTGGGAGGTCACCCACAGCCAGGCCGAATACGCCATGATCAGCAATAACGGGACCTCGATCGGCTTCGGCCTGGTGGACGGGTACGCCCCGCCGGCCTGGCCGGACGAGACCGCCGGCAAGCGCTACCACCTCGACCTGTACGTCGACGACCTGACCGTCGCGGAGAAGGACCTCCTGGCAGCCGGTGCGACGAGGCCCGACTTCCAGCCCGGCGGCGAGCGGTGGACCGTGCTGCTCGACCCGATCGGCCAACCGTTCTGCATCTGCCCCCGCCCGTAAGGCTGGCCCGGCGTCGGCTCGGCAGGCACCAGCTTGGTGTGCGTATTGACCGCGCAGTCGAGATCGGTGCACAGGTGCAGGCCGAGTGTGTTCAGGCGTTCGCGTT
>NZ_JBEZFI010000031.1:0-70581 GCF_040649295.1 Micromonospora sp. NPDC048999 | reverse complement strand
ATCGTGGCCGGCATGCAGTGGGCCGCGGAGTCCGGGGCGAGTGTGGTCAACCTGAGCCTCGGCGGGCCGAACGGCCCTGAGGTCGACCCGCTGGAGCAGGCCGTCAACGACCTGACCGCGCAGCACGGCACGCTGTTCGTCATCGCGGCGGGCAACGACGGGGACGATGGGACCGTCAGTTCCCCGGCGACCGCTGAGGCGGCGCTGGCGGTGGCGGCGTTCACGAAGTCCGATGAGCTTGCCGACTTTTCCAGTCGGGGTCCGAGCGCTGACGGGTGGGCGGTGAAGCCCGAGATCGCCGCGCCTGGCGTGGACATCGTGGCGGCGCGTAGTAAGGACGGTTTCCTCGGGGAGCCGGGTCAGCTGTACATGCCGTTGGACGGCACGTCGATGGCGACTCCGCATGTGGCGGGGGCGGCGGCGTTGCTGAGTCAGGCGCACCCGGGGTGGGCGGCGGCGCAGTTGAAGGCGTCGCTGATGGCCTCGGCGAAGCCGTCGACGGGTGTCGGGGTGTTTGCGCAGGGTGCGGGCCGGGTGGACGTGGCCCGGGCGATCACCCAGCAGGTGACGACCTCGCCGACGTCGGTGACGTTCGGGTTGCAGGAGTGGCCGCACGACAACGACGAGGTGCGTAGCAGCACGGTCACCTACCACAACAGCGGCAGCGCCGCGGTGACCCTGCGGCTCGGGCTGACCACCGACGCGCCGGCCGGGATCTTCTCGCTCGACGCTGACACGGTGACCGTTCCGGCGGGTGGGCAGGCGTCGGTGACGTTGAGTGCCGACACCCGTCAGGGTGGTGACGTGACCGGCGGCCTCGGCGGCCAGGTCACGGCGACGGCGGCGGGCGTTTCGGTGCAGACGCCCTTCGGCGTGGTACGCGAAGAGCTGAAGTATCCGGTGAAGGTCACCGCGACCGAACGCGACGGCGACCCGGCCGAGGACGCGATGACGGTGCTGCTGCGCAAGGATCTGAGCTGGAGTGACGTGGTCTTCGGCGCGAGCAACGACCTGCGCCTGACGCCGGGAGAGTATTTCGCGTTCAGCTGGGTCGACGAGGAGCACGGCGGTCGCCTCAGCACCTCGCAGCTGATATATCCGAAGCTGACCGTCAGCGGGCCGACGACGGTGTCGATGGACGCCCGCGGCGCGAAGGGCTTCGACGTCACCGTGCCCGACTCGAACGCGGTGACGATGCTGGCGTCGTTCGACGCGACCTACACCGAGGGCGCGGATTTCGGCCTCCACGTCGGGGTCGGGGCGAGGGACGACTTCGGCGCGATCTTCAGCAAGTTGCTCGGGCCCAAGCCGGCGAAGGGTCTGAGTTCGCAGCTCAGCGGCACGCTGGTCAAGGTCGACGAGCAGGGCGGCCGGTCCGGCACCCCGTACGTCTACAACGTGGGCTGGCACAGCGAGAACGGCCTGCTCGGCGGGCTGGTCAAGCACCTGCGGCCGACGGACTTCGCCACCGTGCGGGCCTCGCACGCGGTGGCGGTGCCGGGTAGCACCGGCATGAAGCTGTTCGCCTTCGCGCCACCGGGCGTCGACGGCGGCTGGTCCTTCGCCTGGGAGACTCCGCTCCCGTCCACCCACACCGAGTTCTACGCGAGTGACGCGCCATGGCATAACCTGCTGGTCGTGTACAAGGGCGACGACTGGGCGGAGACACTGTCCGCTCACGCTGCCCTGGCCAGCTACCGCGCTGGGCGCACCTACCAGGAGCAGTGGAACAGGGGTGTGTTCGGGCCGAGCGTGGCGCCGTTCTATCCCGGCGACGTGCCGGCGCTGCGTGAGGGCGACCTCATGACCATCTCGCCCGGGCTGCTCGGCGACGGTCAGGGCCGGGCCGGCTTCGGTGATATCACCTCCGGGCACGGGGCGCTCTACCGTAACGGCAAATTGATCGCCGAGTCCGATCAGGATCCGAGCGTGTACGCCGAGGGCGTGTCCCCGGCCGGGGCGGCGTTCCGGTTCGACGGCAGCCTGGAGCGCGACGCGCGCCTGACCAGCAAGATGTCGGTGAGTTGGACGTTCCGCTCGGCGCACGCCAAGAAGCCCCAGTCGCTGCCGCTGACCGCGGTCAGCTTCGCGCCGCCGCTGGACGACCACAACGTCGGCAAGGCCGGCAGCACGGCCGTCTACCCGGTGACGATCACCCAGACCGAGGGCTCGGGATCGGTGGTCAAGCTGACCGTGCGGGTGTCGTACGACGACGGTAAGACCTGGAAGAACGTGCCGGTGCTGCACCTCGGCGGGTCGTGGCAGGTGCAGGTGACCCACCCGAAGGCGGCCGGCTTCGTATCGCTCAAGGCCTCGGGCACGGACGCGAAGGGCAACACCTTCGACCAGACCGTGATCCGGGCGTACGAGCTGCGCTGAGTCACCGCGCGAAGGGGCCCTGGCGACTGTCGTCGCCAGGGCCCTCCTCGTCATGTCAAGGCAGACTCCAACGCAGGTCTCAGCCGCCCTACCGGTGCGCGGCGGGCCGGGGCCGGCCAGGCAGAATCGACCGGTGCCCGTACACGAGATCACCGACCCCGACGACGACCGGATCGCCGACTACCGTGCGCTGACCGACGTCGAGCTGCGTACCCGTTGGGAGCCCCCGCACGGCCTGTTCATCGCCGAGGGGGAGTTGGTGTTGCGGCGGGCGCTGCGGGCGGGCTACCCGGCCCGGTCGTACCTGGTCGACGCCAAGCGGGTCGACCAGCTTGCCGACCTGGACACCGGGGACGCCCCGGTCTACGCGGCCACCCCCGAGGTGTTGGAGAAGGCCACCGGCTTCCACGTGCACCGGGGGGTGCTCGGCTCGTTCCACCGTAAGCCGCTGCCGACCGCCGCCGAGGTCCTCGACACCGCCCGCCGGGTGGTGATCTTGGAGGACGTCAACAACCACACCAATCTTGGCGCCATTTTCAGGGGTGCCGCCGCGTTGGGCATCGACGCGGTGCTGCTGTCGCCGACCTGCGCCGACCCGCTCTATCGGCGCAGCGTCCGGGTCAGCATGGGTGAGGTCTTCGCAGTGCCGTACGCCAAGCTCGAACGCTGGCCTGCGGGTTTGGACCAGGTGCGGGAAGCGGGCTTCACCGTGCTCGCCATGACGCCGGCTCCGGACGCCGTACCTCTGCAGCGGTTGACTCCGGCGCAGCGCGAGCGGGCGGCGCTGCTGCTGGGAGCGGAGGGCCCCGGCCTCACCGCGGCGGCCCAGTCCGCCAGTGACGTACGGGTGGTCATCCCGATGCGGCGCGGAGTGGACTCGTTGAACGTCGCCGCCGCTGCGGCGGTGGCGTTCTGGGAACTGGGTCGCGACGACCCACCGTTCGGCATCGGGTAGTCGAGCACTTCTGTTCGCATGACGATGCGTTCTAGTGCATAATCTTCCTCGTGTCCAAGGTTCTTACCTCCCTGCCCATCGGTGAACGCGTCGGCATCGCCTTCTCCGGCGGCCTCGACACCTCGGTCGCGGTCGCGTGGATGCGCGACAAGGGCGCCGTTCCCTGCGCCTACACCGCCGACATCGGCCAATACGACGAGCCCGACATCGTCTCGGTGCCCGGCCGCGCGCTCAGCTACGGCGCCGAGGTCGCCCGCCTGGTCGACTGCCGCGCCGCACTGGTCGAGGAGGGCCTGGCAGCGTTGACCTGCGGGGCCTTCCACATCCGCTCGGGCGGGCGGGCGTACTTCAACACCACTCCGCTGGGCCGGGCCGTGACCGGGACGCTGCTGGTGCGGGCGATGATCTCGGACGACGTCCAGATCTGGGGCGACGGGTCGACCTTCAAGGGCAACGACATCGAGCGGTTCTACCGGTACGGCCTGCTGGCCAACCCGCAGCTGCGCATCTACAAGCCGTGGCTCGACACCGACTTCGTCACCGAACTGGGCGGGCGTAAGGAGATGTCGGAGTGGCTGCTCGAACGCGGCCTGCCCTACCGGGACAGCACCGAGAAGGCATACTCCACCGACGCCAACATCTGGGGCGCCACGCACGAGGCGAAGACCCTTGAGCACCTCGACACCGGCATCGAGACGGTCAACCCGATCATGGGGGTCCGATTCTGGGACCTGTCGGTGGAGATTCCGACCGAGGATGTCACGGTCGGCTTTGACCAGGGTCGTCCGGTGACGATCAACGGCAAGGAGTTCGGCAGCGCCGTCGATCTGGTGCTGGAGGCCAACGCCATCGGCGGCCGGCATGGCCTGGGCATGTCGGACCAGATCGAGAACCGGATCATCGAGGCCAAGAGCCGGGGCATCTACGAGGCGCCTGGCATGGCGCTGCTGCATGCCGCGTACGAACGGCTGGTCAACGCCATCCACAACGAGGACACCCTGGCCAACTACCACCACGAGGGCCGCCGCCTCGGTCGGCTGATGTATGAGGGGCGCTGGCTGGACCCGCAGGCGCTGATGCTGCGCGAGTCGTTGCAGCGCTGGGTCGGCACGGCGGTCACCGGCGAGGTGACGTTGCGGCTGCGCCGGGGCGAGGACTACTCGATCCTGGACACCACCGGCCCGACGTTCAGCTACCACCCCGACAAGCTGTCGATGGAGCGTACCGAGGACTCGGCGTTCGGCCCGTCGGACCGGATCGGCCAGCTCACCATGCGCAACCTGGACATCGCCGACTCGCGGGCGAAGCTGGAGCAGTACGCCACCCTTGGCATGGTCGGCGGAGCGGCCCCTCAGCGGATGGTCGGCGCTGCACAGGCAGCCTCGACCGGGCTGATCGGTGCGATGCCACAGGGCGGCGCGGAAGCCATCGCCTCCCGGGGCGTCTCCTCCGCCGACGACGAGGCACTCGACCGCGCCGCGATGGAGTTCGGCGTCGACTGAGCGGCGCCTTGGGATGAGGCCGTAAGGTTCGGACCCCGCCGCCCGACATCGGGTCGGTGCTTCGAGATCAGCGGTGACGCAGGGTAGCGTGTCGCCCGTGTTCCCTACCGTGCGTGAGGTGCTTGCGCTAGTGCCGGTGCGCCACGGCGCGCCGCGCCTGGTCGCGGGCGACGCGGGTCTGGACCGGCCGGTCCGCTGGGTGCACGTCGCCGAGGTGCCGGACATCGCCACCCTGCTCGGTGGCGGCGAGCTGGTGCTCACCACCGGCATCGGGCTGCCGGCCGACGACACCGGGCTGCGCGCGTTCATCGGTGACCTGGCCGACGTGGGTGTCTCCGGGCTGGTGGTCGAGCTGGGCCGCCGGTACGTCAGCGGGGTGCCGCGGGTGATGGCCGCCGCCGCCGAGAGGCGTGGGCTGCCCCTGGTCGAGCTGCGGCGGGCCGTCCCGTTCGTGCGGGTCACCGAGGCGGTGCACGCGTTGATCGTGGACGCCCAGCTCACCGAGCTGCGGGCCACCGAGGAGATCCACCAGCGGTTCACCGAGCTGTCCGTGGAGGGCGCCGACGCGGCCGAGGTGGTGCGGCAGGCCGCCGAGCTGTCCGGGTGCCCGGTGGTGCTGGAGAACCTGTCCCGGCAGGTGCTCGCGTACGACCCGGTGGGGCAGAGCGCCGAGTTGCTGCTGTACCGCTGGGAGCAGCATTCCCGGCGGATCCGTGCGGGCGGGCGCACCGCGTACGACCCGGACAGCGGGTGGCTGGTGACCACCGTCGGCGCGCGAGGGCAGGACTGGGGGCGGTTGCTGCTGCGCTGGCCGGCCGACGGGGAGCTGACCACCGGGCGGGCCCTGCCGGCCGGCGACGGCACCGAGCCGCCAGGCACCCCGGCTGATGCGGTCCCGGCGGCGCGGACCGACGGCGACGGGGTGGTCGTCAACCGGGTCGCCGGGTCGGGGGCCCCGCCGACCCGGCTCACCATCCTGGTGGAGCGGGCCGCCTCCACGCTCGCCCTGGGCCGGCTGATCCGCCGCGACGCCGAGGGGCTGGAACGTCAGATCCACCGCACCCTGCTCACCGCCCTGCTCGACCATTCTCGCCCGGTGGACGAGGTGGCGCTGCGGGCCAAGGCGCTCGGCGTGTCGTTGGACCGCCGGCATCTGGTCGGCGTGGTGGTCCGTTACCGGGCCGATGACCCGGCCGGGGAGGGCGCGGCGCCGGGCGTCGAGGCCGGGCCGGAGGCCGGTCCGGCGCGGCTGCGCGACCTTGCCGAGGCGGTCGGCCAGGCGCTGCGGGAGGCCAAGCTCACCGGCCTGACCAGCGCCGTGGACGATCACGCGGTAGGGGCACTGCTCGCGCTGCCCGATCCGGCCGCCGAGGAGAAGGCGCTCGCCGCGTTCGCGGCGGCGTTGCGTCGGGTACGCCTCGACACCGGGCCGGGCCGCCCGCCGGCACCCCGCTCGCCCGTCGGCGGTACGTCCCGCCCCGCCGCCGCGGGTGGTCCGGCCGCCGTGATCGTCGCCGCCGGTTCCGGTGTGAGCAGTCTGCGGGAAGCCGGCCGGTCGCTGGTGGAGGCCCGGCAGATCGCCCAGGCGGCCCGCCGGGACCGGCGCGATCTGCTGATCTTCCGGCTGCCCCATGTCGGCCTCGCCGGTCTGCTGCATCTGCTGCGCGACGAGCCCCGGGTGCAGACCTTCGTGGAGCGGGAACTCGGCGCGCTGTTGGCGTACGACGCCCAGCAGCCCCGGGAGCAACTGCTCGGCACCCTCCGGGCGTACCTGGAGTCGGGCCGGAACAAGTCGGTGGCGGCCGCGGCGGTGCACCTGTCCCGGCCGGCGTTCTACGAGCGGCTGGCCCGGATCGGCCGGATCCTCGACGTCGACCTCAACTCGGTCGACGCCTGCCTCTCCCTGCACGTGGCGCTGCTCGCTCTGGACGCGGTCCGCCGCACCTAAGTGGTCTGACCACCTGGTCGAGGGTGGTTGGACGGTGGGCCGACCACTCCGACTTTCGGCGTAACCGGAGATCGGGTTTCCGGGGTGTTGCGGTGTCAGCCGTCCGGTCTTTTGCCGTGCTCATCGAGCTGACCTGCACAGACGTGACCGGATTTCAGGTAACGGTCGGGTCACGAGGTATTCCCGAGACGTTTGACCTTGACCTAATCTGCCTAGAGGCATGAGGTCAGACCTCCTTCCTCATGTCTCTGACGCGTGACGAGGTGAGCTGACGAGTGCAGGAACCTGCCCCCCGCTATGCCGGATACCGGTCCTTCGACTACTTGACGCCGCACGTTGACTACAAGGTCTTCGAGTTGGCGCCGGAGATCGCCCGGGTGCCCGAACACGACCTTGGCCTCAGTGACGAGCAGCGCACCCGGGTGGCCCGGGTGCTCCGCGAGCACATGGCCATCTCGCTGCACGAGCATCCGAAGATCCTGCCGGCCGACGTGAGCCAGTTGCGGGACTACAACCGCACCGGCCGCAACGCCTTCGGCTTCGATGGCCTGGCCCGCTCCGGGATGACCGCGGTCTTCGACAACTTCATGAACGGCACCGGCTGCGTGACCAGCGAGCACGCCTGGAAGTGGGACGACGTCATCTATGACATCGGCCTGCGCTTCGCCGACATCGCCAAGCAGGACCACGTGGTGGTGGCGACCACTCTGGACCAGATCTTCGAGGCAAAACGCAACGGCCAGATCGCCTTGGTGGCGGGTCTGGAGGCGGCCACGATGATCGAGAATGAGCTGGACCGGATCGACATCCTCTACGGCTTCGGCGTACGCCAGATGGGCATCGCGTACAGCCAGGCCAACATGCTCGGCTCCGGGCTCTCCGAGGACCGCGATGGCGGCCTGACCCACTTCGGGCGGCGCGCGGTGGACCGGATGAACAAGCTCGGCATCGCCATCGACATCTCACACTCCGGTGACCAGACCTCGCTGGACGTGATCGCGGGGAGTCGGGTACCGGTGTTCATCACCCACGCCGGCGCCCGTTCGGTCTGGGACACCCCTCGGATGAAGCCGGACGAGGTGATCCGGGCCTGCGCCGAGCGGGGTGGCGTGATCGGCATCGAGGCCGCTCCGCACACCACGCTCTCGGCGGACCACCCGCACCACTCGATCGAGTCGGTGATGGACCACTTCACCTACTGCGTGGACCTGGTCGGCATCGACCACGTGGCGTTCGGCCCGGACACCAACTTCGGTGACCACGTCGGGCTGCACGACAGCTTTACCCAGCACCTGGCGATCGGCAAGGCCCACGGCGTGGTGGATCACCCCCGGGTCCCGTACGTGAGCGGCATGGAGAACCCGGCGGAGTGCTTCAGCAACATCGTCGGCTGGCTCGTCACGCACGGTTACTCCGACGACGAGATCGCCAAGGTGATCGGCGGCAACATCATCCGGGTTCTTCAGGAGGTTTGGTGAAAATGACAGTCAAGGGTCGGTGGCGGCTCACCGTCGCGCTCGGCGCGGCGGTCGCCCTGGGCCTGTCCGCCTGCGGTCTGAACGAGGGCAGCTCGTCGTCCTCCGGCAGCTCGGCCGACAGTTCCGTGCTGAGGATCGGCACCACCACGGACGTGAGCAACTTCAACCCGCTGCAGTCGCTGAGCAAGACCGACTCGTGGATCCTCAACGCGATGTACCCGCATCTGCTGCGGATCGACGAGAACGCCAAGAAGGCGCCGGAACTGGCCAAGGAATACCGCTACGAGGACGACGGCAAGACTGCCGTGTTCGTGCTGCGGGACGACTTCAAGTGGACCGACGGCAACCCGGTGGTCGCTGAGGACGTCAAGTTCACGGCTGAGACGATCATGAAGTACAAGCTCGGCAACGTGGCCGCCAAGCTGACCTGGGTCGAGTCGATCGAGGCGCCGGACGCCACCACGGTCAAGTTCAAGCTGTCCCAGCCGTACGCGCCGTTCGCCGAGGGCGTCGGCTTCTGGATGTCGATCGTGCCGAAGCACGTCTTCGAGAAGGCCGGGGACCTCTCCAAGTTCCCCAACGACTCGAACTGGGTCGGCGCCGGGCCGTTCGTCCTGGACAGCATGACCAAGGGCCAGCGCTACGTGATGAAACGCAACGAGCACTACCCGCTGGCCCCGGGCGGCAAGGCCGCGGTCGGCCAGGTCGAGTACCGGATCTACCCGGACGTCAACACGATGATGCTGGCGCTGCGCAACGGCGACATCGACCTGATGGGTACCCCGGTGCCGGTGTCGGCGGCGAAGACCTTCGAGGGTGACTCGAAAATCAAGATGGCGCAGGTCGGCGCGCTCGGCTTCGCCCACCTGACCTACAACATGAAGAACAAGCACCTCGCCGACCAGGAGGTCCGGCAGGCGCTGTCGATGTCGGTGGACACCAAGGCGATCATCTCCGCGGTGCTCCAGGGCGACGGCCAGGCGATGGCCGGGCCGATCTCGCCGATCTTCTCGGACTACGACAACACCGAGCTCCAGCCCTACCCGTTCGACCCTGCCGGGGCGAAGGCCAAGCTGACCGCGGCCGGCTACAAGGACACGAACAACGACGGCTTCTTCGACGATCTGAAGTTCGGCGTGGCGTGCGACCAGTCCAACGCCAACATCACCCGGGTGGTGCAGCTCTTCCGCGAGAGCGCGGCCAAGGCCGGCATCAAGCTGGAGAACGAGTGCGTCGAGCGGAACACCTTCCTCTCCCGCACCAAGAACGGCGAGTACGACATCGACGCCTCGCAGTGGGGTGTCTTCGACAACCCGATGGACCAGCTGCGCAGCACCTACCTGTCCACCAACCCGGGTGGCATCAACTACAACCTGCTCGAGTCGCCGGAGATGGACGCGCTCATCAACGACGCGGCCGGCACCACCGATCCTGCGGCGTTCAAGACCAAGATTAAGAACATCGACAAGGTCGTGCACGAGCAGGCATACCTGACCCCGCTGTACGTGGAGAACTTCCGGTTCGCCTACAACGCCAGCAAGTTCACCGGCTTCGCCCCGTCGCCGTCGGACCTGCTCGGCATGGTCACCGCGTACTCGCTGGCACAGGTCACCCCGGTCAAGTAACCGGAAACCAGAGAGAGAGGAGGGGTCCCCCGTGGCGCGTTTCGTGCTCAGCCGGGCGCTGAAGGCCGTCCTGACCGTGTGGATCGCGATCACTTCGACGTTCTTCCTGCTCCGGCTGTTGCCGGGGGACCCCACGACCCTGATGGTCGAGGGGGACATGACGCCGGAGATGCAGGCGGCGCTGCTCAAGACGTACGGTCTGGACCGGCCGTTGTGGGAGCAGTACGTCTCGTACCTGCGTGAGCTGATCCAGGGCAACCTGGGCATCTCGTTCCGGCAGATCCAACCGGTCACCGACATCATCATCGACCGGCTGCCCTGGACCCTGCTGCTCGCCGGCAGCGCGTTCGTCATCACCATCGCCGTCGGCATCCCGATCGGTGTCTCCGCCGCCGTGCACCGGGGCAAGTGGCTGGACCGTGCGCTCCAGGCGCTCGGTATCGGCGGGCACGCGCTCTTTGTGCCCAGCGTCGCCATGCTGCTGCTGGTCTTCCTCGGCGCCCAGCTCGGCTGGTTCCCGATCGGCGGGGCGATCGACCCGGACACCCGGGGTGCGGCGGCCTACCTGAGCCTGGCTCACCACCTGGTGCTGCCGGTGCTGTCCCTGGTGCTGGTGCAGCTCGGCCCGTACGCGCTCACCCTGCGCACCAACATGATCGAGGTCCTCGGCGAGGACTACATCCGGGCCGCCCAGGCCCGGGGCCTGTCGGCCCGCCGCCGGGTCTGGAAGCACGGCCTGCATAACGCGATCCTGCCGGCGCTGACCCTGATGGGACTTCAACTCGGCACCCTGGTCGGTGGCGCGGTGCTCACCGAGACCGTGTTCGCCTACCCCGGGGTCGGCCGGCTGATCTATGAGGCGGTCGGGCAGCAGGACTACCCGGTGCTCCAGGGCGCGTTCATCATGCTCGCCGTCACCGTGGTCGTCGCCAACGCGCTGACCGACATGCTCTACGCGGTCCTCAACCCGAGGATCCGGCTGTGAGCGCGGCGCGACGCGGCGCCACCCCCACCGCCCGGGACCACCGGCCGGGCGCGCCGAGCCCGGCGTGCCGCCCGGAACCGATCACCGTCACCTTTGAAGGGAGGGTGCCGTGAGCGCGCCCGTGCTGACCGAGCAGGCGATGCCGTCGGTCGCCCCGGCCACCGCCAGGCGGTCCAGGTACGGCTTCCTGCTTCAGCCCGCCGCGATGTTGTCCATGCTGGTGCTGGTCGTGATGGTGCTGATGGCGGTCTTCGCGCCGCTGATCGCCGACGAACCCGCCGGAGCCGGCCCGGACGTGTTGCAACCCCCGTCCGGTGCCCACTGGTTCGGCACCGACGACCTCGGGCAGGACGTCTTCGCCCAGGTGGTCTGGGGGACCCGGACGAGTCTGGTGATCGGCCTGGCCGCCTCGGTGATCGCGATCGTTGTGGGCACCGCGGTCGGGCTGGCCTCGGCGTACTTCCGGCCGATCGACGCGGTCGCCACGGTGATCACCGACGTGATGCTGGCCCTCCCCACCCTGCCGCTGATGATCATGCTGGCCGCGGTGGTCAACCCCAGCGTGGTCACGCTGACCCTGATCATCGGCTTCTTCGCCTGGCCCGAGGTGGCCCGGTTGATCCGGTCGCAGGGCCTGGTGATCAGCGCGATGCCGTACATCGATGGCGCCCGGGTGCTCGGGGCCACCGGCTGGCGGATCGTCACCCGGGAGATCCTGCCCGCGGTGGTCTCGCTGATGGTGGTCAGCGTGCTGCTGACCGCCTCCCGCGCGGTGATCTCCGAGGCGGGGCTGAGCTTCCTCGGCCTCGGCGACCCGGACGCCTGGTCCTGGGGACGAATCCTGCTCAACGCCCAGCGCAGCGGTGTGGTCGCCATCGCCTGGTGGCAGACCCTGTTCCCGTCCCTGGCGATCCTGCTGCTGGTGCTCGCGGCGACCGTCGCCGGGATGCGCTTCAACGACACCCGTGACCCGCGTCGGAACGGAGGTTGACCATGCGGTTGCCCGAGAGCTTCTACACCACCGTCCGGACCCGCTTGTCCGAGGCGCTCGACGAGCGCGGTCTGGACGGTTTCCTGGCCACCTCGCCGGCCGACGTCGCCTTCCTCAGCGGCTTCTTCTACATCGCCACTGAGCGGCCGGTCTACCTCTGGATGCCGCGGGAGGGGGAGCCGCTGCTGGTCATCCCACGGCTGGACGAGGAGTACGCCGCCCAGCAGGACGTGCGGGTACCGACCGTCACCTACTTCGAGTACCCCGGCCTGGTCACCGCCGAGCAGACGCTCGCCTCGGCACTGTCGCGCCCCGGCGGGCTGATCCGCCGGATCGGGGTCAGCGCCGGGGTGTCGGTCGGTGCGTTCCGGGCGCTGTCCCGAGCCATCGCCGGAGCCACCCTGGAGACCACCGACGCGGTGGCGAAGCTGCGGCTGTGCAAGTTTCCCGAGGAGATCCCGTTCCACGAGGCCGCCGCGCGCATCTGTGACGAGATGCTGGCCGCCGGCCGGGGCCTGATCGAGGAGGCGCTGGCCGGGGGCGGTCCGCTGCCCCGCGAGGACGAGCTCGCCCGGCACGTGATCGGGTACGGCACCGACCGGATCTACGCCGAGTACGACCTGGTCGTCTACACCACCAAGCTGGCCGGTGGGCTGGTCTACGCCGGGCCGAACTCGGCGCTGCCGCACGGCCTGCCGACCCGGCGGCGCATCCAGCCCGGCGACACGCTGATCCTCTCCCTCGGCGCCGCGGTGGCCAGCCGGTTCGTGGAGAGCGAGCGCACCTTCGTCATCGGCGAACCCACCGCCGAACAGGTGCGCTACTACGAGGCCGACCGCGAGGCGCAGGAGGTCGGCACCCAGGCGATGATCGCCGGGCGGACCTGCGCCGAGGTCAACCGGATCTGCCTGGACGTGCTGCGTGAGCACGGGCTGGGCGACTACCTCCGGCACCGGCAGGGACACGGCATCGGCCTGCAGAACCACGAGGCGCCGTGGGTGGAGGACGGGGACGACACCGTCCTCGCCCCCGGGATGCTGCTCTCCAGCGAACCCGGTGTCTACGTTCCCGGCCACGCCGGCTACCGCATTTCCGACACGGTCCTGGTGCGGGAGTCCGGGCCCTGCCGGCTCACCGGCTACCCGCGCGACCTGGCATCCAACATCATCGAGGGGGTCCGATGAAAATCAACGGCGCGGAACTGGTCGTGGAGGCGTTCGGCCCGACCGACGGTCCGGCGATGATCGTGCATCACGGCGCGCCCGGCCTGGGCTCGCGCAGCGAGCCGAAGCGCTCGTTCGGCCCGTTCTCCGACCGGATGCGGGTCATCGTCTTCGACGCCCGGGGCTCCGGCGAGTCCAGTGACGACGAGCCGTTCACCCATGAGCAGTGGGTGGCCGACGTGGACGCCATCAGGCAGCACTTCGGCTACGAGCAGATCGTGATGGCCGGTGGCTCGTACGGCGGGTTCATCGCGATGGAGTACGCCATCGCCCACCCGGACCGGGTCTCCGCACTGATCCTGCGGGACACCGCGGCGGACACCGCGCACGACCACCTGGCGGTGGAGCGGGCCCGCAACACCGACCGGTCGGTGATCCCGGAGTGGGTGATCGAGCGGATCGGCACCGGCCGGTTCGAGAGCGACGAGCAGCTACGCGAGTACTGGCGGGCGATCCTGCCGCTCTACGACCACCAGCACGACCCGGTCAAGGATGAGGCCCGGCTGGCCGCCACCCGGTTCCACTACCGCACCCACAACGCGGCCTTCGGCCAGAACATGCCCCGCTACGACCTCAAGCCGAAGCTGCCCTCGATCACCTGCCCGACCCTGGTCACCGTGGGCCGGCACGACTGGCGTACCCCGGTGGAGGCCTCGCGGGTGATCGCCGACCTGGTGCCCCACGGCCGGCTGATGGTCTTCGAGAACTCCGGGCACTCCCCGCAGTTGGAGGAGCCGGAGCTGTTCCAGCGGGTGGTACGCGACTTCCTGGCCGAAGCCGGAGTGCTGCGATGACCCTGTTGGAGATCGCCGACCTGAGGGTCGCGTTCCCCGGCCCGAGCGGACCGGTCAACGCGGTCAACGGGGTGTCGTTGGAGGTCGAGTCCGGTAAGACCCTGGCGATCCTCGGCGAGTCCGGCTCGGGCAAGAGCGTCACCGCGCAGGCAGTGATGGGCATCCTGGACGCCCCGCCGGCCCGGATCAGCGGCGCGGTCCGGCTGCGCGGCCGGGAGCTGCTCACCCTGCCCAGCAAGCAGCGCGAGCGGATCAGCGGCGAGGAGATCGGCATGGTCTTCCAGGACGCGATGGCCGCGCTCAACCCGGTCTTCACCGTCGGGAACCAGATCACCGAGGTGCTGCGAGCCCGCCGGGGGATGTCCCGGGCGGATGCCCGCCGGCGCGCCGTGGAGCTGGTGGACCGGGTCCGCATCCCGGCCGCCAAGGACCGGATCCGCGACTACCCGCACCAGTTCTCCGGCGGTATGCGCCAGCGCATCATGATCGCGCTGGCGATCGCGCTGGAGCCGGACCTGCTGATCGCCGACGAGCCGACCACCGCCCTCGACGTGACCGTGCAGGCACAGGTCATGGAGTTGCTCGCGGAGATCCAGCGGGACAGCGGGATGGGCCTGCTGCTGATCACCCACGACCTGGGGGTGGTGGCCGAGGTCGCCGACGACGTGGCCGTGATGTACGCCGGCCGGATCGTCGAGCGTGGCACGGTCGAGCAGATCTTCGACGGCCCGGCGCACCCGTACACCAGGGGGCTGCTCGCCTCGATGCCCCGGGTGGACCGACGCGACGAGGTGCTCTACGCCATCCCGGGCGCCCCGCCCAACCCGGCCCGGCTGCCCACCGGCTGCCCTTTCCACCTGCGTTGCCCCCGGGCCACCGACGAGTGCCGCGTGGCCCTGCCGCCGTTGACGGTGCTGCCCGGCGGCCGGGCCAGCGCCTGCCATCACCACGAGGAGGTGCTCGGTGCCATCAGCCGGTGACGACGTGGTGCTGCGGGTCGAGAACCTGGTCAGGCACTTCCCACTCAAGGGGCGGGTGCCGTTCACCTCCGGCGGCGTGGTCAAGGCCGTCGACGGGGTCTCCTTCGACCTGCGCCGGGGCGAGACCCTCGGCGTGGTGGGCGAGTCCGGTTGCGGCAAGAGCACGCTGGCCCGGATGCTGGTCGGGCTGGAGCAGCCGACCTCCGGCGCGGTCCGCTTCGGCGAGTCGGTGGTGCACGAGGCCAGGGGGCGCGAGCTGCGCGCCCTGCGGCGGCGGATCCAGATCGTGCTCCAGGACCCGTACACCTCGCTGAACCCGCGCCGCACCGTCCGGGAGATCCTGCTCCAGCCGTTCGAGATCCACCCGGACGTGCTGGACCGGCACCGCCGGCTGGACCGGGTCCGGGAGCTGCTGGAACTGGTCGGCCTCGACCCGAGCCTGCACCTGGACCGCTACCCGCACCAGTTCTCCGGCGGGCAGCGCCAACGCATCGGCATCGCCCGGGCGCTGGCCCTGCGGCCGGACGTGATTGTCTGCGACGAGCCGGTCTCCGCGCTGGACGTGTCGGTCCAGGCCCAGGTGGTCAACCTGTTGGAACGGCTCCAGGACGAGCTGGGCGTGGCGTACGTGTTCATCGCCCACGACCTGTCCGTGGTCCGGCACATCTCCGACCGGGTGGCCGTGATGTACCTCGGCAAGCTGGTGGAGACCGGTCCCGAGGCGAGCCTGTACGACACGCCCCGGCACCCGTACACCAGGGCGCTGCTCTCGGCCGTGCCGGTGCCCGAGCCGGCCGGCCAGGGAAAACGCAAGCGCATCCTGCTCGCCGGTGACCCACCCAGCCCGGTGAACCCGCCGTCGGGCTGCCGGTTCCGTACCCGCTGCTGGCAGGCGACCGAGACCTGCGCCACCACCGAACCGCCGCTGGCCACCGGCGAACACCCGGTTGCCTGCCACTACCCGCTGGCCGCGTGAGGCCGGCGAACGTTTCCCTAAGGAGAAGGTGTCTTGCTGCAACAACCCGCCCCCCGGTACGAGGGTCACAGGTCCTACTCGTACCTGGACCCTCACTCGGACTACCGGGTGTTCAACCTCGCGGAGGAGATCGGCCGGGTACCGGAGCACGACCTCGGCCTGTCCGACGCCCAGCGGGAGCGGGTGGCCCGGCTGCTCACCGAGCACGTCGCGATCTCGCTGCACGAGCACCCGGTGGTCCTGCCCGAGGACGTCCGCGAGCTGCGCGCCTACAACCGCACCGCCCGCCAGCGGACCGGCTACGAAGGGCTGGCCCGCTCCGGGCTGACCGTTGTGTTCGACAACTTCATGGCCGGAGCGTCCTGCGTGACCAGCGAGAACGGCTGGAAGTGGAATGACCTCATCTACGCCCTCGGGATGCGGATGAGCGACTTCTACAAGCAGGACCACGTCTTCCTGGCGACCTCGGTGGCCGACATCCACGCCGCCAAGCGGGACGGCCGGCTGGCACTGGTCGCGGGCCTGGAGTGCAGCAGCCCGATCGAGAACGAGCTGGACCGGATCGACATCCTCTACGGCTTCGGCGTACGCCAGCTCGGCATCGCGTACAGCCAGGCCAACATGCTCGGCGGCGGTCTCTCCGAGCGACACGACGGCGGCCTGACCCACTTCGGGCGGCGCGCGGTGGACCGGATGAACAAGCTCGGCATCGCCATCGACATCTCACACTCCGGTGACCAGACCTCGCTGGACGTGATCGAGGCGAGTCGGGTACCGGTGTTCATCACCCACGCCGGTGCCCGTTCGGTCTGGGACACCTCTCGGATGAAGCCGGACGAGGTGATCCGGGCCTGCGCCGAGCGGGGTGGCGTGATCGGCATCGAGGCCGCTCCGCACACCACGCTCTCGGCGGACCACCCGCACCACTCGATCGAGTCGGTGATGGACCACTTCACCCACTGCGTGGACCTGGTCGGCATCGACCATGTCAGCTTCGGGCCGGACACCATGTTCGGCGACCACGTGGGCGTGCACAACACGTACGCGGGCAACTACGCCCACGACGCCGGCAACCGGCCGGAGCACCCTCGGGTGGAGTACGTCTCCGGGCTGGAGAACCCGGGTGAGGCGTTCGGGAACATCGTCGGCTGGCTGGTCAAGCACGACTACTCCGACGACGAGATCGCCAAGGTGATCGGCGGCAACACCCTCCGGGTGCTGGAGCAGGTCTGGTAACGCCGCTCGGCCGATCGGCGTACGGAGGGAGCGAGGAACTACACTCCGTACGCCGCGGCCGGCGGCGAGAAGCGAAGAGGTGAGAGCGGATGGCTCGGCGCGAGACCGCGCTTCAGACCGCGCACGGTCGGCTGCGGGAGCTGATCGGCAGCGAGTTCCGGTCGGGTGACAAGCTGCCCAACGAGCGGGAACTCGCCGAGCGGCTGGAGGTCAGCCGGGCGACGGTGCGTGAGGTGCTCGGCCAACTCGCCGCCGAGGGGGTGGTGACCCGCACCTGGGGCATCGGCACGTTCGTGCACGACGGTGCCGAGCGGGTGCCGGTGTCAATCGGCGACGTCACCGCGCTCCGGGACCGGATCACCGCCTCCGGCCACCGGCCGACGCTGCAGGACGCCGCGGTCAGCCGGGCGAAGTGCCCGGCCGACTGCGCCACGGTGCTCGGGCTTCAGCCAGACTCGCAGGTGTGGCGGGTCGACCGGCTGTTCGCCGTGGACGGGGTCTCGGCGGCCTGGATCCGCGACCACCTGCCGCTGCGTTTCGACGGCCGGGACCTCGACCCGTCCGGCCTGGTCAGCATCGACCTGGACATGTTCGAGTTCCTGGCCGGCGCGACCGGCATGCCGGTCCGCCGGGCGGAGATCGAGTTCGCCGCCGTGCTCGCCGACGAGGAGGCCACCACCCGGCTCGGGGTGGCGGCCGGGCACCCGTTGATCACCGGGACCCAGATCGGCTACGGGGCCAACGGCGCGCCCTTGTTCCACGGGCATCTCACCGTCCGCACCGACGTGCTGACCCTGCGGATCAGCCGGGGAGAGTAGCCCCAGCCAGCGCGGTGAGCGCGGCGGCGTACCGCGGCGGGACGAAGTTCGGGCCGCCGGGGGTGAAGACGTCGGAGGTGGCCGCCGCCGACCAGGCGGCGCCCGGCAGGGCGTCCACCAGGGCGCGGACCACCGGGGCGTCGCGCCACTGCTCCTGCTGGGCGAGCAGGCTCAACGCCACCACCGACTCCTCCACCTCGCCGACGCACTCGAACGGCTTGTGCCCGTCCACGCCGAGCAGCTCCCGGTAGCCGGGGATCTGGGTGGTGTCGGCGAGCAGGTCGCCACCGAAGATGCGGGTGATCCGTTCCCGGGTCATGAACGGCGCCAGGGCCAGGAAGACGAACCGGCACTTGGGGCAGTCCCGACACCAGCGCTCGCTCGCGTCGCGCAGCTTGAACGCGGCGTTGCAGCTGGTCACCACCGCGTCGTACCGGTCGATCTCGGCGAAGAGCCGGGCAATGTGCAGCTCGGACAGCGACCGCAGCAGCGAGAAGTACGGCTCGGTGAGCCCGGCGTGCTCCGCCAGGGCCGCCCGCAGCAGCCCCTCCGCCTCGACGCCCTTGGACCACTGGTGGTTGATCTCGTGGCCGTTCCAGACCAGGTTCGGGTCGGACGCCGAGCGTTCGTTGGACATCACCACCGGGCCGAGCCCGTGCAGCACGGCGGTGGCGACCGCGATCAGCGAGTTGATCGCGGTGACCGGGATGTGCCCGTTGCGCGCGCCGGCCGCGTTGAGGTCGAACAGCACCGGGTCGATCCGCCGCCGGGCCGCGAGGGGCACCAGGTCGGACGCCTCGTTGACCGAGTCGATGACGTGGTTGGGGTTGACCGAGAAGGGCACCGGGTCGAAGCCGGCCCGGCGCAGCGCCTCCAGGCTGACGATCGAGTCCTTGCCCCCGCCGACGGCGGACAGCGGCCGGCGGTCCGAGTCGTCGTACACCCGGGGTGGGGCGACCTCGCCGGCGGGCACCTCGGGGCGCAGCTCCAGCACATGTGGGAGCTGGTTGCGGTACGCGTACTCGGCGAGGCCCTTGGTGTAAATGGCGGTGACCAGCTCGACGGCGGCCGCGTCCAGCGGCGCCGGCAGCACCAGTCGGCGCGGTGCGGCGGCCTTGTAGTAGCTGACCCCGGCGACGATGTGCAGCAGTTCGAGGACCCGGGTGACGGTGGCCGCCGTCTCGTCCGACACCGGGTCGGCCGGCAGCGGGAGGGTGATCACCTCGGTGAACCGCTGCTCGCCGTCCGGGCCGGTCAGGGCGTAGTCGAACAACACCTCGCCGGTGGCGAAGTCGATCGAGTAGGACGGGAAGGTGAAGGCGTCCATCCGCCGGAGCTGCTCGTTGGGCACGCGCAATACTAAGCCCTGGTTCGTCCGGCCGTGTCCGGCTGTGCCGGACCGTGCCCGCCGACCGCCGTAGCTACCCCTGAGGAGTGCCTGTGCGCCTGTCTGATCTGCGTGGACGTCATGTCGCCGTCTGGGGGGCCGGCCGGGAGGGCCGGGCCGCGGTGATCGCGATCGCCGCGCACGGCCCCGCCGGCCTGGTCGCCGTCGACGACAGCGCGAACTTCCTCAGCCTGCCCTGGGAGGGGCCGGTGGCCGCGGCCGCGCCGCTGGTGACCGGGGAGGACGGGTTCGCCCGGCTGGTCGCCGCCGACGTGGTGGTCCGGTCGCCGGGGGTGCCCAGCACCCACCCGTGGATGATCGAGCTGCGCCGGCGGGCCGTCCCGGTCACGCAGGGCAGCGCGCTGTGGATGGCCGACCACGGGCACCGGACGGTGGGGGTCACCGGCAGCAAGGGCAAGAGCACCACGGCCAGCCTGATCAGCCACCTGCTCGCCGCGATGGACCGGCCGAACGTCTTCGGCGGCAACATCGGCGTGCCGCTGCTCGACCTGCCCGAGGCCGAGCTGTACGTGCTGGAGCTGTCCAGCTACCAGTGCGCCGACCTGACCGAGTCGCCCCGGGTGGCGGTGGTCACCGCGCTCTTCCCCGAGCATCTCGACGCGCACGGCGGCGAGCGGGAGTACTACCGGGACAAGCTGAACCTGCTCGCGCACGGCCCGCACACGGTGGTGGTCAACGGCGCCGATCCGCGGCTCGCGGTGGAGTTGGGGGATCGGGCCGCGGTACGCGCCGGCCTGCCGGGCGCCACCCACGTCGCCTCCGGCCCGGACGGCACCCCGTGGTTCCACCTGCGGGACACGCCGCTCTTTCCGCGCGGGGTGCTGCCGCTGGTGGGCCGGCACAACGAGGGCAACCTGTGCGTGGCGCTCGCCGTGCTGGACGCGCTCGGCGTCGACGTGGTGGAGCGCAAGGACAGCCTTGCCGTGGCGGTCGCCGAGTTCCAGGGGCTGGCCCACCGGCTCACCGAGATCCCCGACCCGTCGGGTGTCACGTTCGTCGACGACACCCTCGCGACCAGCCCGTACGCGGCGATGCACGCGATCGACGCGTACGAGGGGCGGCCGCTGACCGTGATCGTCGGCGGGAACGACCGGGGGCTGGACTACACCCCGTTGCGCGAGCACCTGGCCGAGCGGGAGATCACCGTGATCGGCATCCCGGACAGCGGCCCCCGGATCGTCGAGGCGCTCGCCGGGCTGCCGGCGGTGCGCACCGAGCTCGCCGAGGACCTGGTCGCCGCGGTGGGGCTGTCCCGCAAGCTCACCCCGGCCGGCGGGGTGGTGCTGCTCTCCCCGGCCGCGCCGAGCTACGGCCGGTTCCGCAACTGGGAGCACCGCTCGGAGGTGTTCGCGCAGGCGGTCGCCGACACCGTCCGCTGAGCCCGGGCGCGGTTCCGCTGGGTCAGCGCCGGGGTGCCAGGGCAGCGATCAGGTCGGCCGCGTCGAGCGGGGTGACCCGCTCGGCGTCCAGGTCGGCCCGGTGCAGCGCGTACGCCTGCGCCCCGGCGGGCAGCGGGAGGTCGCCCCGGACCAGGGCGGCGAAGCGCGGCTGCGCGTCGGGCGGCACCTCGTCGGCCGGCCCCAACGCGGTCAGCCGTGCCGCGAAGGCCGCCGCCGACTCGCCGGCCGTGCGGCGGTAGCCGGTGAGCGCGCCGTCGCGGCCCCGGACCAGCACGGTGTCGGCCCGCCCGGCGGCGTGCCAGCAGGCCAGCTCCCACAGGCTGACCCGCCGCCCGGCGGCGAAGTGCTCGTCGGCGGCCACGGTGAGCCGCGCGAGGGTGCGCGAGTAGCGGGCCACCGAGTGCTCGCCGCCGGTGCCGGTCATGGTCGCGTCGATCCAGCGCAGCGCCCGGGAGCGCAGGTCCACCAGGAGCGGAGTGGCGACCTTGACCTGGCCGGTGAGGTCGAACCGCTGCTCGACCGCCTTCGGCTCGAACGGCGCCCCGTCGCCCGGGTCGCCCATGAACCCGGCGAAGGCGTCGGTCATCTCCTCCAACGGCACGTCGTTGTAGCTGAACACCACCATCGCCACGTACCGGATCCCGCGCCGGGTCAGGGCGGGGATGTCCAGATCGACGAATTCGCTCGCGCCCAGTGGGGCCGGCGCCGAGGTCAGGTCTCCGGAGTGGATCGCCGCCGTCCCGCCGAACCGCAGCCGGGTGTAGTCGCACCAGCCGACGAACCCACCGTCGTCGGCGATCATGGCGACCGAGAGGTCCAGGTCGACGCGGGTGCCGGCCGGTTCGGTCCAGTGCAGGAACAGCCGGACCCGTCGACCGTCCGGCAGCGGCCGGGCGCTGCCGCGCGGCAGGCGGACCAGCGCGTCCGAGGCGGTCCGCTCGGCGAACGGCGCGACCAGGTCGGCCAGCGCCGCGTCCAGCAGCGCCACGTCGACGCGGGGCAGCCGGGAGGCGCGGGCCCGCAGCTCCGTGACCAGCAGGTCCTCCAACTCGCCGCCGACGAGGGCGGGCAGCCGGGGGCGGTGATCCGGCTCGGCCCAGAGCCGGGCGCGACCGCCGCGTGGGAAGAAGAGCCGGGTGCCGGCCGGCCACGTCGCCGCGCGTACCGCGCCGAGGGCGGCGATCAGCACCCCGGGCGACACGGTACGGGCGGCCCCCGCCACCGCCGCGCGCAGTCGCTCGGGATCGCCGCCGCGGGCCGCCAGCGCGACGGTCCGGCGCAGCAGCTCACCCGGCCGGCGGGCGAGTAGTTCGACGGCGGTGTCGACGTCCCCGTCGCCCAGGGCGGCCTCGATCCGGGCGGCCGGGGAGGCGGCGACGAACCGCCCCGCCGACGGCCGGACCAGCGGCGCGTACGCGGCCACTACCTCGGCGACCACCCGCCCCAGCCGGCTGTCCGGCGCCACGGTGGTGTGGCGAAGCACAGCGAAGGCGGTGGCCGCCTCCGGGTGCCGGGCCGGCTGCTCGAACGGGTGCAGGTTCTCGGCGGTGGCGAGCCAGCGGTCCCGGTGCCGGGGCAGGTCCGCCAGCAGGGCGGGCAGCCCGAGCGCGTCCAGCCGGGCCAGCAGCGCCCGGCGCAGCGGGCGGGGAAGCGAGCCCCGCCGCTTCGGCGGCTCCACCAGCCCCGGATCGCCGCCGTCGCGGACGGCGATCAGCCGCAACACGTCGGTGGCGGTGTCCACGTACCGGTCCAGCAGGGCCGCCGCCCGGGCCGGGTCGACCGGCCCAGCCAGCAGCCGGCCCAACAGCAGCGCCCGGCTCTCCCGGACCGGCACCTCGTCGGGCAGCCAGGTCGGCTCGGCCGGGTCGGCGTGGTCGATCAGGGCCAGCAGGTCGCCCCGGTCGGTGGGGGAGAGCGGGGTACGCCGGGCCAGCAGCGCGCCGAGCGCGTGGTGCACCGCCCGGTCGATGTCGTCGGCGAGTTCCAGCAGCTCGGCCCGGCGGGGCAACGGCAGGTCACGACCGCCGCTCGGCGGCGCGACAACCGGCAGGAACGGCCCATCGCTGATCCGGCGGTGGCAGATCGGGCAGGCCGTGTAGCCCTCGTCCCAGCAGGCGACGCAGGTCAGGTGGGCGCAGGGCGACACCGGGTGCACGGTGCGGACCTGGCCGCAGAGCACGCAGGGCTGGTCCGGCTGCTGCAGGAGCAGCGCGAACATGCGCCGCACGTACAACTCCTGCGTGTCGGCGGGCACCCGGCGCGGGAAGTCCTTGAACAGCGGGACGTGCGGGGCGTCCGCGCCGACCGCCGCTTCCAGGGTGGCCAGCAGGCCGTGGCCGACCACGGCGAGCCGCTCGGTCGGCAGCGCGGTCAGCGCGGCGCGCAGCCGAGGGCCGATCAGCCAGCCGAGCGCGAGGACGTCCGCCTCCAGCGCCGTCACGCCTTCGGCGGTGCCGGCCGGCCGACGACCGGCGCGGCGGACCTTGCGGCCGCCGTGCAGCAGGCCGGTGGCGACCAGCCCGGCACGGCGGACCAGCGCCACCGCGACCGGGTGTACGCCGGAGGTCGTGGTCAGAACCGTCAGTCGCGTCATCGCCGTCACCCTCGTTGCGGAAAGCGGCGAGGACGGAGATTGGGCGCACTAGGGATCTGGAAAGGATTCAAGAAGGAAGCGCGCCCGGAGCCGTCCTCGCCGTGCCGGGAAGGCTACCCGGCCCAGAGCGCCGGACGCAGCCGGGTTTCCCGCCACCGGCTCCGCTCGGGCGGGGCCTCGCGGAGGCGGTGGAACGGGTAACTTCTGCCGGCACCAGGTCCCTCCTGATTGGAGAAACGATGCCCATCGCACGGCGACGTACCGTCCTCGCCGCCCTCGCCTCGGCGGCGGTTGCGACGCCAGCGCTGCTGGCGGCCCGGCCCACCTCGGCCCTCGCCGCCGACAGGTACGCCTCGAACACCCGGCTCTACGCCGACCCGACTCTGGTCGAGGGAACCGACTACGCCCGGCGTTACCGCCGTCAGCCCGCCTTCGACGACGCCCTCGCCACGAACACGCCCTACCCGCAGGTGGCGGTCATCGCGCCGCACGGCGGCGGGATCGAGGTCGGCACCTCCGAGCTCTGTCTCGCCATCGCCGGCTACCACCCGGCCACGCTGGCGCCCGCCACCGATGGACGGCTGTACGACTACTGGATGTTCGAGGGGCTGCGCAGCAGCGGCGGCAACGGCGAGCTGCATGTGACCTCGACCAACTGCGACGACCCGTACGCGGAGTCGACCTGCGGCGGGGCCCGGTACGCGGTCTCCCTGCACGGCTGCACGGAAGCCGACGCGGGCGTGGGGAAGGATGTCCAGGCGGTCTTGATCGGCGGTCTGGACGCAACGTTCCGGGAGCTGCTCCGTCAGGAGTACAACGAGGCGGGCATCACGCTGGCCGGGGGCGGGGGCGGCGAGATCGACGGCATCCATCCGCGCAACATCTGCAACCGGACCCTCACGGGGAAGGGAGCCCAGTTGGAGTTGACGACCGCGCTGCGCAACGCGATGTTCGGGGACAACACCCGGGCCGGCCGGAAGACCAGCACGCAGCCGATCTTCGGGGCGTTCGTCGAGGCCACTCGGAAGGCGATCGCCCGGCGCGTCGCCTGATCTGATCCGCTGCCCCGGGCCGGGAAACGACCCGGCCCGGGGCAGCTGCGTGTCCTTCATCGGCATACCTTGGTTGCCTGGCATTGGGGGCAATAGATTCGGGCGCCGCCTCGGAGCGCGACGCCCACACGGTGAAGTGCGGCTGCCCCCGTCGACCCCGGCGATCGGAGCGAACGTGTCGACCATCCCGATGGCGTTCCGCCTCGCCGTGATGCTCGTCTTCGGCGCGTTCGGCGTCGGGGCGATCGGGTGGCTGGCCGGGTTATGGCCCGGGGACGACGCCCGCGCCACCGTGGACCACTGCTACGTCACTTACGATCGGCAGGAACAGCGGCACAGCCGGTGCGTCGGCAACTGGACCCGCGGATCGCACGGCTACTCGGGGCCGGTCCACGGGGTCGCGGTGGGGGAGTCCTGGCAGGTTCTCACCGCCGAACCGAACTCGGCGTACGAGTGGGAGGTGGCCGTCCCCGCCGCGGAGCGTCAGCCACGGGTGCTCGCCGACACCACCGATGCGTGGACGTTCTCTCCGGGATCGGCCCGGTCCGCCCTGACACCGATGGCCGCCGGCGCGCTCGTCGTCGCCCTGGCCTGGGCGGTCGTTTCGGTGGTCACTGTCCCCCGGCGGGCACGGGTGGCCGAGCCGGACACGCCGGACGACGTACCGGCCCGATGAGGGCCGGCCGCCCCGCACGGGTGACCGGTCTGCTCATCGACCGCACTGACCACGGTTTGGATCCCGGCACGGGTCGCCGGTCAGCCGCGTGTGTCGAGCGGGACGTGCAGCGAGAGGTGCGGGGACAGGGCGCGGAGGAAGTCAGAGGCGTCAAAGACCGCGCCCGCGGAGGCGACGCCGGCGGTCCTGGTCCGGTGGGTGAGGATGCGGTCTACGGCCTCCACCGCGAGTGGTGCGCTGATGGCGTAGATGTCCTGACCGGTCGCGACCACGCGGCGTTCCGTGCTGCCGGAGCGGACGAGGACATCGACGACGAAGGTCTGCGCGGAGCGGCCGCGCTCGTCGACGGCGGTCGGTGCCGAGGCGTCGGGAGCGGACAGGTCCGCGGCAGCCTTGGCGGTCATGTAGGTGCGCACCTCCGGGACGGCCAGGTGGCTGGGAACGGTGACGACGTCGGCCATGGTGAACTCTCCGATGACGCTCTGGGGGCCGAGCGGTGCCGGGAAGGGCCATTCCAGGGTCGGCAGAGCGTCGTCGTGATACTCCAGCCGTCCGCCGGTGTAGCGGACACGGCGGCCACCCCGTCGCTGCCCCGAGATGGTGCCTGAAGTGAGCGTTCCGGCAGTGGGGTGCCAACTGCTCAGGCCGTAGGCGATGTGTGCCTCGTCCGCCGTCGTCCAGTCGCCCATCGCGGTGGTGACCAACAGGTCGCCGAGGCCGCCGAAGAAGGCCATCGCCGGGACCACCACGGTGCCTGCGGCGCGGGCGCGCTCCGCGAAGTGCGTGAACGTGTCAAGGTTCGCCTCGATCTCGGCCGCCACGTCGACATACGGGATGCCGGCGCGCAGCGCCGCCTCGACCAGCGGGGCGGCGGTCGTGGCGAAGGGCCCGGCGCAGTTGATGACGGCGACCGCGCCGTTCAGCGCGCGGTCGAGCGAGGCCGGGTCGTCGACCGACGCCTGCCGCGCATCCAGGCCCGGGTGGGCCAGCGCAAACGCCAACAGCTTGTCCTGGTCGCGACCGAGCAGCAGCGGGACGTATCCGCGCTCGCGCAACTCCGCGACCACGAACCGCCCGGTGTGCCCGTAGGCGCCGAACACCGCCACGTTCCGACCCGATCCCATGCCTGCTCCCGCGTGCTTGAAGTGATCCACTGCGGAAAATCCTGTCCGGGTTGGCCCATCGGTGCCAGTGTCCGAAACGACACGACGCATACAATTCCCGACATGAGCTCTGTCCCGCGCTCCGTCGCGGTCGCCGCTACCGACGGGATGCTGCACTTCGAGCTGGCCCTGGCATACGAGGTTTTCGGCTCCGCCCCGGCCACCCTGCCAGGCCCTTGGTACGACGTCAGGGTGTGCGGCACGCACGCCGTCCGGGTCGGCCGGTTCCTGCTGGAGCCGGACTGCGGGTTCGACCAGTTGGCGCACGCCGACACCGTGATCGTCCCCGCCCTGGCGGACGTCGACGAGGATCCGCCGGCCGACCTAGTCGAGGCGGTGCGCGCGGCACACGAGTCGGGCGCGCGGGTGGTCTCCTTGTGCACGGGCGTGTTCGTGCTCGCCGCCGCCGGCCTGCTGGACGGGCTGTGCGCGACCACGCACTGGGCCCACACCGAGGAACTGGCCGCGCGCTATCCCCGGGTGAAGGTCGACCCGGACGTGCTCTACGTCGACAACGGCAGCGTGCTCACGTCCGCGGGCAAGGCCGCGGCGATGGACCTGTGCCTGCATCTGGTCCGCCGCGACCACGGCTCGGTGATCGCCAACGTGGTCGCCCGCAGGCTGGTCGTGCCGCCCCACCGGGCCGGTGGCCAGGCCCAGTTCGTCACCACACCGGTGCCCGCTCAGGACAGCCATCCCCTGGCCGAGCTGTTCCCCTGGGTGATGCGGCGGCTGGATCAGCCGCTCACTGTGGAGGACCTGGCCCGCCAGGCGAACATGAGCTCCCGCCACCTGGCCCGCCACTTCCGCTCGGTGACCGGCACCACCCCGCTGCAGTGGCTGCTGACGCAGCGGATCCGCCGCGCGCAGGAGCTGCTGGAGACCACGGGCGACAGCGTCGACACCATCGCCTCGGCCGCGGGCATGGGTACGGCGACGACACTGCGCCGCCACTTCCACCGCACGATCGGCGTACCGCCGGACGCCTACCGCCGCACGTTCCGGGCGTGAGGCCGAGGTCTCGGCCGGAACTCAGCCGGCGGGCAGGGCGGCGTGCAGGGCGCGCATCGACCGGATCGCCGAGCGGATCTCCTGGAGGTAGCGGCCCGGGGTCAACGTCGGCTCGGGCACGCCGGCCAACGCGGCCGGCGCGGGGTCGACGCCGACGGTGTCGACCCCGCAGCCGTACGGCAGCGCCAGGGTGCGCAGCGCGTCGCAGTGCTGGAACGGCACGTAGATCTGCGCGGTCACCATCAGCACCGGGTCGCCGGCCCGCAGCCGGACGTGCTCGGCCCAGAATCGCTGGGTGTCGGCGGTGTGCGCCCGGCGTCGGTCGGGTTCGCTGGACGGGGCGGCGAGGACGCGGACCGGGGGCAGGCCGGCCGGGCGGTAGGTGCGCGAGGACCAGGCCGAGTGCGGGTGGTTCGCCTCCTCGCCGGTCTCTTCGCTGGGCGTGCTCACCCCGAACGCCGTGCGTACGCCCGCGTCGAGGGCGTCCACCTCGGTTGCGCAGTCGTGGACGCCGACGTCGGCGAGCGTCTGTGACTCGGCGGGGGAGAGCGTCCGGCAGCTGCCCAGCACCGCCACCTCGCCGGAGATGTCGGCGACCGTCTGCACCAGGTGCGCGGCGTACGCGGTGCGCCGCAGGCAGGCGTGCGCGAGCCCGCCGAGCACCAGCAGGTGGGTGTACCGGGGCAGGGCCGGCGGGACGGCCCGGACCAGGCCGAGCGCCGTCGCCGCGTCGCGTACCAGCCGGACCGTGGCCGGGTCGAAGGCCGGCTCCTGGGCGTCGGGGCGTTCCCGCCCTTGGCGGAAGTCCCAGTGTCGGGCGGAGAAGTCGTCCAGCGCGGCCAGCACCGTCGACAGGTCGCCGGTCGGCCAGCCGCCACCGAAGTGCCCGACCAGGCCGCGCAGCGGCGACGACTCCACCCAGGCCCGCACCCCCGCCGCGATTTGCCCGTCGATGGGTTCCGCCGCGCCGGCCGGCAGCGCCACCTCCGTCGTCCGCACCCGCCGGATGCTACCGCCCGTCGGTGCGTGCACACCGGCCGTTGTGGATCGTGGCTACCCTGTTGGGCACGACGGGATCGGAGGCAGCCGGTGACAGGTGACGTGGTGCGTCGACGGTCCAAGGGGCGAGCCGGCTCCGCGGATGGCCTTGCCCGGTTGGTCGCGCACACCGATCCGGTCGCGCTGGTCGGCATCGCGCTGTCGGTTTTCCTGTCCGTGACGCTGGACCTGACCAACGCGGCGACCGGGGTCGAGTCGCTGCTGGCCGGGCTGATGGGCATCACCATTTCGCTGGTGCTGGACTCGCTGGCCCGGGCTGAGCGCCGGTTCCACCTGCGGACGCTGCTGGACGGGCCGCCCTGGCTGGTGCGCACCACCCCGCAGGTCGCCGGCGCGGTCCGCGAGGCGGCCGAGCGGCACGCCGGCACCCGGGTAGCGGCGGAGGCGCAGCGCCGCTACGAGGAGTTTCGCCTGGAGGCCGAGCAGCTCGCCGCCGGCCGGATCGTCCGGCGTGGCGACGATGAGGAGGATCTGGTCGGTGCCACCCGGGACTGCAAGCGCGAGATGGTCGGGCTGACCAACGTGATGCCTCGGTTCAGCGGGGAGCTGAGCTGGTGGCGGGGGGACGTCGGCCGGCGTTACTGGGAGGCGAACCTGGCCGCCCTGGCGCGAGGCATCAGCATCACCCGGATCTTCCTGTACGCGACGCTCAGCGACGAACTGGCCGAGCTGGTCGAGACGCAGCGTCGGGCTGGCGTACGGGTGGGTCTGCTGCCGCACGGCGCGGTCGGCACGCACCTGCACGTCAACCTGGCGGTCTGGGACGGTTCGAGCTGCTGGGAGGCGAGGATGACCGCACACGGCGAGATCAGCGAGAATCAGTTCTCGGTCAATCGGTCGGACGTGGAGCGCCTGACCCGGATCTTCCGGCACTGCGCCGATGCCGCCACCTTCCATGGCTGAGAGTGGGCCGACCATGACGTGGAGCGCCGTGCTGCTGGTGACCGCCGTGGTCTGGGCGGTCAGCGTGATCCGTTCGGTCCGCGTGCGCGCGTTCGTCTACAGCCTGCCGCTGCCGATGACCCTAGCCCTGGTCACCACCGGCCACCGGGTGGACGGCGCGCAGCTGCTCGGGGTGGTCGGCCTCAACCTCTTCTTCGTTGCCGTCGCGGTCACCCACCGGCGGCTGCGCTGGCCGATCCTCCTCGCCGACGCGGCCGGGATCGCCGCGTACGTGGCGTTCAGCGCGGGCGTGCTGGCGGTCCGGGTGCCGTTCGAGGTGGCGGTGGTCGCCACCCTGCTGCTCTGGGCGGGGAGCATGGCGGTGCTGGCCCACCGGGCCCGTGCCCGAACCCGTAGGGCGCCCGCCCCGGCCGGGCCGCCCGAGGCGGAGCCGACGCCGGCCGCCGACGCCCGGCGGGACAGCCTGGCCCCGCCCGCCAAGCTGCTGGTGATCTTCGTCGGCGCGGTGCTCACCGGGCTCCTCGGCGAGCTGCTGCGCGGCATGGTGGTGACCTTCCCGTACGCCGGGGTGCTGGTCGCCGTGGAGGCGCGCCGCCAGCTGGTCGACTTCAGCCGGCACTTCGCCCGCAACAGCCTGGCTCTGATCGGGTTTCTCACCGGCTACCACTACCTCCAGGACGCCTCGCCGGTCGCCGCGCTGGCGGGTGGGTGGGCCGCGTTCGCGCTCGTCTCCGTCGCGCTGCACCTGCCGCGCCGTCGGCGCGCCCACCCGGCGCGGCAGCCCGGGTCGGCGGGCCGTCCGCGTCGCCCCCTCGCCGGTCCCCGGCAGCGCACGGTCACCTGACCAATGGTCCGGGCAGCGGTGGTCAGGCCGCCGCGACCAGCTCCGCGATCCGGGTGAGCGGCTCGGCGTACGCGGGCCAGTCCAGGCCGTCCACGCTCAGCTGCGCCCGACGGCGTACGCCGTCCACCGCGCCGGCTTTTTCGACGATCGCGGCCAGCACGTCGTACGACCACTCGGGGCGGAGCAGGTCGCGCAGGGCGACCACCTCGGGTCGTAGCAGCGCCAGCGCGCCGACCAGCGCGGCGGCCGCCCAGTTGGAGGTGCCGCCGACCAGCAGCGCCTCGCAGCCGACCACGCAGCGGATCCGCTCGCCCCGGTCGACCACCTGGGCCACCAGCTCGGCCGGCAGGCGGCCCATGCCCAGCTCGTTGCCGCCGTCGCCGATGCCGATCCGGAAGGCGGGACCGGCGTTGAAGAGCTGGTCGAGCGGGGCGGTGTGCGCGCCGATGTCCTCGCCGCGCATGTTCCGGGGCCGGCCGTCGGGAGCCGGGCCGACCCGCTCGCAGGCGATCACATGTGACAGTCGGGCGTACCGGGGTAGGACGTCGGCGGCCCACTGGTCGTATCCCGACAGGGGTGCCACGTCGAGCGGGACGCCGGGTGCGCCGGCGGCGATCGCGGCCGCGACCACCGGTGCGCAGGGCGCGTCGGTGGCCAGCCGGACCTGGCTGCCGAGCGCGCGTAGCGCGGCGGCGAGCTGCACCGCGCCGATCGGGCCGTCGGTTTCCGCGGCCGGTGATTCGGCGGCGGGGATGAAGAACCCGGTCAGCACAGCGGCGTCGGCCGTGGGCCGGCCGGCGAGTGACCGGGCGGCGGTGAGCAGGTCGCCCGTCGTCGGCACGGCGAGTGCCTCGCTGCCCCGGCCCGTCTCCCGCGCCGCGACCCGGGCCAGCTCGGCGACGATCTCCTCGACCCGCATTCGCGTTTCCTCCCCGACGACGGTGACCGGATCAGGGTAGGCGCGTCGGTCCACCGGGAGGGTGGTGCGGAAACCGCGGCCGGCGGTTGACGTGGTGTCAGGCGAGGGCGGGCGCTGCGCTACACAGTGACAGTTGTTCCCGTTGTCGGCGCGGTGAGAGCGTGCGAGGACCAACCGCCGCTGAAGGGTGCGACGATGACCTCCGACGACCTGCTGGCCCGGCACCGGGCCGTGCTTCCGTCCTGGATGCCGCTCTACTACGCCGAGCCGATCGAGCTGGTCTCCGGCTCCGGCCGCCGGGTGACCGACGCGCGGGGCCGCACCTACCTGGACTTTTTCGGTGGCGTGCTGACCAACATGATCGGGTACGACATCCCGGAGATCCGGGAGGCGGTCGAGCGGCAGTTGCGCACCGGGATCGTGCACAGCTCCACGCTTTATCTGATCCGGCAGCAGGTGGAGCTGGCCGAGAAGGTCGCTCGGGTCTCCGGCATCCCCGACGCGCGGGTCTTCTTCACCAACTCGGGCACGGAGGCGAACGAGGCGGCGCTGCTGGTCGCCACCAACTACCGCCGGTCCCACCAGATCCTGGCGGTGCGCAACAGCTATCACGGCCGGTCGTACGCGGCGATGGGCGTCACCGGCAACCGGGGCTGGTCGGCCAGCGCGCTCAACCCGCTGCAGGTGGCCTGGCTGCACTCCGGGGAGCGGCTGCGCGGCCTGCTGGCCCGGCTCGGCGAGGACGACCGGATCGACGCCGCGGTGGAGGACCTGCACGAGGTGCTGGCCACCCAGACCTCGGGTGACGTGGCCTGCCTGATCGCCGAGCCGATCCAGGGCGTCGGCGGGTTCGTGCACGGCCCGGACGGGCTCTTCGCGGCCTGGAAGAAGGTGCTCGACGAGCACGGCATCCTGCTGATCAGCGACGAGGTGCAGACCGGCTGGGGCCGCACCGGCGAGCACTTCTGGGGCTACCAGGCGCACGGCGTCACCCCGGACCTGCTCACCTTCGCCAAGGGCATCGGCAACGGGTTCGCCCTGGCCGGCGTCGTCGGACGCGCCGAGGTGCTGGAGTCGGTGCCGGCGATCAGCTTCTCGACCTTCGGCGGCAACCCGATCTCCACCGCCGCCGGCAGCGCCGTGCTGGACTACCTGCTCGAGCACGACCTGCAGGCCAACGCCGAACGGGTCGGGGCGATCCTCGGCGACGGCCTGCGGGCCGCGACGGCCGACCTGGACTGTGTCGCCGAGGTCCGCGGCAAGGGCCTCATGCTCGGCATCGAGTTCGTCCGTCCGGGCACCACCGAACCCGACCCGGCGCTCACCGCCCGGGTCTTCGAGGCGTGCCGGGCCGGCGGCCTGCTGGTCGGCAAGGGCGGCCTCTACGGCAACGTGGTGCGGATGGGCCCGCCGTTGACGTTGACCGAGGAGGAGGCCCGGGAGGGGTTGGCCATCCTCGTCGACGCGATCCGTTCCAGCGTGGAGGTGGCGGCGTGAGCACGATCGGGCACTTCATCGACGGCAAGCGGGTCGGTGGGGACTCCGAGCGGCGCGGCGATGTCTTCGACCCGGCCACCGGCCGGCGTACCGGGCTGGTCGAGCTGGCCTCCGCCGCCGACGTGGCCGGCGCGGTGGAGTCCGCCGAGCGGGCCGCGCGGGCCTGGCGGGACGCCTCCCTGGCCAAGCGGACGGCGGTGCTGTTCGCCTTCCGGGAGTTGGTCAACGCCCGGCGGGGCCGGCTCGCCGAGGTGATCACCGCCGAGCACGGCAAGGTGCTCGCGGACGCCGCCGGCGAGGTGCAGCGTGGCCTGGAGGTGATCGAGTACGCCTGCGGCATCCCCTCGGCGCTGCGCGGCGGGTTCAGTGAGAACGTCTCCACCGAGGTCGACTCGTACAGCCTGCGGCAGCCGCTGGGCGTGGTGGCGGTGATCTCGCCGTTCAACTTCCCGGCGATGGTGCCGCTGTGGTTCGTGCCGGTCGCCGTGGCCTGCGGCAACGCGGTGGTGCTCAAGCCGAGCGAGAAGGACCCGAGCGCGGCGCTGCTGCTGGCCGAGTGGTTCTCCGAGGCGGGCCTGCCCGACGGGGTACTCAACGTGGTCAACGGTGACAAGGAGGCGGTCGACGCGCTGCTCGACCACCCGGGCGTGAAGGCCGTGTCGTTCGTCGGCTCCACCCCGGTCGCCCGGTACGTGCACCAGCGCGGCGCGATGGCCGGCAAGCGGGTGCAGGCGTTGGGCGGGGCGAAGAACCATATGGTGGTGCTCCCCGACGCCGACCTGGACCTGGCCGCCGACGCGGCCGTGAACGCCGGTTTCGGCTCGGCGGGGGAGCGGTGCATGGCAATCTCCGCGCTGGTCGCGGTGGAGCCGGTCGCCGACGCGCTGGTCGCGAAGATCGCGCAGCGGATGGCCCGGCTGCGTACCGGCGACGGCCGGCGGGGCTGCGACATGGGGCCGTTGGTCACCGCCGCGCACGCCGAGCGGGTCCGGTCGTACGTCGAGTCCGGGATCGCGGCCGGCGCGGTGCCGGTGGTGGACGGGCGGGACGTCAACCCGGACGGGGACGCCGACGGGTTCTGGCTCGGCCCGACCCTCTTCGACCACGTCACCCCGGACATGTCGATCTACACCGACGAGATCTTCGGCCCGGTGCTGAGCGTGGTGCGGGTCGGCTCGTACGACGAGGCGGTCGAACTGGTCAACGCCAACCCGTACGGCAACGGCACGGCGATCTTCACCAACGACGGCGGGGCCGCCCGGCGGTACCAGCACGAGGTGGAGGTCGGCATGGTCGGCATCAACGTGCCGATCCCGGTGCCGATGGCGTACTACTCGTTCGGTGGCTGGAAGGCGTCACTCTTCGGGGACCTGCACGCGCACGGCGCCGACGGGGTGGCCTTCTACACCCGGGGGAAGGTGGTCACCAGCCGGTGGTTGGACCCGCGGCACGGCGGGGTCAACCTCGGTTTCCCCACCCAGACCTGAGCAGTCGCAGCACGCCCGCCCCGACCAGGTACGCCACCAGCGTCGGGGCGGGCAGCCCCAGCGGGTCGGCCGCGTTCTTCGGGGTCAGGCTGTTTATCAGCAGCCCGATGGCCACGCCCGCGTAGCCGATCGCCACCAGCGCGGTGCGGACCGGACCGCCGGTGCTCGCCCTGCCGTGCCGGCGGGTGCGGGCCTCGATCGGGCCGAACACGGCGACCAGCCCGGCCAGCACCACGGTCAGGGCGAGCAGCCAGGGCACCCGCCAGGCCCACCAGGTCGCCGAGCCGACCGGCGGGGTGGGCAGCACGCCCAGCGCGTTCAGCAGGCCGATCAGCAGGACGGCGGCGGTCAGGTGCCAGAGGAAGACGGTCAGCACCACGGCGTTCACCGCGATGACCGTCTGCCAGGGGCCGCTGCGGCGTAGCCACCGCCGGGCCGGGTTCTGCAGCAGCAGGATCAGCCCGAGCTGCGCGGTGGCCGCCGCGAGCAGCGCCACGCTGGGCGGGGCGGTGTTGTTCAGCCGCTCGCCCGGCACGTTCAGCATCGCCACCGGATACGGCCCGACGCGGGTCAACAGCACCAGCGCGACCAGCCCCGCGAGCAGCAGCACCGCCCCGGCGCGCCGCGAGGTGGGCAGCCGTCGTCGGCGTAGACCGGGACGGTCGGTGCCCTGGCCCGGCACCGTCGGGCTCGGGCCCCGGGCGTCGTACCAGGCGAAGCCGAGCTGGTGTACGGCCAGCCAGCCGAACAGGTAGTTGGCGGTGGCGAGGTTGGCCGGGCCGAGGATCCGGCCCAGATCGCCGAGGGCGACCAGCCCGAGCAGCACCAGTGGCACGACCAGCCCGACGCGGCGGTGCAGCGCGTACATGGCCGGGGTCAGCGGGACCATCACCAGGTAGGCGACGAGGAACCACAGCGGGATGGTGGCGAACCAGACCACCGTGCGGATCTCGCTGGGGTTCGCGCCCCTCAGCCAGGCGATCGCCGCGCCGATTGTGAGGATCACCAGCAGCGCGGTGGTCGGGCGGATCAGTCGGCTGCTGCGGTCGATCAGCCAGCCGGTGGCATTCCCGCCCCGGTTCCGCCAGGAGGTCAGCGCGGCGGCGTTGGCGTATCCACCGACCAGGAAGAAGACCGGCATCACCTGGGCCACCCAGGTGATCGGCCAGGCCCAGGGCAGGTAGCCCAGGGCGGACTGCCCGGTCGGTCGGCCGGCGCGGTCGTACCCGATCACGGTGATCAGCCAGTGGCCGAGGACGACCATGGTGATGGCCAACGCGCGAAGCAGGTCGGCGTAGCGCTCTCGGCTGGGCGGTGTGCGCTCGGCGAGCTGCCGGAGGCGGCGCATGGACCCACGCTATGCCAGCCGCCGCCGGCCTGTGGTGATAACGGTTCGGTTGTCGGGTCTTGTGGTCCGCGCCGCACTGCCGTAGAAATTCTTCAGCAATATCTGCATAACTGAAGACAAGCAACACCTGTGCCTCGACGCCGCGGCCGCCGTCCTTCCACCCTCGGCGGGCCGCACCGTACCCGAACCGAGGAGATGCGATGAACAGGCGTGAGATCCTCCGGCGCACCGCCGCCGCCGGTCTGCTGGCCACCCCCGCCGCCGGCCTGCTCGCCGGCTGCGCCACCCCCGGCGGCGACGACAAGGGCGACGCCGACACCTACAAGGGCACCAAGAGCGAACAGAACCCGCTCGGCGTCAAGGAGGACGCCCCGCTCGAGGTGGTGATCTTCAACGGCGGCTTCGGTGAGGAGTATGCCAAGGCCCACGAGGCCATGTACAAGGAGAAATACCCGAAGGCGGAGATCAAACACTCGGCGACGCAGGAGATCAACAAGACGCTGCAGCCGCGCTTCGTCGACGGCAACCCGCCGGACCTGGTCAACAACTCCGGCGCCGGCCAGATCGACTTCAACGGCCTGGTCAGCCAGAACGCCATCGCCGACCTGACCGAGCTGCTCGACGCGCCGAGCCTCGACATCCCCGGCAAGAAGGTGCGCGACACGCTGCTGCCGGGCGCCGTCGAGGTCGGCTCGTACGACGGGCAGTTCCTCGTTCTCAACTACACGTACACCGCGTACGGCATCTGGTACTCCACCAAACTGTTCACCGAGCGCAACTGGCAGTACGCGAAGACCTGGGACGACCACATCGCGCTCTGCAAGCAGATCAAGGCCGCGGGCATCGCGCCGTGGACGTACGCAGGCAAACACCCCCGCTACATGAGCTGGCCGCTGATCGCCACGGCGATCAAGTTCGGCGGACCGTCGGTGGCGACGGCGATCGACAACCTTGAGCCGAACGCGTGGAAATCCGACGCCATGAAGGCGGCCGCCGACGCGTGGCACCAGATCGTCAAAGACAAGTACATCCTGGACGGCTCGCCGGGCCTGGACCACGTCCAGTCGCAGACGGCCTGGTGCCAGGGCAAGGCCGCCTTCATCTCCTGCGGCTCCTGGCTGGAAAGCGAGCAGGCGAAGGTCACCCCGGACGGCTTCAACATGACCATCGCGCCCACACCCAGTCTGGGCAGCGGCGACCAACTGCCGTTCGAGGCGCTCCGGGGCACCGCAGGCGAGCCGTTCATGGTCCCGGCCAAGGCCAAGAACCTCGCCGGCGGCCTGGAGTACATGCGGGTGATGCTCTCCAAGAAGGGCGCCCAGGACTTCACCAAGAAGGTCGCCAGCCTGACCGTGGTCGCCGGCACCACCGAGGGCGTCGACCTGCCGTACGGGCTGAACACCGTGGTGCAGGCGCTGGAGGCGTCCGGCTCCAACGGCTTCAACTGGGTCTACAACAACTACTACCGCAAGCTGGAGCGCGAGCTCGTCGACGCCGCCTGCGGCGAGTTCTTCAGCGGGCGGATCGGCCCGGCCGACTTCCTCGACCAGTGCCAGAAGGGCGCCGACTCGATCGCCCAGGACAGCTCGATCAAGAAGTACAAGCGGGCTGCCTAGCACGCTGGTGGGGGCGGGCGGCCCGGCCCGCCCCCACCCCGGCCGGCTGAAGGAGGAGGATCTTCCCTCGTGCGACATGGCAAGTACCCGCTGATCATCGCGTTCCTGGTGCCGCCGCTGGCGCTCTACGTCCTGTTCGTGATCTCGCCGTACCTGCAGGCGTTCCAGATCTCGACGACGAACTGGCTCGGCTACACGCCCAAGGCCGACCCGGTCGGCCTGGCCAACTTCCGCGCCATGCTGCACGACGGGTACGTCTGGAACGCGCTCAAGAACAACGCGGTCATGCTCGCCGTGGTGCCGGTGCTGACCATCGGCCTGGGCCTGTTCTTCGCCACCATGCTGTCGATGGGCGGTCGTGGCGGCCGGGCCGGGGTGACCGGGGTCCGCGGCAGCGCCGTCTACCGGCTGGTGTACTTCTTCCCGCAGGTGCTCTCGGTGGTGATCATCGCGCTGCTCTGGCGGGAGATCTACCACCCGAACAACGGCCTGCTCAACGCCGCGCTGCGCGCCGTCGGCCTGCCCGCCCCGACCTGGCTCGGCGATCCGCGGACCGCCTTCTGGTGCATCCTGGCGGTCATGGTGTGGAGCAACGTCGGCTTCTACGTGGTGCTCTTCGGCGCCGCGATGTCCGCCATCCCGCGCGACATCTACGAGGCGGTCCTGCTCGACGGCGCGTCCCGCTGGGTCACGCTGCGCCGGATCACCGTGCCGCTGCTCTGGGACACCGTCCAGGTCGCCTGGATCTACCTGGCCATCGCCGCGATGGACGGCTTCATCCTCGTCCAGCAGATGACCAACGGCGGGCCCAACTTCTCCTCCGACGTCATCGGCCTGCGAATGTACGAGACGGCGTTCGGCAGCGAGAGCAAGTTCGGGTACGCCTCGGCGATCGGCGTGGTGATGTTCTTCCTGACCCTCACGGTGGCGGTGCTGGCGCTGCGGGCCGCCCGACGCGAACGGATCGAGTACGCGTGACCACACTCGACAGGCCCGCCACGACGGGCGCACAACCGGGCCCGACCCGCCGTGACCCGGGGCCGCGCCGCGAGTTGGGCGTGGTGAACGTCGCCTCGCACACCTTCCTGCTGGTCTGGGGCGCGCTGACCGTCCTGCCGCTGCTGTGGATGTTCCTCAGCTCGTTCAAGAGCGACGCCGAGATCCTCGCCGACCCGTGGGGGCTGCCCGGCGCGCTGCGCCTGGAAAACTGGGCCCGGGCCTGGACCGAGGCGCACATCGGCCGATACTTCCTCAACAGCGCCATCGTGGTGGCCGGTTCGCTCACGCTGACGATGCTGCTCGGCGCGACCGCGGCGTACGTCTTCGCGCGCTACGAGTTCCACGGCCGTCAACTGGCCTACTACCTGTTCGTCGGCGGCATGATGTTCCCGATCTTCCTCGCCCTCGTGCCGCTGTTCTTCGTGGTCCGCAACTCCGGACTGCTCGGCACCTGGACCGGCCTCATCCTGGTCTACGCGGCGTATTCCCTGCCGTTCACGGTGTTCTTCCTGACCGCGTTCTTCCGCACCCTGCCGACCTCCGTCGCGGAGGCGGCCCTGATCGACGGGTGCGGCCACTTCCGGCTCTTCTTCCGGGTGATGCTGCCGATGGCACGTCCAGGACTGATCAGCGTGGCGATCTTCAACTTCCTCAGCCACTGGAACCAGTTCCTCCTGCCGCAGGTGCTCATGCAGGGCGACGACTCGAAGTGGGTCCTGGCCCAGGGCCTCAGCGCGCTGGCGGTGAGCCAGGGCTACCAGGGCGACTTCAGCGGCCTGTTCGCCGGCCTGACCATCGCCACGCTGCCCGTGTTGGTGGTCTATGTGACGTTCCAGCGGCAGATCCAGACCGGCCTCACCGCCGGCCAGCTCAAATGACCTCCATGCCTTTGCACCCGCCGGGCCTGCCCCCATTGTCTTCGCGGCTGCTCAGCCGATCGTTGCCTTGAGGTGGCCACCGCCGCAACTGGCGCTGATGACGTCGATGGATCCCCTGGCCCGGCCATTGGCGATCGTGACCTTCATCGATCAGCTCTGGACCATGTACGGGCACGCGAGGATACCGTTGGAATCGGTGAACAAGCTCATCCCGGTCGATTCCATCATCGGGTCCGCCGTGACGGTGATGGTCGAGCCGGAAACCTTCGCCGTCCCCGTGTCGAAGTGGTTGCTGACGCCGGGCTCGCACACCGTGTTGCTAACGAATCGGATGGCGCCCACCTCGGGTGCGCCGAGCGGAAAGCCGGAGATCAGGCACACGTCGATCGGATTCCCGCCGGCCGATTTCGCCACGTACACGGTGCCGGACCGGTTGAAGCTGACGCCGTTGACGTCGCCTTGGACGGTGACGGAGTACGACCCGGGCTGCGGGCCGGTGTAGTGCGGTCGGATCTTGGGACCGGGCCTGGCCCTGGACCACCGAGTTGCTTCCCCCGCCCATCGGCTGGCCGTTGGGGACGGCCGCCTCGAACGCGTTGCTCTCCAGGACGAAGCTCACCTCGGCCGTCATCAGAATTGCGGCGTGGAAACCCGGCCGTTTACGGCCGGGAGGAAACGCCGCTCCCTCCTCTCCCTGACCGTCTTCTATGGACTGATGGTAGTCTGTATTACGTGGGTGAGGTGGTGAAGCGGGCGTACAAGTACCGTTTCTACCCGTCTCCTGAGCAGGCTGGGCTGCTGGAGCGCACCTTTGGGTGTGTGCGTCTGGTGTACAACCGGGCGTTGGAGGCGCGTACTCGGGCGTGGGCGTTTGATCGTCAGCACACCTCGTACGTGCAGTCTTCGGCGTGGCTGACCGAGTGGAAACGCACCGAGGAGTTGGCGTTTCTGAACGAGGTGTCCTCGGTTCCGCTTCAGCAGACGCTGCGGCACCTTCAGGCCGGTTTCGTGGCGTTCTGGGACAAGCGGTCCCGGTACCCGCGGTTCAAGTCCAAGCGCAAGTCGCGGGCGTCGGCCGAATACACCCGCTCGGCGTTCCGCTGGCGTGACGGTCAACTCACTCTGGCCAAGATGACCAGCCCGCTGGACATCGTGTGGTCGCGGCCCCTGCCGGAAGGGGCCGTACCGTCCACGGTGACGGTGTCCCGGGACGCTGCCGGTCGTTGGTTCGTGTCTCTGCTGGTGGAGGACCCGGCCGTGGGGCCGTTGCCGCCGGTTACGGGGGAGGTGGGGGTGGATGCGGGTATCACCAGTCTGCTTACCCTGTCCCGCCCGATCCCGGGGGTGAGCGACGAGCAGGGCAAGGTGGCCAACCCGCGTTACGGACAGGCCGACCGGCGCAAGCTCGCCAAAGCCCAGCGGAACCTGGCCCGCAAACAGAAAGACTCCGCCAACCGGGCCAAGGCCCGGCTCAGGGTGGCCCGGATTCATGCCCGGATCGCCGACCGGCGTCGGGATCACCTGCACAAGCTGACCACTCGACTCGTCCGTGAGACTCAAACGGTCGTGATCGAAGACCTCAGCGTGCGTAACATGCTGCGCAACCGTCGCCTGGCCCGCGTCATCTCCGACGCCGGCTGGAGTCAGTTCCGCACCATGCTGGAGTACAAGGCCACCTGGTACGGGCGGGAGGTGATCCCCGTCGACCGGTGGTACCCGTCGTCCAAGACCTGCTCGACGTGCGGACAGGTCAACACCACTCTCGCCCTCAACGACCGCGTCTGGACGTGCCCCGGCTGCGCGACCGAGCACGATCGGGACATCAACGCTGCCAGGAACATCCTCGCCGCTGGGCTGGCGGAGAGGTAAAACGCCTGCGGAGCTGGTGTAAGACCTCAAGGGAAGAAGTCCTCCCGGACGGGCAGTCGGCGATGAAACAGGAAACCTCACGGGCGACCGTGAGAATCCCGGTCCCTTCAGGGCCGGGAGGATGTCAAGGCATCAGGCCGCCGCAAGGATCCATGTCGGTGTCGTCGCGCCCTGGTCCGGTCACCTGCCTCCGGCGGGGTGAACCATCCGGGCGTGTAGGGCCGCCGGGTCGGTCGCCTCGGGCAGGTCGTGTGCGGCGAGCCAGGCCGCCCCGGCCGCCCCGTCCCCGGCGGTCTGCAGCGGCGCGTCCGGCCAGCGTCGGGTCAGTTCGGCGCGGACTGCGTCGGCGAGTGGGGTGTCGCCGGTGAGCAGTCCGCCGCCGAGCACGACCGGGTCGGCCGCACCGGCCGGCCGGATCCGGGTGACGCTATCGGCGAGCAGCGCGGCGGCGTCCCGGATCAGTGCCAGGGCGGTCGGTTCCGCCTCCCGGGCCGCGGTCACGACCAGCGGGGCGAGGCGGGCCAGCTCGACCGGCGGGCGCCGGGTGACCGCCTGCACCACCGCCTCGGCCGTCGCCCGTGGGCGGGTCGCCACGTCGGGCGAGTCGGTCAGCTCGGCGAGGACGCGGCGGCCCAGCTCGTCCGGCGGGTCGGCGCGGTCCAGGCCGGACAGGAGTCGACGGACCGCTTCCCGACCCAGCCAGAATCCGGAGCCGGCGTCGCCGAGCAGCCAGCCGTGTCCGTCGGCGGTGCGGTCCAGGCGCAGGTCGTGGACCTGGGCGGCGATCGCGCCGGTGCCGGCGATGAGGACCGTGCCGTTCGGGGCCGCGGTGCCCGAGGCGTACGCGACCAGGGCGTCGCCGTGCACGGTGTATGGGCAGCGCAGGCCCGCGTCGGCCCAGGCGCGGTCGAAGGCGGCCCGCCCGTGCGGGTCGGCGAGGAGTCGGCCGGCCCCGGCGAGCCCGATGACACCGGAGCGTACCTGGGTGGGGTCGATGTCGGCGAGGGCGGCGCGCAGCGCGGCGAGCAGTTCGGCGGCGGCCGGTTCGGCGCCGTGGCTGGTCGGGTTGCCGCCGCCGGCCCGGCCGGTGCCGAGGTGTACGCCGTCGAGGTTGAGGGCGGTGGCGCGGGTGGACGTGCCCCCGACATCGAGGCCGACCACGACGGTGTCGGACATCCGGTGGGCCTTCCCGTGTGCGGGCCTGGTGGCCTTCATGCTGGTCGGCCCGGCGGCCGGAAGCAAGATCCACAGTCGACTCTCCGACAGTGTCCCAGGTAACAGTTTGAAAACTTCGCCCACAGCCTTGACACGGAGGGTCGTTCAGTAAGAACTTTTACCACTAACAGTTAACACTCTTTTCCGAAAGGCGTCCCATGGTTGATCACGAGGTGAACACCGCCGCGGAAACCGCGGTGGTCGACGCCGACGCGGTCGACCGGCGGGGTTCGGTGGGGGTTTCCTCCGGCGGCGTGCTGGCCCGGGTACGAGCCGGGGCGGGGGAGCTGACCGGGGCGTTGCGTCGGGTCGCCGAGCACGTGCTCAGCGACCCGGAGGCGGCGGCCCGGGCCACCATTGTGGAGTTGGCCGAGCGCAGCGGCACCTCACCGGCGACCATCACCCGGTTCTGCCGGGCGATGGGCTTCGAGGGCTACGCCGACCTGCGGCTCGGCATGGCGGCGGAGACCGGCCGGGTGCGCTCGGCGGGCTGGACCGTCGACATCGGCCGGGAGATCCAACCCAGCGATCCGCTGCCTCGGGTCCTCGACCAGATCATGGCCGCCGACACTCGGGCCATGCACGACACGGCCGCGCTGCTCGACCTCGCCGAGGTGGAGCGGGCGGCGGTGGCCATCGCCGGCGCGAGCCGGGTGAACATCTTCGGCGCCAGCGGCAGCGCCCTGGTCGGCGCGGAGATGCAGTTCAGCCTGCACCGCATCGGGGTGGCCGCCTGGGCGTGGAGCGATGTGCACGAGGGGCTGGCCAGCGCCGCGCTGCTCGGCGTCGGTGACGTCGCACTCGGCGTCTCGCACACCGGGCAGACCCGGGAGACCATCGAGATGCTCGCCGAGGCCGACAGCCGGGGCGCCACCACGGTCGCGCTGACCGGCTTCCCCCGATCGCCGCTGGCCGAGCTGGCCGACATCGTGCTGGTCACCGCCAGCCAGGCCACCACCTTTCGACCGGACGCGCTCTCTGCCCGGCACCCGCAGCTCGTCGTGCTCGACCTGCTCTACATCGCGGTGGCCCAGCGCACCCACGACCGCGCCCACGCGGCCTTCCGGCGCACCGCGCAGGCCGTCCACGGGCACAAGGACGCGAAGGGGGCCGTCTCATGATCCGGGCGGGGAGGTACCCCCTGTCTACCTCTTCGCCAACGTCCCCGGTGGGGACGAGCACCACCTCGCCCTCGAGTCGCGGTACGCCGGGCGCCTCCGGCGCATCACCTGACCCGACACCACAAGGAGAGACGAAGATGTCCGTTACTCCCGACAACCTCGGCGACCTCAGCCGCCGGTCCCTGCTGCAGCGGGCCGCCGCGGCCGGCCTGCTCGCCACCCCGACGGTGGGCCTGCTCAGCGCCTGCGCCGGCAGCGAGCCGAAGAAGTCCGACGACACCGGCGACACGAAGAGCAAGGACAACCCGTTCGGCGTGAAGGACGACAGCGCCGTCAAGGTGGTGATCTTCAACGGTGGCCTCGGTGACCAGTGGGCGAAGGAAGACAAGGTCATCTTCAGCGCCAAGCACCCGAAGATCACGGTCAACATGAGCTCCACCCAGAAGATCAAGACCGAAGAGCAGCCGAAGATGGCGACGCAGCCGAGCGACCTGGTCATGAACTCGGGTTCGGACATGATGGACCGCGCCACGCTGATCAACGAGGGCGCCATCGAGCCGCTGGACGACCTGCTCGCCGCCCCCGCCTGGGACAGCGAGGGCACCGTGGCCGACACACTGCTCCCCGGCACGGTCAGCGACGGCAGCCAGAACGGCAAGTTCTACGTCGTGAACGTGGCGTTCACGGTCTGGGGCAACTGGTACAACGGCGCCCTGTTCCAGAAGGAGGGCTGGCAGGCGCCGACCACCTGGGCCGAGTTCTTCGAGCTTGCCCCGAAGATCAAGGCCAAGGGCATGTCGCCGTACGTCTACGACGCGATCCACGGCTACTACCCCCGGTGGGCGCTCATGGCGAGCATCTGGAAGACCGCGGGTAAGCAGGCGATCGTCGACATCGACAACCTCAAGGAGAACGCCTGGAAGGCCGACGACGTCGTCAAGGCGCTGCAGCCGTGGGAGAAGCTGGTTAAGGACAAGCTGATCCTTCCCGGCAAGCTCGACCACACCCAGTCGCAGCAGGCCTGGCTCGACGGCAAGGCGGCGTTCATCCAGGTCGGCACCTGGCTGAAGAACGAGATGTCGGCGACCATCCCGCCGGGCTTCGATATGACGCTCTCCGACTACTGGTCCAACGCGGACGACAAGGCGCCGAAGGACGTGTTCGCCGCCGCCGGCGAAGGCTTCGTCGTGCCGAGCAAGGCCCCCAACAAGGCGGCCGCCAAGGAGTTCCTGCGGGCGATTCTGTCGAAGGAGGGCTCGGCCAAGTTCGCCGAGCTGACCAAGTCGCTGGCCTCCACCACGGGATCCGGCGACAACGTGCAGGACTCCGCGCTCGCCAGCGCGAACGCCCTCATGAAGAACGGCGGCAGCGAACTCATCTCCGTCAAGTACCAGGACTTCTACGCCGACCTGGACAAGGAGAGCCAGAACCTGTCCGAGGAGCTGATGGCCGGCCGGCTCACCGCGCAGCAGTTCGTCGACAAGATGCAGGCGGCGGCTGACAAGGTCGCCAAGGACTCGTCGATCCCGAAGCAGACCCGCACCGCCTGATCCGAACGAGAGAGTGAGTGACCATGCGGCACGGTGTTGCGCGTTTCGTCACGGGCTTCCTGGCCCTGCCCGTCGCGCTGTACCTCTTCTATGTGGTGTGGCCCTTCGCCCAGGCGGCCGGATACTCGCTGACCAACTGGGGTGGCTACTCCGACAAGCAGGAGTTCGTCGGGCTTGACAACTACGTTCGGCTGCTCTCCGACGAGCTGGTCAGGATGGCGTTCTGGCACAACGTCTTCTTCCTGGTCACCGTGCCGCTGTTCACCATCGCGTTGGCCCTGTTCCTCGCGTTCCTGCTCAACGTGGGCGGACGCGAGGACAGGGCCGGCATCCGCGGGGTGTTCGGCTCCGGGTTCTACAAGATCGTGTTCTTCTTCCCGCAGGTGCTGTCGCTGGTGCTCATCGCCGTCATGTGGAATTCGATCTACCGCACCGACGGCCAAGGTCTGATCAACGGCCTGCTCATCAAGATCGGGCTGGTCGACGCGGACAACCCGATCGCGTTCACCGCCGATCCGGAGCCCTTCCTCGGTGTGCCGGCGGTGCTGTGGTGGCTGCTGTTCATCGCGGTCTGGAGCGGGGCCGGTTTCTACATGGTGCTCTTCTCCGCAGCGATGCAGTCGATCCCGAAGGAGATCTACGAGGCGGCGATCCTCGACGGCGCCGGACGCTTCCACACCTTCTTCCGGGTCACCCTGCCGCTGCTGCGGGACACCGTCTCGGTGGCCTGGGTCTACCTGGGTTTCATCGCGCTGGACATGTACGCCCTGGTCTTCGTCATGACCCCGAGCCAGGGCGGCCCGAACCACGCCAGCGAGATCTTCGCGTCGGTGCTCAACTTCACCGCGTTCCAGAAGGGCCAGTACGGCTACGCCTGCGCGATGGGTGTCGCGCTGGCCATCTTCACGATCCTGCTCGCCGCGGTGCAGCTGAGGATCACCCGTCGTGACCGTATCGAGTACTGAAGGAGCCGCGACGATGAGCACGGCGACACCCGGTCTCGGCCGGGCCGACCAGGCCAGCCCGTCCCGCCCGGAACCCGTACGGCGGGCGCGAGCCCCACGGGTAGCCGTGGGCGCCCGGATCTTCAACGGCTTTTCCCACCTGTTCCTGGTGGTCTGGGCGCTGATGGTGATCTACCCGCTGGTGTGGGTGGTGATGTCCTCGTTCAAGAGCGACTCGGAGGTCATCCGCGAGCCGCTGTCCCTGATCCCGAGCAAGCTGCACTGGGACAACTTCTCCCGCGCCTGGGTCGGTGGGCACCTCGGGTCGTTCTTCCTCAACACGGTGCTGGTGCTGGTCGGCAGCGTCACCCTGACCATGCTGCTCGGCTCGATGGCCGCGTACGCGCTGGCCCGCTACGAGTTCCGCGGCAACCGGCTGATCTACTACATGTTCCTGTCCGGCCTGACCCTGCCGGTCTACCTGGCCGCGGTGCCGCTGTTCAAGGGCGTCTACAACATGGGCGTCACCTTCCCGCTCCTCGGGCCCAACAAGCACCTCATGCTGATGGTGGTCTACGTCGCCTGGTCGATGTCGTTCACGGTCTTCTTCATGCACTCGTTCTTCCGGACCCTGCCCGACTCGATCGCCGAGGCGGCCATGGTCGACGGGGCCTCGCATACCCGGACGTTCTTCAACGTCATGCTGCCGATGGCCAAGCCGGGCCTGATCAGCATCGGCATCTTCAACGTGCTCGGCCAGTGGAACCAGTGGTACCTGCCGACCCTGCTCATGCAGTCGGTGGGAGGCGAGCCGAAGCACCAGGTGATCTCCCAGGGGCTGATCGAACTGTCGGTCAACCAGGGCTACAAGTCCGACTGGTCCGGCCTCTTCGCCGGCGTCACCATGGCCACGCTCCCGGTCCTGATCGTGTACATCGTCTTCCAACGCCAGGTCCAGTCCGGCCTCACCGCCGGCGTCGGCAAGTAACGCTCGCCCTGCTGGTTAGGAAGGGGCCCCTGTTATCGCCTGGCGTTAACAGGGGCCCCCTCCTCACGCCGTAGTGTCGGACCGGCGAGGCAGAATCGCGTTCGTGCTGGTGGCGATGGTGTCGGACGAGCGGGGCGGGGGAGTGCTGCAACCCCTCGACCCCGCCGGCCGACCCACCGCTCCGGCCGAGCCGACGGCCGACCTGGCCGCCGCGGTGGCCGTACGGGAGGCCGCCGATCACCCCCGCTGGGTCTGGGCCACCGGCACCACCGGCTATCCGGCGTTGCTGCGCGCCGGCGTACGACTCGACCGTTGCCACGACGTCGAACTGACCGAGGCGCTGCTGCTCGGCCACGCCGGCCGGTGGGGCGAGCCCCGCTCGCTCCCCGCCGCCTGGGCCCGCCTGACCGGCGCGCCGGTGCCGCCCGACCCGGCGCCCCGCCCGCCGGAGCCGCCCGGCCACGGCCAGGGCGCGCTCTTCGACGCGCCGTCTGGCCCACCCGGCCCGGGCATCGAGGCGTTGACCCGGGTGTACGCCGACCAGCTCGCCCGGGTCGCGGCCACCGCGCACCCCGGCCGGTTCCGGTTGCTGGTCGCCGCCGAGTCGGCCGGCGCGTTGATCGCCGCCGAGATGGGCGCCGCCGGCCTGCCGTGGCGTGCCGACGTGCACGACGCGACCCTGGCCGACCTGCTCGGCGAGGCGTCGCCGGTCGGCGGGCCGCCCCGCCGGCTGGCCGAGCTGGCCGCCCGGATCGCCGACGCGTTCGGCGTACGCCAGTTGCACGCCGACTCCCCGGCGGAGCTGCGCACCGCGTTCGCCCGGGCCGGCGTGGAGCTGCCGAACACCCGGGCCTGGGTGCTGCGCGGAGTGGAGCACCCGGCCGTGCCGCTGGTCCTGGAATACAAGGAGCTCTACCGGATCTGGACGGCGCACGGCTGGGCGTGGCGGGACGCCTGGGTCGCCGGCGGCCGGTTCCACCCCGAGTACGTGCCGGGTGGGGTGGTCTCCGGCCGGTGGGCCACCCGGGGCGGTGGGGCGCTGCAGATCCCGAAGGTGATCCGGCGCGCGGTGGTGGCCGACCCCGGCTGGACGTTCGTGGTGGCCGACGCGGGGCAGCTCGAACCGCGGGTGCTCGCCGCGGTCTCCGGCGACGAGCGGCTCGCCGCCGCCGGTGGCGCCGGAGACCTCTACGCCGCCCTGGCCCGGGACGCCTTCGGCGGTGACCGGGCTCGCGCCAAGGTGGCCCTGCTCGGCGCCATGTACGGGCAGACCGGCGGCGCCGCGCTGCCCGCCCTCGCGGTGCTCAAGCGCAACTATCCGATCGCGTTCGGATACGTCGAGGCGGCGGCGCGCACCGGCGAGGCGGGCGGGCTGGTGCGCTCGTGGTTGGGGCGTACCTGCCCGCCGGGGTCGGTGGGCTTCGCCGACGGAGAGGACGCGGACCCGGACGCGGATCCGCAGAGTCCACGGGCCCGGGCGGCCCGGTCCCGGGGCCGGTTCACCCGCAACTTCGTCATCCAGGCCACCGCCGCCGAGTGGGCCTCCACCCTGCTGGCCGGGCTCCGGACGGCCCTTGCGGGCACCGGGGCCGAGCTGGTGTTCTTCCAGCACGACGAGGTGATCGTGCACTGCCCGGCCGAGCGGGCCGACGCGGTCGCGGCGGCGGTCACCGCCGCCGGGGGCCAGGCCACCCGGCTGCTGTTCGGCGACACTCCGGTCCGGTTCCCGCTCGACCTGTCCGTCGTCGACTGCTACGCCGACGCGGCATAGTCCCGCAATTTTCCGTTTTGCCCCGCTACCTCCGCGCGAGGGCGCTCGTTGGTCCGGTGTGCGTACGACGGGACGGACCGGGCGCGGCTGCGCCGGTCCGTCCCCCTGGTCGAGGGGGCACAACTGAACCGGATCGCAGGAATGATCATCGCTGCCGGTGGGGGCCGTCGGATCGGCGGACCCGAGGCGCTGCTGCACCAGGGGGAGAAGCCCCTGATCAGCCAGATGATCGAGACACTGGGCGAGGCGGGCTGCGAGCAGGTCGTGGTCGTGCTGGGCGCGGCGGCCGACCAGGTCCGCGAGACGGCGGACCTGGCCGAGGCCACCGTGGTGGTCAACAAGGCGTGGGGGACCGGGGTGGGGTCCTCGATCCGGGCCGGCCTGGCCGCGCTGACCGATGACGGGATCGAAGCGGTCGTCGTGGTGCCCGTCGACATGCCCGGGCTCACCGTCGCCGCGGTTCGGCGGGTGGCCGCCCTGCCGTACCCGGACGTGCTGGTCTGCGCCACCTACGACGGGCTGCGCGGCTACCCGATGCTGTTCGGCCGCCGACACTGGTCCGGCATCGCGACCCTGGCCAGCGCCGACGTCGGCGCCCGGCCCTACCTGCTGGCGCACAAGGACCAGATCGTCGACATCTCCTGCGATTCGGTGGCCGACGGCAGCCGGATCGACAGCCCCGAGCTGATGGCCCTCTACGGCCTCTCCATCCCCGAGCAACGCGTCGGCGTATAAACCGGCCCCGCTGCGAGCTCGTCGGCATCGACCTGCCCACCGGCACGGTCCCGTCGGCCGCACGAGCGAGCCGAGCGCAGCCCGCAGACTCGCCGCGATGACCTTCGCCGCCGGCTGCGTGCGAACGCGGCTGCAGTCGCGCGGATCGTACTGTCGATCTCCAGTCGGAAGAGTCGTCCGACGGCCGCCGGCACTCCGATCAAGGCTTGCGGCGCTGATCGGCGTAACGCCCCGGGCACTTCCACCTCGACGAGAGCGGAGGAGGCCAGCGGCACGTCGTCGTGGGTGTTGAGCCGGGAGACCAGGTCAGCGCTGCACGCTTCCTGCCGCACCAGCTTGACGACGGCGGCGGAATCGAGGTAGATCACCAGAGCTCCTCGTCTCGCATTTCGGCGAGCGTGGCGGCCACGTCCACATCCTCGTTTCCGAGCTTGGGTGGAAGCGGAACGGGACCGCCGCCGGTCGGAGCAACGGCCCGTCCCGCAGCTACCAGCTTGGCCAGCGTCGACCTGTCGTCGCCTACCGGAACGAGTCGGGCGACCGGGTGCCCGCGATCGGTGATCTCGATGGTCTCGCCGCCGCTCACCCGAGCCAACACCTGGCTCGTGTTCTGGTTCAGCTCCCGGACACCGATGCGTTCCATGGACAAGAGTGTCGAACCAAATGTTCTACCTTGCCAGTTGTTCGCGTAACTAGGGCTACCTCCTCGGCAGCGTGGCGTGCCGGCCAGCTCGCACGGTGCCTTGTCGCGGTGGCGGCGGCTGGTGATCAGACCGGATTCACGGAGCACGGTCGCGTGCTGGCTGGCACCACCGGGTGAGATGTTCAGGCGTCGGGCCAGCTCGGAGATGGTGCAGCTGTCGGCTGCCAGGCGCAGCGCGGTGACACCAGCGTGGTCACCGTTGCTCTGGCTTGCTGCGCGATCGTATTCACCAGCGACCCGGAGGATATCGCGCACCTGTCGGCCGCCTCGGGGGTCAAGCCAGGGCTGGTCATCCGCCGTCTCTGATAGTGGCGGCAACCTCCCGGTGACCATGGCGACCGGTCGCGTCAGGCGTCCCGCCGGACGGGGTACGACCGCGCCGGGACCGGGCCGATAATCGTTGCCATGCGTCGATTCGCCGCCGTCCTGTTGTGCCTCGGCATGCTCGTGGGCTGCGCCCAGCCGGGGGCGGTGCCCTCGCCGGCCGGCTCCGCCGAAGACACCAGTTGGGCCACCTTCCAGGCCGACGTCACCGCGGTACGCGTCAGCGACGACCCGCGCTCGCTCGTGCTGACCGTGGCGCTGCTCGGCGACGCCGACGGTTGCTCGCGCGATCCGCGCATCACCTACTTCGTGGAGGAGAACAACCGCATCTTCGCCAACGTGGTCCAGGATTCGCGCCTGTCGGGGGTGGTCGGGGCCTGCCCCACCCACACGCCGGGCGAGGTGACGCTGACCGCGCCCGGGCCGATCGACGGCCGGATCGTCGTGCTGAACCAACAGCCGTGGAAACCCGACGGTGACGAGTACCGCCGCTGCGACGCGACGTTCGGCTGCGACCCGATGCCGGCGGACCACTGCGATCATGCCTGGATCGATGTCACGGTGCAGGGCATGGACGTGTCCCGGCACTCCACCGGCTCGGTCGAGGGCTGCGATGGCACGTGGCTGGTGATGACCGTGCCGTTCGATCCGGTGCCGTGCGGTGTCGAGGCGAGGGAGGACTGCATTCCGTCGGTCAACGTGCGCCGCTACTTCCTGCGCTGGTCCGGCCAGGGCGGCTGGGCCATGATCGCCAGCTCGACGAAGGCCGGATGCGGAAGCGTTCTCACCGGGGAGCCCGCCTTCCCGCGCCGGTTGTGCGCCAAGCTGCCCAAGCCGTGACAGGACGGGGCTGCCCGCCCGGCGGACGGGCAGCCCCGCAGCGCGTCAGGCGTCCGGCAGCCGGTTGGTGGTGGCCAGCCGGCGGTACCAGTGGGCGCTGTCCTTCCAGGTGCGCGCCTGCGTGTCGTAGTCGACGCGGATGATGCCGAACCGCCGGTCGTACCCGTACCCCCACTCGAAGTTGTCCAGCAGCGACCAGACGAAATACCCCCGCACGTCGGCCCCGCCCGCGATCGCGTCGCCGACCGCGGCGACGTGCCGGCGCAGGTAGTCCACCCGCCGGTCGTCGTGGACCGCGCCGTCGGGTGCGACGACGTCGTCGAACGCGGCGCCGTTCTCGGTGATCATCAACGCCTGGTCGGGGTACTCCCGGTGTAGTCGCAGCAGCAGTTCGGTCATCCCGCCCGGGTCGATGTTCCAGCCCATCGCGGTGTGCGGACCGGGCTGGGGCAGGAACTCGACGTCGGCGGCGCCCACCCAAGGGGTGTGGGCCGAGTTGCCGTGCCCGTCCGCCTCCGACCGGGGCGACGCCCCGTCCCAGGCCCGAACGAGGGTGGTGGCGTAGTAGTTGACGCCGAGCACGTCCAGCGGCACGGCCGCGGTCCGCTCGTCGCCGTCGCGCACGAACGACCAGTCGGTCACGGTCGCGGTGTCGGCGAGCAGGTCCGCCGGGTACGCGCCGTCCAGCATCGGTCCGAGGAACGCCCGGTTGGCGAGCGCGTCGATCCGGCGTACCGCGTCGCGGTCGGCCGCCGAGTCGGACGCCGGTCGGATCACGTGCAGGTTCAGCGTGACCGAGAGCCGGGCGGCCGGGGCGAGGTCCCGGATAACCCGGCCGGCGAGGCCGTGCGCCAGGTTCAGGTGATGCACGGCGGCCAGCGCGGCGGCCGGTTCGGCACGTCCCGGCGCGTGTACGCCGGAGGCGTAGCCGAGGTACGCCGAGCACCACGGCTCGTTGAACGTCGTCCAGGTGTGCACCCGGTCGCCGAGCGCCCCGACGATGCCGGCGGTGTAGTCGGCGAACCGGGCGGCGGTGTCCCGCGCCGGCCAGCCGCCGGCGTCCTCCAGTTCCTGCGGCAGGTCCCAGTGGTAGAGCGTCGCCACCGGCTGGATGTCGAGCTCGAGCAGCCGGTCCACCAGCCGCGAGTAGAAGTCCACCCCGGCGGAATTGAGCGCCCCCGAGCCGCCCGGCTGCACGCGCGGCCAGGAGACCGAGAACCGGTACGCCCCGAGCCCGAGCGCGGCGAGCTGGTCCAGGTCTTCGGCCCAGCGGTGGTAGTGGTCGGCCGCCACGTCGCCGGTGTCGCCGTTGAGTGTGCGGCCCGGGGTGTGGCTGTAGGTGTCCCAGATGGACGGGCCCCGGCCGTCCTCCCGGGCCGCACCCTCGATCTGGTAGGCCGCCGTGGCGGAACCCCAGACGAAGCCCTCGGGAAATGCGAATCCGTTCATGCCGCCACCTCCACCTGGTATCCCGACGAATCGCCTGCCACCAGCTCCACGCCGGCCTCACCGTTCTCGTACCGCACCTCGAACTCGGCTCCGGTGCCGCCGTCCGGCGCGGGTACCCGGACCCGGGTCCGCTGCCCGTCGACCGGCGCGTGGAGCCGCAGCCGTACGTCGTCGGCCCAGGCGTAGTCGGGCCGGTCGTCGACCGCGCCGAAGGGGATGACCGCGCCGGGCCGGGCGAGCACCGGCACGCTGTCGAAGTCGTGCTTCTCGGTGATCCAGCCGGGGCCGGTGACCTGTGCGCCGGTGACCAGGTGGGTCCAGGTGCCGGCCGGCAGGTAGTAGGTGACCTGCCCGTCGGCGTTCAGCACCGGCGCCACCAGCAGGTCCGGGCCGAGCATGTACTGCCGGTCCAGGTAGGCAGACGTCGGGTCGTCCGGGAACTCCAGGATCATCGGCCGCATCACCGGGACCCCGTCGGAGTGCGCCTCTTCGGCCGCCGCGGCGAGGTAGGGCATCAGGCGCAGCTTGAGCCGGGTGAAGTGGCGCAGCACGTCGACCGCCTCGTCGTCGTACGCCCACGGCACCCGGTACGAGCCGGACCCGTGCAGCCGGGAGTGCGAGGAGAGCAGGCCGAAGGCGATCCACCGCTTGAACACCGCCGGGTCGGGTGTGCCCTCGAAGCCGCCGATGTCGTGGCTCCAGTAGCCGAACCCGGACGCCGCCAGCGACAGCCCGCCGCGCAGCGACTCGGCCATCGCGACGAAGGTGGACTCGCAGTCGCCGCCCCAGTGCACCGGGAACTGCTGCCCGCCGGCCGTCGCCGACCGGGCGAACAGCACCGCCTCGCCCGTGCCGCGCTCGGCTTCCAGCAGTTCGAACACCGCCCGGTTGTAGAGGTAGGAATAGTAGTTGTGCATCCGCTGCGGGTCGGCGCCGTCGTGCCACACCACGTCGGTGGGGATGCGTTCGCCGAAGTCGGTCTTGAAGCAGTCGACTCCCATGTCGAGCAGCGCCTTGAGCTTGCCGGCGTACCAGCGGGCCGCGTCCGGGTTGGTGAAGTCGACCAGCGCCATGCCGGCCTGCCACTTGTCCCACTGCCAGACCGAGCCGTCCGGGTTGCGGACCAGGTAGCCGGCCTGCCGGCCCTCCTCGAACAGGTACGACCGCTGGGCGATGTACGGGTTGATCCAGACGCAGACCTTCAAGCCCCGCTCGTGCAGCCGCCGTAGCATGCCTTCGGGGTCGGGGAAGGTCTGCGGGTCCCAGATGAAGTCGACCCAGTGGAACTGCCGCATCCAGAAGCAGTCGAAGTGGAACACCGACAGCGGCAGGTCCCGCTCGGCCATCCCGTCGATGAACTCGGTCACCGTCTTCTCGTCGTACTGGGTGGTGAACGAGGTGGACAGCCACAGCCCGTACGACCAGGCCGGCACCCGCGCCGGCCGGCCGGTCAACGCCGTGTACCGGCGCAGCACGTCCTTCGGGGTCGGGCCGTCGATCACGTGGTAGGTCAGCGACTGCCCCGCCACGCTGAACTGGGTCTGCGCCGCCACCTCGGAGCCGACCTCGAAGGAGACCAGCTCCGGGTGGTCCACGAACACCCCGTAACCGGCGCTGCTGAGGTAGAACGGCACGTTCTTGTACGCCTGCTCACTGGCGGTGCCGCCGTCGGCGTTCCAGATGTCCACGCTCTGGCCGTTCTTGACGTACGGGCCGAACCGCTCGCCGAGGCCGTGGATCGTCTCGCCGACCCCCAGCGCCAGCCGATCGTGCACGTACTTGCGGCCCTCGGCGTCGGTCACGACGCCGATGCTGCGCTCGGTGGAGGAGGTGACCAGCCGGTCCCCGCGTAGGAAGTCGACCCGCCACGGGCCGACCCGCGCGACCCGCGCGGTCAGCCCGCCGGTGGTCAACGCCGCGGCGAGATCGGTGACCTCCACCCGCACGGGATGGTCGGTACGCTCGGCCAGGGCGAACCGGGGTTCGCGGGGCAGCCCACCGGAGTGGTGGCCGATGGTCACCCCGATCACGCCCGGCGCGGGGGAGAAGAACCGTACGGTGACCACCGGGCGGTTGAGGGTGTCGCCGCGTCCGGTGATCCGGCCGGTGGGCGCGAACACGGTGAACCCGCGCTCGTCCGGCTCCACCGATTCCACTGTGCCGGGGCGCAGCACGCTGACGCCGGGACGCAGTTGCCAGTATCCATCGGTGAACTTCACCTCTTGGCCGCCTTCTTCGTGCGCGGTGGGCCACTCGACCCACGGACTTCCAGCGTGCAGGGCAGCAGTTGCTGGTGGATCTCGCCGCTGCCGGTGTCGAGGTGCCGCAGCAGCGCCTCGACCGCGATCCGGCCCAGCGCCGAACCGGGCGAGGTCATCGCGGTCAGCGCCGGGGTCGCCAACTCGGCGACCTGGGGTGAGGTGACCATCGAGACGACCGAGACGTCGTCGGGCACGCTCAGGCCCCGGCCGGCCAACGCGCCGAGGATGCCGAAGACCGCGCTCTCGTTCATCGCGAGGACCGCCGTCAGATCGGGCGCCCGGGCGAAGGCGGCACCGAGCGCCGTGCGCCCGCCGGCGGCGCTGTCCTCGGCCGGGATCATCACCGGCTCCAGTCCGTACCCGGCCATCGCCGCGGTGAACGCGTCCCGGGTGCGCAGCGCCGGGCCGTAGCCGTGGGCGAGGGCCGCGGCGGAGTGATTGACGTAGACGATGCGGCGGTGGCCGAGACCGACCAGGTGGTCGACCGCGTCGCGCACCGTGTGGTCGAAGTCGATGTCGACGTACGACAGGCCGGTCGGGTTTTCGGTGCGGCCGATGAGCACCAGCGGCACGCCGACCTCCTGGAGGACGGCCACTCGAGGATCGGCCAGCTGCACCTCCATCAGCAGCGCGCCGTCGAGCATCCGCTGGCTGGCCAGCCGGCGTAGCTCGTCCAGGTCGTTGACGCCGACGGGGGAGAGGACCAGGTGGTAGCCGGCGGTGCTGGCCGCGGCGGCCGCGCCGGTGACGAACGCGGTCTCGGTGGCGCCGAGGCCGCGCTCGTCGACCGGCAACAGCAGGCCGATGATGTGGCTGCGCCGGCTGGCCAGGCCTCGGGCCATGGCGTTGGGCTGGTAATCCAGCTCGGCCATGGCCGCGAGCACCTTCTGCCGGGTCGCTTGGGAAATCGGCCGGGCGCCGGTGAGCGCGTACGACACGGTGCTGACCGACACCCGGGCGAGGCGGGCGACGTCCTGCATGGTGGCCATCGCACCTCCTCCGGCGGCGGTTCCCGGTCGACGCCCGGAAATTCATCGAAGCGCTTCGACTGAGCGTTTCGACAGACGGTAGGTCATGCGTTAGATGCTCGTCAATAGCATGGACGACGGCTGTCTATCCGTGGCGTGGACGTGGTGGGGCGGTGTCGGGTGAGGCCGATTCGGGCCTGGTGTGGAGGACTTCGCGGGCCTGGTCGGCGGCGCGGGTGATGCTCTCGCTGATGAAGTCGAGGAAGCGGGCGATGTTCTCCAGGCGGGTGGCGGCGGGGGTGTGGGGGCCGAGGATGGCGACGCCTTGGCGTGCGGTTTCGACGAGCTGGTCGTTGGAGCGGGCGCTGGCGATCGTCGCCTGGTAGAAGAGTTCGTCGTCGACGATGTAGCGGTCGCGGCGGCGTTCGTCGCGTTCCCGGCGGACGAGGCTCTGGCTCTCCAAAAAGGCGATCGCCTTGGAGACGGACGCCGGGCTGACCTGGAGGCGCTGGGCGAGTTGGGACGCGGTGAGGCTGCCCGCGTCGGTGGTGAACAGGCAGGTCAGCACCCGGGCCGTCATCTTGGGTAGGCCCGAAGCCATGAGGACGGTGGTGAGCGTCTCCTCGTACTCGGTCACCGCGTCGGCGTCGCGTCCGTGCGGCTGGGGGACTGACGTCGCCCCTTGAGGGGAAGCGGGCCTGCGCCGGTGGGCGCGGCGTTCGGTGGCGCGGTGGGCCAGGTCTGCGCGGTAGGCGGTGGGGCCGCCGTTGCGCATCACCTCACGGGTGATCGTCGAGGTCGGACGGTCAAGGCGTCGGGCGATCTCGGCGTAGGGGAGGCTGTCCGTCAGCCCCAGCGCGATCTGCTGGCGTTCCTGTTGGGTGAGCCTGCCTCCCGGCATCGCGATCTCCTTGGTGATCCTTCGTGGCTGATGCCCCCACCATAGCGTTCACCTCTCAGCCATTGCAATGACTGGGATGGCCACCGTTGCAATCATCCCAGGGCTGTTGCAACAGTTTCCTAGCTTCTACCTGGGCAAATGCCGATCAGCTGCAACAAGGAGATTGCTCGACTTTGGAAAGCAACGTAGCGTTTCCGGCATCAGAAACAACGAACCAACACGGGAGAGCACGATGCAGAAGTTCAACACCCCCGCCCCGATCTCCGCCGTCCTGGACATCCCCGCCGGACGCATCCAGTTCATCGCCGCCGACCGCGCCGACACCACCGTCGAGGTCCGGCCCGCCAACCCCGCCAAGAGCCGCGACACCCAGACCGCCGAGCAGACCACCGTCGCCTACGCCGACGGCGTCCTGCGGATCCACACCCCCGAGCCCAAGAACCAGCTCTTCGGCTCCGCCGGATCCCTGGAGGTCACCGTCCAGCTGCCCGCCGGCTCCCGCATCGAGGCCAAGGCCGCCAGCGCCGAACTCCGCGGCGTCGGACGCCTCGGCGACGTCGCCTTCGACGGCGCGTACCGCCAGATCAAGATCGACGAGGCCGCGAGCGTCCGCCTCACCGCGATCGACGGCGACGTCGAGGTCGGCCGGCTCAACGGCCCCGCCGAGATCAGCACCGCACGGGGCGACATCCGGATCACCGAGGCCGTGCGCGGCACGGTCGTGCTCCGCACCCAGTCCGGCGACATCTCGGTCGTCGCCGCCGCCGGCGTCTCGGCCGCCCTGGACGCCGGCACCGGCTACGGCCGCATCAGCAACACCCTCAAGAACGACGGCACCGCCGAACTCGACATCCACGCCACCACCTCCCACGGCGACATCACCGCCCGTAGCCTCTGAAAGAGCAGAAACATGACGCAGAACAGCACTTCCCCGCCCAGTTCGAAGTGGACCGGCATGCTGCCGGTCGACGACACCGCGCTGGCCGTCACCGACACCGGCGGTCCCGGTATCCCCGTGGTCTACCTCAACGGCCAGTTCGCCACCCAGGGCTACTGGCGGCGGGTCATCGCTGAACTCGGCCCCGACTATCGGCACATCACCTACGACGAGCGGGCTCGCGGCAAGTCGAAGCGTTCGGCGGAGTACTCCTTCGAGGCAGCCGTCCGGGATGTCGATGCCGTTCTCGCGGCCAGGGGCGTGGATCGAGCGCTCGTGGTGGGCTGGTCCTACGGGGCGTTCGTCGGAGCGCACTGGGCCAGCCGGAACCCGGACCGTGCCCTGGGCGCGGTCCTGGTCGACGGCGCGCAACCGTACGACTGGCTCGACGAGGCCATGGAACAGCGGATCCGGAAGCTGTTCCGGCGGATGAGCTGGTTCCTGCCGCTGCTACGCCCGACGGGCCTGGCCCCACGGATGACCGCCGCCCAGCAGGCCGACAGCAACATCGAACTCGGCAAGCTCGCTCGCGAGCGCGAGCTGGGCCCGGTGCTGGACCACATCACCGTCCCGGCGCGGTACGTGGTCGCCTCGGGCACGTCGTTCGGAAGCCGCGGCGATGAGCAGGAACGGATCCGCGCCGGCCTCGACGCGGTGTGCGCCCGCAACCCGAACATCCAGATCAGCGCGAAGGTCGCCAGCAACCACGGTGCGATCCTCAGCAAGGACTCCCCGGCCATCGCCGAGGCCGTACGCGAGGTCGCCGCCCTCGACCGCGAGGGGGCACTGAAGACACGACCAGCGGACTGACCTAGGCCTGGCGGCCGTAGGTGATGGTTTCCCGAACGAGCCGAGGCGCCCTCTCGGCAAGCTGGGGATCGGGCCGTGCTCCCAGCGCATCGTTGATGGTGGATAACGCCAGCCGGAACGCGATCCAGGTCGTCGCCTCGAAGATCTCCTGGTCATTGAGGCCCGCGTCGCGTAAACGCTCCACGTGGGCCTCGGTTGTGGCATTCGGATCCTGGACGACCTGGCGGGACCAACCGGCGAGTGCGGCCTCCCGCTCGGGCAGGTCACTGTCCACGCCTTGCAGCACCCTTGCGGCGGTCGCCTCGTCACTGAGCTCGGCCAGCCTGGATCCCCATGCCAGCGCACAGTAGGCGTCGCCGCGGGCAGCGGCGGTGGCGGTAACCATCACGGCTACTTCCCTCGGCGACAGGCCTGATCCGGACAGGAGATCAGCACGCAGGGCCTGGAAGGACACCAGGACGTCAGGACGCCAGCACCAGACACGAGTGAGGTTGTTGACGTAGCCGTCCGAGGTGACATCGGCCTCGTAAGCGGCAGCCACCGCCGGGCTCTTCGGCGGGTCAGCGGGGATCACCGAGCGGTGGCTGGTCACGCTGCGGACCGCCGGGCTTCCGTTGGGCCGAGCGATGGACGTGGTCAACGTCATCGCTACTTTCACCATCGGGCACACCCTCGCCGAGGTGGGCCAGACGCCGGGCCATGAGGGCTCCGAGCCGGACCTCGACCAGCAGGCCGATCAGCTCGATCCGGATGAGTTTCCGAACCTGAGCGAGATCGTCGCCACCCGGGCCGGACTCGACTTCGACCACCGGTTTGGTCAGGCCATCGACATCCTGCTTGCCGGCTACGTCGCGTTGGGACGTGACTGACGCCGCGCGCGTGGGCCATCGGCTTTTCAACGGGCCTTGGGTGGCCGATAATCGGCACATGTGGGCCCGATGGCTGGCGTTGACGGCAACGGTCTGGACAGGCGCCTACGCCGTGGCGTACGTGATGGTGGTGCGCCACGACGGTAACTCGCCGGCCTGGTGGTACGTCGGGCTCATCGCGCTCAGCGTGCTGCCGTTGATAGCGGCGGTAGCCGGCCGGCTGTCCCGGCCGGCGTTGGTCGCAAGCGCCGTCGTGCTTGCGCTCGTAGCGCTGCTGGGGTTGCTCTCGATCGGGGTCTTGCTGTTGCCGTCCGTCATCTGCGTGATCGTGGCGGCGATCGTCATGAAGTCCGCGTCCGGCGCCGCCCGGGGACTTCGATAGAAGCCGGTGGAGGCGGTCACCTTCGTGATGAGCTCGACGACGTTCCTGCTGGAGTGCCTGCTCCGGGCCGGGATGCGCGATGTCGTCACCGTGGAGCCGGCGACGGGTGGGGTCGCGGCGCTCGCGGGCATAGCCACCCGCCGGGACGCGCCGTCGGTGTTCGTCAAGGCCTTCGCCGACACGCCGACCGACGACGTCTTCGTCGCGGAGGCCGAAGGGCTGGCCGCCCTGCGCGAGCTCGGCGGCGTGGCGACACCCGAGGTGATCCTGGCAGACCGAGAGTTGCTGGTGTTGTCGGTGCTGCGGCCGAGGCCGCGCAGCGAGCCCTTCTGGGAGCAGTTCGCGCACGCGCTCGCCCGCCTGCACACGAGCACGACCCATCCTCGCTTCGGATGGCACCGCGACAACTGGCTGGGCCGCCGCCGGCAGGTCAATACCTGGGATGACGACGGTTTCGCATTCTTCGCACAGCACCGGCTGCTTCGGTGGCTCGGGCAGCCCCGTGTCGAGGCGGCCCTCGACCCCGGTGACCGGGCGGCGCTGGAGCGGCTGTGTCATCGGCTGCCCGACCTGCTGCCGGACCGGCCGGCGTGCCTGACGCACGGCGACCTGTGGGCACAAAACGTGCTGGCCACCCCGGACGGCCAGCCCGCGCTGATCGACCCGGCCGTGTCCTACATGTGGGCCGAGGTCGACCTCGCCCATGTGTGGTCCACCTCGCCCCCGCCCGAGGCGCAACGGTTCTTCCAGGTCTATGCGGAGCTGACCGCTCTCGATGACGACTGGCGGTCCCGCATGCCGATTGTCCAGCTGCGACAGCATCTCGCCGTGTTGGCCCAGTTCGACGACGACTGGGGCGCGGGCGATCAGGTCCGCGCCACTCTTGCCCCGTTCCGGACGCGAGCCTGACCGGAGGCCGGACGGTTGACCACGGCTACGAAGGTGTCACGGTCACGACTACTCAGGCGAGACAGAACTCGTTGCCCTCGATGTCCTGCATCACGAGGCACGACTCGTTTTCGCCATCGGCAGGCAGCAGCCGCACGCGTACCGCGCCGAGCGCGACCAGTCGTGCGCATTCGGCCTCAAGTGCGGCCAGGCGCTCTTCACCCACGAGCCCGGTGCCGATCCGCACGTCAAGGTGCAGCCGGTTCTTGACGACCTTGCCTTCGGGAACGCGCTGGAAGTACAGGCGCGGGCCCACGCCTGAGGGATCAAGGCAGGCGAACGCCGAGCCCTGACGCTCGGGCGGCAGCGCGCGACTGAAATCGTCCCAAGAAGCGAACCCCTCCGGTGGCGGCGGTACGACGTACCCCAACACCTCGCACCAGAAACGTGCGACCCGCTCAGGTTCTGTGCAATCGAAGGTGACCTGGATCTGCTTGACCGACGCCATCGGGCCACCATAGAGGCGGGTGTTTCGTCGCCTCCACGGGGCCCGTGCGGTCACGCCCCGTTGTTGAACCGCTGCAGTACCGAGGGTGCGACCAGCCCCACTGCGGCGAGCACCGCGATGATGGTCATCGCGGTCCGCAGCACGACTGTCTCGGTCTTGCTGCCGGTGCGCAGCGCGATGCTGTGGGGCACCCCGAACGGTGTCCACATCCGCCGCTTGATCGGGATCGGCCAGAGGATCGGCACCCCGGCTCGGGTGATCATGTCGCCGAGGACGTGCACGATGCAGCCCACTCCGACCGCGGTGCCGATGAGCGGATAACCCCGGTCGCCGGGGAGGTTGGCGAAGGTGAACCAGGCGGCGGCCGCCGAGACGAGGGTGACGACCAACCAGCCGGCCCGCGCCGCCCACTTCTCGAAGAGCCCGCGCAGCGCCAGCCCGATCATGAAGAAGAGGACGCCGACCACCGCCCACTTGCCATAATGGGCGCACAATTCGGTGGTGCCCCAGCCGACCAGGGCCGCGAACGGGATGGTGTGGGTCAGCGTCCGGTGCCCGTTGTTGCGGCGTGGATCCTTGCTGAGCTTGGTGGCGTAGTAGACGCCCAGCGAGATCTTCTCGACCACCTCGGCGAGGAAGAGGGTGGCCACACCGAAGGTGTGCGCCACGGTGGCGCCGCCCTGGTTGCGGGTCACCTTGCCGGAGAGGTCGAGGTCGGGCAGGAGTGCCCCACCCGCGCAGACCGCGGTGCCCACCGCCAGCGCCAGCGGTGCCTGGTGGTAGTCGGCGAACTGGCCCAGCGCCCAGGAGCCGGTCAGCCACACCGCCGCGCCGGACAGCGCGTGGGACGGTCCCATCATGTCGGTTCGCCCTCTCCGAAAACTTGATCGACAAGACGACGCCACTGTAGTCAGACCGGCCGGGTGGAGGGGATCACCCGGACGGTCCACTGGGGAGGATGGCCGCAGCCGGGTCGGGAAGTCCGCGGCGGCGCGGCTCAGCTCGCGGCGCCGGTCAGCAGGTTTCCGTCGGGGACGGTGATGGCGGCTCGGGCGGTAGTCGGCAGGGCGGTGGCCCGGCGGGCCTGGAAGGCGTCGTGTTCCCGGCCGGCGACGGCGTAGCTGCCGGCGGTGCGGGCGGCGACGGTTTCCCAGCCGTAGCGCTGGGTGACCATGGTGCGGGCGCGGCGGGCCACCCGGCGGGCGAAGACCTCGTCGCCGAGGAGTCGGTGCACCGCGCCGGCGAGGGCGTCGGGGTCGCTGTGCGGAAAGGTGACCCCGGTGATCCCGGGCTCGACGATCTCGGCCAGCCCGCCGGTGTGCGCCACGGCGAGCGGCGCCCCGGCGGCGGCCGCCTCCAGGGCGATCATGCCGAACGGCTCGTAGAGGCTGGGGACGACGGTCGCGTCGGTGGCGGCGAGCACCGCCGGGAGCTGGGTGGAGTCCAGGAAGCCGGCGAACCGGACCGTGTCGTCCAGGTGCAGCCGCTGCGCCTGGTCGACCAGCTCCGGCTGGTACGGGCCGTCGCCGGCGATCACCACGCGCAGCCCGGGGTGCCGGTCCCGCAGGTACGGCACCGCGTGCACCAGGTGCTGCACGCCCTTTTCGTAGACCAGCCGGCCGGCGTACCCGATCAGGGGGCCGTCGCCGGCGAAGCGGGCGCGGGCGGCGGCGACCGCGCGAGGGCGGGCACGCCAGGCCCGGTCGTTCACGCCGTTGGGGACGACGTCGACGCGTCCGCTGGGCACGTCGAAGAGCCGGGTCACCTGGTCGCGCATGTAGCCGGAGCAGGTGATCACCCGGGTGGAGGCGTTGCTGAGCCAGTGTTCGACGCCGTGGATGGTGCGGTTCATCTCCTCGGGCAGCCAGCCCTGGTGCCGGCCGGCTTCGGTGGCGTGGATGGTGGTGATCAGGGGCCGGGCGAGGTGCTCGGCCAGGGTGACCGCGGTGTGGGCGACGAGCCAGTCGTGGGCGTGGATGACGTCGTACGCGCCGGTGTCGGCGGCGCGTAGGGCGGCCCGGGTGAGCGTGTGGTTGAACGCCATGGTCCAGGCGAGTAGGGAGTCCGTGGCGAGTGGGAAGCGGACCGGGTCTTCGGCGGCGCGGATGATCCGGACGCCGTCGGCGTACTCCTCCAGTGGGGCGCCCTCGGCGTGCCGGGTGACGACGGTGACCTCGTGGCCGGCGGCGGCCAGGGCGACGGAGAGGGCGTGCACGTGGCGGCCGAGGCCACCGACGAGCACGGGTGGGTATTCCCAGGAGAGCATCAGCACCCGCAGGTTTCGGGCGGGCTGGATGTCGATCACGTCGGCGTCAGCGGACATGCGGCCCCCTTTGAGTTGTGGCTCCCGCGCCGCGTCGGCGGCCCACCTCGCCGGGGGCCGCCGCCTGTGCCGGGGTCGCTACCCATCCTGCCGAGTGGTCGATAACCAGGGGATACGCGCTGGTTTCCGGGATGTGACGGGTGGTCAGCGGGCCCGGCGTACGCGCAGCAACTCGGCGACCGACCAGGCCTGGAACGGGCAGCCGGTGGCGGCGTACGGGGCGGATCCGTCGGCCGTCTCGCTGACCGAACCCACGCCGAACTCCACCAGATGCCCCTCGAGCCCCACCAGCAGGTCGTCGGTGGGCATTCCGGCCCGGCGGTACGCGTCGACGAACGGCCCGATCAGCCACGGCCAGACCGTGCCCTGGTGGTAGGCGGAGTCCCGCTCGGCCGGCCCGCCCCGGTGCCGGCCCACGAAACCGGGGGAGCCGGGGGCGAGGCTGCGCGGCCCGAGCGGGGTCAGCAGCCCCTCGGCGATCCGGCGCAGTGTCGGCTCGTCCGGTTCGAGCGGGGCGTACGGCAGCGACCAGGCGAGTAGCTGGTTGGGGCGCAGCAGGTCGTCGTCGTGGTGCGGCGCGGCACCGAGGGGGTACGCGTGCGCGGGGGCGTCCACCACGTCGTGCAGCCAGCCGGCCGGTGCCGGGAACCGGGCCCGGAACGCGGCCGACGCCTTCGTGTGCAGCCCCCACAGCGCGGTGGCGTCCCGCCCGAGCAACGCGGTCAGCTCGGCGAGCCCGGCCAGCCCGTTGACCCAGAGCGCGTTCACCTCCACCGGTTTGCCGGTGCGCGGGGTCACCGGCACGCCGTGCACCCGGGCGTCCATCCAGGTCAGGGCGGTGTCCGGGGTGCCCCCCTGGGTGATGAGCCCGTCGGCCGGGTCGGCCTTGATCCCGTAGCGGGTGCCGGCCAGGTGCGCCTGCACCACGGCGTGCAGCGCGGGCAGCAGCTCGTCGGCGAGGTCGGTGTCCCCGGTGGCGGTGACGTGCCGGTTCACCGCGTGCAGGAACCACAGCGTCGCGTCGACCGTGTTGTACTCCACCCGCCCGGTGTCGGCGGTGTTGGACAGCATCCCCTCCGACAGCGTCGCCGCGTACGCGCGCAGCAGCTCCCGGCCCTCGTCGGCCCGGTTGGTGCACAGGAACAGCCCCTCGTAGGAGGTCATCGTGTCCCGCGACCAGGCGCCGAACCACGGGTAGCCGGCCACCACGTCCGGCCCCGCGCCGCTGCGGACCACGAACGCGTCGGCGGCCAGGGCGAGGGTGCCCTCGACCGGGTCGTGCGGTTTCGCGGCGGCCACCACCGCCCGATTGCGGCGCCGGGCCGCCTCGACCAGCGCGGTCGCCGGCGGCGGCTCCTCGGCCAGGTCGCCGGCCCAGGCCAGCACCGACACCGTTGCCCCCGGCTCGTCGAGCGGGCCGGAGAACCGGCCCGCGTACCAGAGGTCCTCGTCCGGGTGCAAACCGCGCGCGGCCTCCTCCCGGTGGTGCACGCCCAGCCACCACTGTCCCTCGGGCGTCCAGTCGGGGCCGGCCAGCCGGAACGCGCCCTCGACCACCGCCCCGCCGGCCACCGGCGCCAGCCGCGGCGCCGGCCCGTAAGCGTGGCGCTCGCCGTGCGCGTCCCGCCAGGTGCACACCGCGGCCAGGTCCAGCCGGACCGGGCCGCCGGAGACCAGCCGGTGCACCACCGCCACGCAGGGCCGCCCGTACGCCATGGCGATCTCGCGTTCGATCACCACCTCGCCGATCCGCCACCGCCAGCGCGGCACGCCGTCGGTCAGGTCGAAGCGTTCCAGCAGTTCGAAGCCGCGCGGGTCGACCGTCCCGGAGGACCACTCGTGGGCGCCCAGCCGGACCCGTTCGCCGCAGGGCAGGGTCACCGTCGGGTCCAGGCTGACCAGGCCCACCCGGCGGGACGCGGCGGTCTCGCCGGCCACCACCAGCAGTCCGTGGTAGCGGCGGGTGCGCAGCCCGCTGACCGTGCCCATGGCGTAGCCGCCCCGGCCGTCGGTGGCCAGCCACTCGCGGGTCGAGGAGGCGGACAGGTCCCCGCAGAGCTGCGGGCCGAAACGAATATTGATCAAGTTTCCTCCACCGGCGGCGAGGTGTGACGCGCCACGACGACAATGGTCCCTGTGGTGGTGTACCCCGGCGGCGTCGAAAATGTGCAGGTGATCACTGAGCGCCCGCTTCCCGTGAACCCCGACCCCGAGCGACTGCGGCTCGCCCAGGCCGACGCCGGGGCGCAGGACTGGCGTGCATGGGGTCCCTATCTGTCCGAGCGGGCGTGGGGGACGGTACGGGAGGACTACAGCGAACACGGCACGGCGTGGGACTACTTTCCCCACGATCACGCGCGGTCCCGAGCCTACCGGTGGAACGAGGACGGCATGGCCGGCGTCTGCGACGACCGGCAGACGTTCTGCTTCGCGCTCGCGCTGTGGAACGGGCGGGACCCGATCCTCAAGGAGCGGATGTTCGGCCTCGGCGGCGACGGCGGCAACCACGGGGAGGACGTCAAGGAGTACTGGTGGTACGAGGATTCCACCCCCACCCACTCGTACATGCGCTGGCGCTACCACTACCCGCAGGCCGCCTTCCCGTACGACGAGCTGGTCGCGGTGAACGCGCTGCGCGGCCGGGACGACACCGAGTACGAGCTGGTCGACACCGGGATCTTCGACGACGACCGGTACTGGGCGGTGACCGTCGACTACGCCAAGGCGTCCCCGACCGACCTGTGCGTCCTGGTGACCGTCGCGAACCGGGGTGACCAGGACGCCACCCTGCACGTGCTGCCCACCCTGTGGTTCCGCAACACCTGGGCGTGGGGGCTGCCCGGCGGCGACCGGCTGCCGACGATCGTCGGCACCACGGCCGGTCCCGCCGCCGGCGCCCGCCTGCTGGGTGAGCACTGGGTGCTCGGGCAACTGCTGCTGGAGGGCGACGGGGAGCCCACCCCGCTGCTGTGCGACAACGACTCCAACGCCGAGCGGCTGTGGGGGCTGCCCGGGCGGTCGCCGTACCCGAAGGACGGGATCAACGACCACGTGGTGGCCGGTGCGGCCACGGTCAACCCGGACCGGAAGGGCACCAAGGGCGCCCTGCACTACGTCCTCGACGTGCCGGCCGGCGGGCAGCGGCAGATCCGGCTGCGGCTGACCCGGACCGCCCCGCCGCCGCCGGCGAGCGCGCCGCCGCCCCCGGCCGAACTCGGCGACGACTTCGACGGCGTGCTGCGGGCGCGGCGCGCCGAGGCCGACCGGTTCTTCGCCGGTGTCATCCCGGCCGGGGCCAGCGAGGACGAGGCCCTGGTGGCGCGGCAGGCGATCGCCGGGCTGATGTGGGGCAAGCAGTTCTACCACTTCGACGTCAAGCGGTGGTTGGAGGGCGATCCCGGCTCCGCGCCGCCGCCGGCCGGGCGCCGCCAGGGGCGCAACAGCCACTGGTGGCACATGACCAGCTTCGACGTGATCTCCATGCCCGACCCCTGGGAGTATCCCTGGTACGCGGCCTGGGACCTGGCCTTCCACTGCGTCACCATCGCCCGGGTCGACCCCGGCTTCGCCAAGGACCAGCTGCTGCTCCTGCTGCGCGAGTGGTACCTGCACCCCAACGGGCAGATCCCGGCGTACGAGTGGGCGTTCGGGGACGTGAACCCGCCGGTGCACGCCTGGGCCGCGCTGAAGGTGTACGAGATCGACGGCGGCCGGGACCACGAGTTCCTCGCCCGGATCATGCACAAGCTGCTGCTCAACTTCACCTGGTGGGTCAACCGGAAGGACACCGGCGGCAACAACGTCTTCGAGGGCGGCTTCCTCGGGCTGGACAACGTCGGCCCGTTCGACCGCTCGGCCGCCCTGCCGGTCGCCGGGATCCTCGAGCAGTCCGACGGCACCGGCTGGATGGCCATGTACGCGTTGAACCTGCTCGACATGGCGATCGTGCTCGCCGAGCACGACCGGGCGTACGTGGACATCGCCACGAAGTTCTTCGAGCACTTCGCGTACATCGCCGCCGCCGCGTACGAGCAGGGGCTCTGGGACGACGAGGACGCCTTCTTCTACGACGTGCTGCGGCGGGCCGACGGCACGACGGTGCCGCTGAAGGTCCGCTCGGTGGTGGGGCTGCTGCCGCTCGCGGCGACCACCCGGCTCACCGCGCAGGCCCTGCACCGGCTGCCCGAGCTGGGCGCCCGGCTGCGCTGGTTCCTCACCAACCGCCCCGAGTACGCCGAGGTGATCGGCGCCCGCCGGATCGGCCCCGACGGCCGGCAGCAGCGACTGCTGTCCATGGTCGGACCCGACCAGGTGGTCCGGCTGCTGGCCCGGATGCTCGACCCCGACGAGTTCCTCTCCGACTACGGCCTGCGTACGCTCTCCCGCGCCCACCTGGACAAGCCGTTCACGGTGACCCTCGGCGGACAGGAGTTCAGCGTCGGCTACGAGCCGGCCGAGTCGACCAGCGGGCTGTTCGGCGGGAACTCCAACTGGCGCGGCCCGATCTGGATGCCGACCAACTTCCTGCTGATCAGCGCGCTACGCGACTACGCCGCCTTCTTCGGCGACGACCTGCAGGTGGAGTACCCGACCCGCTCCGGTCAGAAGCGGACCCTGGATGAGGTCGCCGACGACCTGTCCGCCCGGCTGATCTCGCTGTTCACCCGGGACGACTGGGGCCGGCGGCCCATCTACGGCGCGGCCCAGCTGTTCCAGACCCACCCGGACTGGCGCGATCTGCTCTGCTTCCCCGAGTACTTCCACGGTGACAACGGCGCCGGGCTCGGGGCGTGGCACCAGACCGGGTGGACCGCGCTGGTCGCCGACCTGATCCTCACCCGGCGCCGGTGACCCGACTCGGCGTCACCGCCCCGGGCCTGATGAATTCCACGGCCGCGTTGATCACCTCCGGCTGGCCCAGAATCCCGCGATGCCCGAGGTCACGGGTGACGACAAGCCGGGCCTTGTGAGCGGCCGTGATCCGGTGGGCGTGCTCCAGCGGCACCCAGTCGTCACCTTCGTCGTGGACGACAAGAACAGGGATGTCGAGGCTGGTCGGCCGGTAGACCGAGGAGAACCGCTCCCAGATCTCCGTCTCGTGCGGGAACAGATCTTCCTCGATCCGGCGTCGTAGCTCCTGCTGCACCCGCCCGGAGAGGCCGAGTTGCCGGCTGAACTCGTCAACCAGGAATCCGAATTCGGCTACGCCGCTGACAGCCACCAGCCGCCCCGCCCCGACGCCGTTGCGGAGGGCGTGGAAGACGCAGGGGACCCCGAAGGAATGGGCGATGACGGCCTCGAAGCAGCCGTAACGGCCCTGCAGGTGGCGGATCACCTCCTCGTATTCGAGGATCGTCATGGACGTACCGCCGGAATCCCCGTGCCCGGGGGCGTCGAAGGTGATGGGGCTGAATCCCAGGTCTCGCAGCACGGGGACGAATCCCGCGTACCGGGACCCACGCGACTGCCAGCCGTGCACCATCAACACCGGCTTCTCACCGTCGCCCCAGCGGTAGGTCACCACATCCTTCCCGTTGACAGCGAGCCGTTCAGCGACGGCCGCATCGTGCGTCTCACGCTCGATGGTCCGCACCGTGCCGCGCCGCATCGGGCGGCGCCACAGCGCGAGGGCGGCTTTGCCGGCCGTCCGAGGGGACAGCAGGGACGCGGCGTTCAGGGCCGATCCGACCAGCGACACGGCGATCTTCATCTTTTTCCTCATCAAGGGCCGAGGCGTGGGGGCATCGGCGCGGGCCGACGGGTGGTTCACGGGCCGACGCCGACTCATTTTCCGCACGAACGTTCGTGCTAGGCCGTGAATGTAGCAGCCCTACAAGCAGTTCGTGGAGTACCGTTACCGAACGTTCGTACGCGAAGGGGTGGGCATGGTCGGGCGACCGCGAGACGAGCAGGCGCGAAATGTGATCCTGCGCAGGGCGGCGGACATCGCGTCACGCAACGGCTTGGCGGGCCTGTCCATCGGCGGGCTCTCCGGCGAACTGGGCCTCAGCAAGAGCGGGCTGTTCGGCTACTTCGGCTCCAAGGAGGAGCTTCAGCTCGCCACCGTCCGAGCCGCCGCCCAGATCTTCATCACCGAGGTCGTCCAACCCGCGCTGAGCGCCCCGCCCGGGCTCGGGCGGGTGTGGCGGCTGTGCGAGAGCTGGTTGACCTATTCGCAGCGGCGGGTCTTCCCGGGCGGCTGCTTCTTCTTCACGGTCGCTGTCGAGTTCGAAGGTCGCCCCGGCCGAGTCCGGGACGCCGTTGCCGCCGCCAGCCTGGACTGGCGACGCCTTGTTGTCCGCACCATCGAAGACGCCCGTCAACTCGACCAGCTCATCGGAAGCACCGACGCGGAGCAGCTCGCCTTCGAGCTGATCGCCCTCATGGAGACCGCCAACAGTGTCTCGCTGCTCCACGACGAGGTCATCGCCTACCAGCGGGCATGCACCGCCATCCAGGAGCGCTTGCGGCCCCTCGCCACCGACCACACCGCACTGCCCTGGGCCCCGTCATGAGGCGGCCGCCGCGTTAACCTGAACGGCCTCCCGACGCGTTCACCGGTCGGGAGGTACACGTGCGACAACACCAGCAACCGGCGCCGCCGGACGGCTTCGCCGAGTCCGTCACGGCGCGTTCCGACGCGCTGCTGCGCTCGGCCTGGCTGCTGACCGGGGACGCCGTTCGAGCCGAGGACCTGTTGCAGACGGTCCTGGCGGGTGCCTGGCGCCGCTGGGCCTCGATCACCGCCGTGGCAGGAACTCGGCGACGACGTCCCGGTCAAGCGGGAGATCATCCGCCTCATCGCCGACATCAAACTCCTGCGCGCCGGGTTCAAGGGCGAACGCCGCACCTTCGGCCGCCACCGCCTCGACTGGAAGTGGAACTTCGGCCCGCAAGACCAGCAGGCAGCGTAAAGAGCGCGGTGCCGCCGGGTGACGGTGGCAGGGCAGACTTGACCTTCGGGAAGAGGTGAGCGTCGATCACGCCGCGTGACCTGCGCCCGCCCCGTCAAGGGGCGGGCGCAGCCGCTGGACGAGACCGCAAGCCGAACCCGGCGGGCGGGGGAACCGTAGTCCGCATTGAAGCGAGCAGCGCGAGATGTGACGCCGTTGGAAGACGGGCCTCGCCGCTGCGAGCACGCCTATGACCTGCCCGCAGAGCTGCGCGAGGGCGAGGATCTCACCGGAATAGCTCCACCCTCGGGGACCGATATCACACGGTGTCGAGGTCGCCTTCGCCCTGCACGTTCCGGCGGTGACGTACTGCGCGGGCCGCTTGATGCTAAGTGCTGATCGATCGCTCGTATACGGCGCGGTGTTTCCCTGGCCCCTTGTAGTCGTAGTTCACGGATACGCCCTGCTCCTCGGTGTCTCCCGGAACGTTGCTAGAGCAATAGTCAAGAGTTGTGGATGAGAAATCTTGATTAGGCAGCCGTGGCCGTGCTCGTGACGGGCTCGGCGGTGGGTCGTTCGACGAGTTTGC